>NZ_JBHUJB010000034.1:0-113422 GCF_042683245.1 Rubritalea tangerina
TCACCTTTGCAAGCTTTTTATTTACTTATTTTCAATCAGTTATGCTTAAGTGAACGCGCATGGGCAGCTCGCTAATTTGAAGGGGCAGAAGACAAAGCTCGCACCTAAGAATATAGCAGCCAGCCAAACAGATTTATTTGAGGCGGAGGATGCTAGTAAACTTGCTCGCGAAAAAGCCAATGCCCTGCAAGAGGCTGTCAAAGCCTTCGCTCTAGAAAACCAACGCAGCAAGAAGCAAAAGCTCAAAACTCAAATCAAAACACTCAAATGGGATTTGATCGAGGCGACTTTAAATGCTCGTGGAGAACAGTCCAAGTTAGGACAGATTGCGAAGTATCGTTCATCTCATGAGCAACCTTTTTTCCTCTGGAAACTGGAGTTTAGCGAGGTCTTTCAGTCTAAAGGTGGCTTTGATGTGGTCATTGGCAATCCGCCTTATGTTCAGCTACAGAATAAGGAGAAAATCCCTGCTGATTTACAAGAAAGCTACGAGCGTGAAAACTACGAGACCTTTGAAAAAACAGGAGATATCTATGCGCTATTTTATGAAATGGGGTTAAATCTGAGCAAACCAGAAACTGGCTTGCTCAGTCTTATCACCAGTAATTCATGGATGTGCACCAAATATGGGGCATCACTCAGAGAATTTTTCAGTTGGTATCAGGGAATAGAATTAATCGATTTTTCAGGCAATCATGTTTTCGACAATGCAACAGTTGATACCAATATTTTCACCTTAAAAAATAGCAGTTATCAATCTTCCTACATTGCTTGTAATATAAAAGATCCCTGTCCAGAAACCGATTTCCTTCGAGAATATCTGAAAATTCATTCTGGGAGATTTAAACCGATTAAGGATAATAGTTGGTTTATTGGATCTGCGGTTCAAATGGCATTGAAGGAGAAGATTGAACGCCTAGGAACCTCTCTCAAAGAATTGAATGTAAAGATTAATTTCGGAATCAAAACAGCTTTCAATGAGGGCTTTATTATTAATCAAGAAGTTTATGACAAACTTATCAAAGCTACGCCGTGTAACGCAGAAATTATAAAACCTGTATTGCGTGGGCGTGACATCCAGCGTTATTCTCCAATATGGGCAGAAAAATATATTATTTTCTCACACAATGGATACAAAAATTCCAAAGGTTCCAGAATACAGCCTGTTGATATAAGCAAGTATCCAGATATAAAAAAGCACTTAGATAGAATTGAGGAAGATCGCAAGAATGGTAAGCTAGGACAGAAGGCGAAAAATGCTAAAGGACTTTTCAAACGTGGTGATCAAGGCGTAACTCCCTATAATTTAAGAAACTGCGCATATGCTTCAGATTTTGAAAATAAGAAAATATCTTGGATCGAATTAGCGGATAAAGGGAGATTTTCTTTGGTTTCCGAAGACATGTATTGTGAAGCAACGACATTCATCATGACTTGCGAGCACCCGAAAGCCATGACAGCTCTACTGAATTCAAAACTGATAAATTGGTATTTTGATAAAATATGTGCTGAGTCTGGAGTTGGAACAAATCGTTGGAAAAAAGTTTATGTTGAGAAAATACCTATTGTTCAACTGAACGACACTTCGGTAAGTGGTCTGGCATCAAAGGTGAATGAAATTTTATCTCTTGCAGCCTGTGAGGGTTACGATCCTGCAAGCCCATCAGAAAAGCAATTAAGCCTTGAAGCAGAAATAGATGAGCTCGTTTTTGACCTTTACGAGCTTACAGACGAGGAGCGTGAGTTAGTAAGGCATTCTGAAAACTAGCTGGTGACAGCTAAATATATGAAGATTGATTGAATTTTAATCGCCAGAAATATTATGAACGAAATTTCATGCCCCCACTGCGGCAAAGCCTTCAAGGTCGATGAGACCGGATACGCGGACATCCTCAAGCAAGTCCGCGATAAGGAATTCGACGCGCAACTTCACGAACGGCTTGAGCTGGCCGAGAAGGAAAAGCGCGATGCAGTGGAATTGGCGAAGGCCAAGTTGAGCACTGAGTTGAAAAGCGAAACTCAGGAAAAAGAAGCGACGATTAAGGAGCTGAAGGCTCAGCTAGAGGCAGGAAAGACCGAGCAGCAATTGGCAGTCAACAATGCGGTGACAGCGGTTGAAAAGGAACGTGATGACCTGCTCAACCAACTGAAACAGGCCAAGCAGGAAACGCAGAACGCCACTGAACAGGCCGAGAAAGACAAGGCCAGTGCCGTAGAGCTGACTGAGCAAAAGGTCAGCAGCCAATTGCGGACAGAGCTTCAGGAGCAGAAAGCCGTCATCCAAGAACTCAAAGCTCAGTTGGATGCGGGAAAAACGGCTCAGGAACTGGCCGTCAAAGACGCAGTTACCAACTTAGAGAAAGAAAAAAGCGACCTCGAAAATCAATTACAGCAAGTGAAAGTCGATGGCGAGAACGCCACGAAGCTCGCTGAAATTGAAAAGCAAAAAGAAATTCAAGAGCTGAAAGGCGAACTCCAAGCCAAGGATGTTAGCCAAAAGTTGGCCATCACTGAAGCGGTCAGCGTTGTGGAGAAAGAGCGCGATACGCTCAAACACAACCTAGACCAAGCCGCTCTTGAAAAGCAGGTCGCCGAAAAAGCCATTACCGAACAGTATGAAGTTCGCCTGAAAGACCGTGATGAAGAGATCGAACGCCTGAAGGACTTCAAGGCCAAGCTCTCCACCAAGATGGTCGGCGAAACGCTCGAACAGCACTGCGAAACGGAATTCAATCGCATTCGCTCTACGGCATTCCCACGTGCCTACTTCGAGAAAGACAACGATGCCAGCTCCGGCAGTAAGGGTGACTATATCTTCAAAGACAACGACGATGCTGGAACCGAGATCGTTTCGATCATGTTCGAGATGAAGAACGAGAACGACACCACTGCCACGAAAAAGAAGAATGAAGACTTCTTCAAAGAGCTGGACAAAGACCGGAACGAGAAAGGCTGCGAATACGCCATCCTTGTTTCGCTCTTGGAGCCCGAAAACGACCTCTACAATTCGGGCATCGTCGATGTGTCTTATCGCTACGAGAAGATGTATGTCATCCGGCCACAGTTCTTTATCCCGATGATTACCTTGCTCCGAGATGCAGCGATGAACGCTCTGAGCTACAAGAACGAACTCGCTCTCGTAAAAGCTCAGAACATCGACGTGACCAACTTCGAGGCCGACTTGGAGGATTTCAAATCGAAGTTCGGACGGAACTATGATCTGGCTTCCAGACAGTTCCAGACCGCCGTTTCTGAGATCGATAAATCCATCTCGCACCTCCAGAAAACGAGAGATGCACTTCTAAAGTCAGAGAACAATCTCCGTCTCGCCAACGACAAAGCCCAAGACGTAACAGTGAAGAAGCTCACGCGTAAGAACCCCACCATGAAGGAGAAGTTCGAGCAAGCCAAAGCAGCCAGCCAAATTGGTGAGATCGAGTAAGCCGAATGAAGCCCAAAGCCCATTTGAGATGAACGTTGAGATAAAAAACTGTAACAATATCGATTTAGGCCAGATCAACATTCAGCCTAACAAGTTGAATATCAAACTAGGTATTAACGGAACTGGAAAGAGCACAATTGCTAGATCGTTGACGATGAGTGCAGCCGGAGAAGACCTCTCTTCACTCAAACCGTTTAAGCATGAAAACGACAAAACGGATGAGTATGCACCTACTGTGTCTGGCTTAGACGGGATTGAAACTGTAAAGATTTTCAACGAAGAGTATGTCTCTCAATTTGTATTCAAACCCGAAGAGCTGATTGAAAACAGCTTTGAAATTTTCATTAAAACACATGAATACACCGAGAAGATGGAGGCCATTAACGGCCTCATCGCAGATGCAAAAAAGGTTTTTCAGGAGCACGAATGGTTGGCTCAGGCGATCAAAGACTTCGATCAACTAGCGGCTGATATGCGCACGACTGCTGCGGGATCACTGGCTGGAAATAGTAAGATGTCGAAAGCGTTTGGTGGGAATGGCAATATTCTGGAGAACATTCCTGAAGAGCTTTCAAGCTACACAAATTACCTGAAATCGAACTCAAATGTGAAATGGTTGAAGTGGCAGGCGCAGGGGAACGCGTTTTTGGATTTGGACAGTGGTTGCCCATACTGCATAGCACCTACAGAGGAGAAGAAGGAGCGAATAAAGAAAGTCAGCGAGATCTATAATAGCAAGACCGTTGAAAACCTCGGTGCTATTATCGATGTGATTGAAAAGTTGGGAGACTATTTCTCCACTTCAACTGTTTCGACCCTAGAGGGGATCGTGAAAAAAATCGAAGGTTTGAATGAGGCTGAGGAGCTGTTTCTCGTCACGCTGAAGCAACAGGCTGAAACGCTATCAAACCACCTAAAGAAGATACAAAATCTATCGAATTTCGATTTCAAGGATAAGGACAAGGCTGAAGAAGAAATCAACGCCCTGAAGATCGACATGAGCCTGTATCAATATCTTAATTCTGAAAAGACTCAGCAAGTGGTCGCTTCTGTTGATGCTTCCATCACTGAAGTTGTCGATAAAATTGGTCTTCTTAAAGGTCAAATTGCTCAACAAGAGAGGCTTGTTAAGGATGCTATCGAAAACAATCAAAAGGAGATTAATGGCTTTTTGGCCTACGCTGGCTATAAGTATGAGGTAGAATTGCTAGGAGAAAAGAACGACATCAAGCTAAGGCTTAGACATACAGATGGAACTAAGGCTGTGCAAAATGGAGATCAGCATCTGAGCTATGGTGAAAGAAACGCCTTCGCCGTGATCCTCTTCATGTATGAGTGTTTGGCGCAAAGCCCAGACTTGATAATTCTGGATGACCCAATATCTTCATTTGATAAAAATAAAAAGTTCTCGATCCTGCATAAACTCTTCAGGGGCTCAAACTCATTGAAGTCTAAAACGGTTCTCTTGCTGACGCATGATGTTGAACCTGTCATCGACACCGTCAAAATCATGCCTGATAAATTCGCTGAATTTACTGTGGCGAGCTATCTAAGAAATCGCAATGGCTCTCTCTCCGAAGAGGCTATCAGCTATGGAGATGTTCTCAGCTTTAAGCAGATTTGTGATGCGGTTAGGGAGACGCATCCTAACAAGCTTATTAGGCTAATTTATTTGAGAAGGTATTTTGATATTCTTGATGACAAAGGTTTGGAATATCAGATGCTTTCAAGCCTTTTCAAAAAAGCTGCAACGCCATACATCAAGAATGGGAATGATGAAGTGGATTTTACTCCTGAACAAAAAACTGAAATAGAGAGCAAGATCAGTGAGTTAATAGGAGGTTTTTTTTATGATGAGTTACAAGCTGTGATGAGTGACAGCTCTCAAATTGTTGAGGCGTATAGGCTGGCTGCAAATGGATACGAGAAAGTGCAGATATTCAGGCTCCTTCAAGCCGAGCATGAAGATCACGTAGTGAGGAAACACATCAGCGAAACTTTCCACATCGAAAACGATCTGGTTTGCCAACTGTCACCTCAGAAATATGATCCAGTCCCAGATTTTTTGATCGAAACTTGTGATTTGTATATCGACGAAAAGTATCCTCCGAATTAAATAAACACCCATGTCCAACCTCGCCAGAGCCATTGAAATCGCATCGTCTGCCCACAAGGAGCAGACGCGGTTCGATGGCAGTCCCTATATTCTGCACCCGCTTCGGCTGATGTTTCAGCTTGAAGGCGAATTGGAGCAGATGGCAGCGGTGCTTCACGATGTAGTCGAGGACACCGAATGGACGTTTGAGGATTTGAGAAACGAAGGCTTCAATGAAGCACTCATCGAAGCTCTGGATTGTTTGACCCGCCGCGAGGGCGAGTCCTACAAGGAATTTATCGACCGTCTGGCTCCGAACCACGTCGCCAGAGCGGTCAAGATCGCAGACCTTGAGGACAATATGAACCTCAAGCAGCTTGAGCGCGTCACTGAGAACGACCTCAAGCGCACTGCGAAGTATCATAAACACTGGAAACGCTTGGTTTCCATGGACTGACTGGTTGCGTCGGTTACAGAGCCTCTATCGCTCCGCTAGTTTCGGCACAGAAACCGCCGCCTTTGAAGGGGCAAACGCTCTTCGTGAACTGCTACCGATTGCCTAATGAGGTCAGGGGGTCGCACGCGCCCCCGTCACATAGGTTTCCTAGCCTGTTTTTCCGCTGCCGCGTAAAACAGATCATGCCAGCCCTACGCTTGAACCCGTAAAGGTCGTATTTTTGCGCCCACTTGTGCAGCAGCGTCACAAGTTCCTCGCTTCCGCATTCAACGAAAAAATCTCCACCTTGACTGGACGGTTTCACCGTCCGCTTCAGGCACTCTCTAGCTTCGCTCGCCGCTTGGCAGGGAAAAATCAGGCTTTCAATCAAGAAGGTCGTAACAACTGGAGATTACAAAATGACTGTCACAGCACAAACGAGCACTTACGAAACACAACGCATCTACATTGCATGCCTTGCAGCATACAACAGCGGAATTCTACACGGGGAATGGATTGAGATTGAAGACGATATTGACCAGACATGGAACCGCATCCGCAGCGTGTTGGCATCCTCACCAATTGAAGACGCAGAAGAATGGGCAATCCATGACTTTGAAGGCTTCGGAGGCATCCGCCTTTCCGAATGGGAAAGCATTGAGCGAGTGCATGAGCTTTCCGAGTTCATGCAGGAGCATGACGAAATCGGAGCTTTAGTTCTGGATCACTATTGCGGCGACATCGACGACGCAACCCGCGCCCTTGAGAATTACATGGGATGCTACACGAGCCTTGCTGACTATGCGCAGGAGCTAACTGAGCAAACAAGTGAAGTGCCGGAGCATCTACAATTCTACATCGATTATGAGCGCATGGGGCGCGACATGGACATGAGCGGCGATATTTTCACCATCGAAACCAGTTTCGACGAGGTTCACATCTTCCTGAACCACTAAAAATTTGGCTCCCCGCCGTGAGGCGGGGAGCCTTTTGCTTTCAAGGGAAAGAATTTCGTCCGAGGTGCGATGAACCAAGTGAAACAAGTTATGCCTCTATTTTGACCGAGAATGCGTCCTCAAAGAGTTTCACCTGATCCGCCTCTCTAGCGGCAGCAATTGGACTAAGTCGCCTGTGGGAGTATTTTTTGGCGGCTCTGGGATCATCCAAGCCCTTGAGGTAGTCAAAAACTTCCAGAGGCAGATTTTTCAACCGGATTATTTTTCGGACTTGTCCCGAAGTCAGCCCGACTTGCTCCGCAATGTCGCTTGAAGACCCGACAAGTCCCTGTTTTAAGGCATTTGACCAGTTTTCGCTTAAATGCACCAGATGCCGACCTTCAGGGCATTCAGTGAGTAATTCGCACTGATCCGGCATTTCCACCCATTCCTTACGTATCGGATGAACAGAAAAATATCCTTGCTGCCAAGAGTCACGGACGACACCAATAAGACACGGCAGGGCTGTCAAAGTTCGCATTCTCTTACCACGCGCCCCGCCATTCGCATTTCCGTAAAAATGCGAACTTTTTTGGAACAAGTTTGGTTTTATGGGTGTTTCGTCTGTGACGTGAACTCCGATCTTTGCTAAGGTGAGGGCGATTTCTGGTTCTTCATTTGTTTCATTTGGTCATTTATTCCTTTCACCTACAATTACGAAGCTCACACCTGTTTTTTCCAGAATGACCTCTTTTTTCAGCTGAACTCTTGATTTTAGAGTTTATTTGGGTATAATCGGGTCAGTTAATGGTTCATTATGGAAGTCACAGTCAATATCACGTCAGAAATTCTCCAACTCATCGCCTCGATTGATGAGTTCAAGGGGCGTTGGCAGGCTCTGGGGGCTATTGATCGTGATCGTCTGACACAACTCAGAAAAACAGCCACCATTGAGAGTGTGGGGTCATCCACAAGGATAGAAGGCTCCAAAATGTCTGATGCTCAGGTGGAAACCCTGCTGGCTAACATTGAAATTGAGAAATTCACTTCTCGGGATGAACAGGAAGTCGCTGGTTACGCCAAGGTCATGGATCTGATCTTTGACTCTTGGGAATTTCTCAATGTAGATGAAAATCACCTGCTCCAGCTTCACTCTACTTTGTTAGCGCACTCTACCAAGGATGAACGTCATCGAGGGGCATACAAAACCTTAGACAATCATGTCGCAGCTTTCGATGCCGATGGTAAGCAGATAGGCATTGTCTTTGAGACCTCTAGTCCTTTTGACACTCCTGCCCACATGAAGACACTCCTTGAATGGGAGCTAGCTACGCGGCAGTCCAATGAGCTTCACTCTTTGCTGAGAATTGGTGTTTTTATTGTCCGATTTCTAGCAATCCACCCTTTCCAAGATGGAAACGGCAGACTTTCACGGGCACTCACTACTCTTTTCCTTCTTCAGGCAGAATATGAGTATGTTCCATATGCCTCGATTGAGAGGATTATTGAAGAAAATAAAGACAGCTATTACAGAGCGTTGAGAACAACGCAAACGTCATTTAAGACTACGCCAGACTGGAACGCTTGGATCGTTTTCTTCCTGCGGACTTTGTCAAAACAATGCGAAGTTTTGGCTCGGAAGGTGGAAGATCATCGCATCATGCAGGCGAGTGATTTATCTCCTCTAGCGCTCGAAGTCCTATCGCTTTTTGAGCAGCACAATAGTTTGAGTAACCGTGAAATGGTTGCTTTGACGGGTTCCAACAGAAACACGATGAAAAGAACGCTTTCTTCTCTGGTCGAAAAACGTCTGCTTATTCTTGAAGGGAAAGGAAGATCCACACGTTACAAGGTGGCTCCATAAAATTGCTTGAGAGAAGTCATGTTCGAGCAATTAAAAGCCAGAATTCGCGAACTCGAAGCCGAGTGTAAACGTCTGACGGTGGAAAATTCTGATCTTCACAGGCAACTGAGCCACTACCAATCCAAGACAACTGCCCAGCCTCCTCATGAAGCTATTGCTTCGTCTATAGACAATCAGTCCTCTTCAGATGAGAAGGTCGAACTTTTTAGGCAGCTCTTCCGAGGGCGGGAAGATGTTTACTCCGTTCGCTGGGAAAACCCTCAGAAAGGCACAGCCGGATATGCTCCCGTCTATCACAGAAACTGGGGAGAAGTTGTGCCCAAGGAGGAACGGCAGTATTTACCTGTCGATGACCATGTGATCCGCAACCACCTCAGTGGTAAGATCACGATGGGAGCATACGCTATTTTAGAAGATGATAGGTGTTACTTTCTTGCGGCTGATTTTGACAAAAAATCTTGGCAACAAGACTGTTTGGCGTTTTTGAATTAATGCGATGCTTTGGATGTTTCTGCATCTTTAGAACGATCACGTTCAGGAAATGGAGGCCACGTGTGGATTTTCTTTCGTGAACCTATTCAATCTTCACTTGCTCGCAAACTGGGATCGGCGATCCTAACCCATGCCATGGAATCACGTCCCGAAATGGGGCTTGATTCCTATGACCGATTTTTTCCCAGTCAGGACACCTTGCCCAAAGGTGGCTTCGGCAACCTCATTGCATTACCATTACAAAAAATCCCAAGACAACAAGGAGGTAGCGTCTTCATTGACCGAAATTTTACCCCTTACGAAGACCAGTGGGCTTATCTGGGTAGTGTCAGAAAAATGACCGCGTTTCAGATTGAAGATATTGTCGCCAATGTTTCGGGGGATCTCCTCGGACTGCGTCATCGATTTGAAGATGGAGATAAAATTGAGAAACCTTGGGAGCTAAAACCTTCCGAGCATTTTTGCTCTGAACCATTGGATGGCATTCTGCCCGAAGAGGTGAAAGCAATTCGGGCAAATCTGCTCTTCATTGAAAAAGCCAGCTTACCTCCAGCTCTGATCAACAGGATCATTCGTCTTGCTGCATTTCATAATCCGGAATTCTACCAAGCTCAGGCGTTGAAATTTTCCACCTTCAACATACCTCGGCTTGTCCACCGTGCTGAGGATTTTTCTGAGCATATTGCTCTACCCCGTGGTTGCCTTCAGGATCTTCAAACACTTTGCGAAGCTCACGAGATAAAGGTATTAACAGAAGACAAACGCTTTGAGGGCGAACCTCTTAGTGTAAAATTCCAAGGAGAGCTTCGTTCGGATCAAAAAAGAGCCGTCAGAGCGGTAATGAAATATGACGAAGGTATCATCTGTGCTGCGACTGCTTTTGGCAAAACAGTCGTAGCGGCAAATATCATCGCACGGAGAAAAACAAATACTCTCATTATCGTGCACCGCAGTCAGCTCCTAGATCAATGGAAAGCTCGCATTGCCACGTTTCTCGACATTGACCCCAAGGAAATCGGTCAAATTGGAGGAGGAAAGAGCAAGCCAACAAAGAAGGTTGATATTGCCATCATCCAAAGTCTCAATCGTAAGGGAGCCGTAAAGGATATTGTGGCTGATTATGGGCATGTAGTCGTGGATGAGTGCCATCACATTTCTGCCTCCAGTTTTGAGTTAGTAATGAGGAAAGTCAAAGCTCGATACATTCTTGGTTTGACTGCCACTCCAGAACGAAAGGACGGACACCATCCGATCCTGTTCATGCAATGTGGTCCAATTCAGTTCCGCATGTCTGCCCGAGCGCAAGCCAAGTTGAGACCCTTTCGTTATCGTGTTTACCCGACACCCACAGGCATGCGTTTTGACAAGATGGCAACATCTCCAAGTATTCACGAATTCTATCAGATCATCAGTGGTGATCCTAAACGTAACCAACTTATTGCTGAAGGGGCACTCTCTGCGATCAAAGAAGGCAGAAGCCCATTGGTGCTAACCGAGAGAACGGATCATCTTGATTTACTGGCAGATTTAATACGCCCTCATGTTAAACACACCATTATCCTGAAGGGAGGCATGGGAGTGAAACAGCGACGTAATATCAACGAACAATTGGAGCTAATCCCCGAAAATGAACCTCGGATCATCCTTGCCACGGGGCGTTATGCGGGGGAAGGATTTGACGATGCTCGATTGGATACCTTGTTTTTAGCCATGCCTATCTCTTGGAAAGGCACTCTCCAACAATATGCAGGGAGGCTTCACCGCATACACGAAGGCAAACAGGAAGTTCGCATCTATGATTATGTGGATGATGATGCTCCCATGTTTGCCTCTATGTTCAGAAAACGGCTGAAAGGTTATTCCTCCATGGGTTATGAAATTCACGACCCTGAACAGGAACCTCTTGATCTGAAATAGCCTTAAAAATAGAGTAATGCCATGAGCGAATATCAGTGCTACCAGTGGAAAAAAGTGGGTCGAGTGCCATTCTAGACAGACAATTTACGAGAGAAGTATGTTGCTTCAACTAATTGATAGTGATATGCTTACTCTATGTCTAAAGCTCGTTTACTAGCCCCCTGGGTAGGCGATGATACAGGTCGCTCTGCCATTTACCATGTCGTGTCCCGCATTGTGGGGCGCGACTTTTTATTAGATGCACGCTGTAAGGAACAATTCGTGCGCTACATGCGGAGGTATGAAGCCTTTTGCGGTGTGCGTGTGTTGACCTACTGCATCATGACCAACCACTTCCACATTCTCGTGGAGATACCACCGAAGTGTGACCGACACTTGAGTGATGAGGCTCTTATAGCACGCTTGGGAGTCCTCTATTCAAAAGAATATGTGGATCAGGTGCGCGTGCATTTAGAGTTGTTAGCAAAGGCGACCCATCCCGAAGGCAGGGCTGCTCATGCCGAACTCAGAGAGCGCTTCACTCGGCGCATGTGGGACCTTGGCCTTTTCATGAAGACGCTGAAGCAACGCTTTTCTTCGTGGTACAACAAGAAGCATGGAAGGCGCGGGACATTGTGGGAGGCTCGCTATAAAAGTGTGCTCGTAGAGAATGGCTATGCGGCGCGTACGATGGCCGCATACATCGAACTCAACCCAGTGCGTGCGGGCATGGTTGAGGACCCTAAAGCATACCGTTGGTGCGGTTATGCAGAGGCGGTGGCGGGTGGACAACTAGCGCGCAATGGTGTGAAGCGAATACTTTCTGAGCTTGATAGTGATACATCCGCCGATGGCTGGAGTGGGGCACGTGATATTACAAAATACGATTGGCGAACCGTAGCGCAGAGGTATCGCCTGATCCTCTTTGAGGACGGCACCAGCTATGATGAAAGCGCTGAGATAGCTCACCCATTACGCAAAGGATTTAGTGAAGAGCAGTGGAAGAAAGAACAGGAGCGCGAGGGCAAACTGAGTATCGCTGAGGTTGCGCGTTGCCAATCGCGGTACTTCGTAGAGGGGGCTGTCTTAGGCAGCCGCGAGTGGGTGGATGAAGTGATCGAAGGGATCAAGGGGGACTTCCTGAGTGAAAACCGCAAAACACTTTCGAGTAAAATGCGAGGGACGCTTGATGGTTGCGGCTTGTGGTCGATGAGGAAGTTAGAGTGAACTAAAGCTGTGGGGGGCGATGCATTGAGTCTGGTGAGGGTTATCTAACAACCCATGCTGAGGTGTGTATCTAACTTATGGTGTTCTGCGTTTTTAGAGCTAAATTTGGAGAGTGGCTGCCCTGATTTCGCATTTTCAGGTGAGAAGAGGCTGGAGTAGTTTGGGCGGCAAGAAAACTGAGCAGGTGTGGGTAGATTTTTTAGCTAGCTACAGGAATTGTCTGTCTGTATATGATTATGAGCTACAGGAATTGTCTGTCTGTATATGATTATGTATATGATTACGGGAACCAGCTCTTACATCAACATCTTCGCCCAAGGAAGCCGCCTGAGTGACCCAGCTTTCACAGCCGGAAGCATCGACATCACTGGACTCACATTCGTGGGGTCGTCGACTAATACAGTGGACTTTGTGAACGCAGTTCTTGGCGGTTCACTCACCAGGAGCTTCAACAACCTCGATCTCTCCCCTCACCTCAACGAAACTCTCTACGCGGTAGTTTCTACCACGAACACCGCTGACTCATTCGTTGGCGCCTCATTCGAAATTGCTAATCCCGGCAGTGAATCGTTTAACGGTCTCGCTCCAGCTGACTCCGCTGCGCTCTTCGGCGGCACTCCTGATGCTGGCAGAGCCCTCACCTTCAACGTGACTTTGGTACCCGAACCATCGTCCAGCGAGCGCACTCATCGGCCTCGCAGGACTTACCTTCATCCTGCGCCGCCGTCGCTAGACTAGGTTGACACCCACTCTCTCTCAAACTCCCGTCACGCAAGCTGATCGGAGTTTTTTTACCCCCTCTCCAGATAGGGTCGGTTTTTCCAAACTGTCCCGCACACGCATGAAATCACACACAATCTGTGTACCTTATTGGAGCAATAGGCTTCTCTCACAGATTATATATCCTTCAGATCGTGTGGCTTCGTGAAAACCCATGCGGCGATGATCACACCTAGCTTTGGAACCTCAGGGGGCTTCAAGACTGTATCCGCGAGTCATCTTCAACTCAGAGAGAGCATGCAGAATGCTCACGACCTTGAAGAGCTCGCACCTCTGAGAGCTTCGCCCCACTTCGAAGTCGTGATCATAAGAAACACCATTTCCTTATGCACCACACATATTGTACGTCCTTTAGATTCTGGCAATGCTGTCAGAGTAAACAACCGTTTCCATTGCTTCTTACGTGAAAAACGCGCTCCCGTGCTCCGTTTCCTGAAAATAGAAATCCACCGACTAACAGCAAAACTAACAATCGAGTACGGTGGTAAAAAATTCAAAGATCTCATCCGCGAAACCATCCACCTTCGCCGTGACTGACGGGGCTCCATGGTCGTCGAATCGCGTGAACATTAATGATTGGCAGAGACCTATCCACAGTTATAGTTCTCCCCATGCTCCATCGTTATCTCTTTACATTTCTCGTCGGCATAGCCCTCACAAATACAGCGTTTTCAGAAATGCCAAAAGGACAGACCATTGCTGTCACCAGTGTTGTTTACGGTAAAACAAAAGATGGCAACAAAAGGACCGGCATTCTTCGGCTCATTATGACCGAAGGAGAAATAGTTGTATTTCAAGATGAGGATCATTTTAAAGGCAAGTTTGCCCTTCAGCTGGAAACACAAGGTGCACAGGACAAAACCACGCCCCTCAATCCCATCACTCTCCCGCTGACCGGAGGAGGTGACTTGTTTTTCCCAAAAGGCACATGGCCCATCGTCACCCATGATTTTAACAAAGACGGCATTAGTGAATTCAATCTGTCCCAACCAGGTAACAGCTGGGGCTCTCACTTCATGCTGTTCACGTTTGCCAAGGATGGAAGTGGAAAGATCGAGGCCATGATTGTTGATGAGGAGAAGGACTATAACTACCTACATCCCCAAACCACCAGCCCATCAACTCATGAGCTTTTCGAAACCAAGGAAGGCTTCAAACACATCTTCACCGAACGAGGTGATATTGAAGACAAGGAAATCTACATTCACTTTCGCTGGAATACTAAAACCAAGCAGTTCCAAGAACAGAAGCGTGCCCCAGTAGAATAGTTTCGCACTGAAGGACACACAATCTGTTTACCGGAGTATCGGAGCCGTGGGGTGCTGCGGTTGGTTTGACGCAAGCGTGTGGGATGGTTTGATGCCTTTGGGCGTCGAAGACACGTCCCTCGCCGGACGGTTTGGAAAACCGTCCCTGCCTGCGCCATAGCCGATGAATTTATCAAATTTATCAGACAGACAAGAATGGCACGTAGTTAAGCGGCACTTCGCTTGGCTCCTCGGTGTGCAATTTCTCTGAATGTGTGTCGAGGTTCTGTAAGTAGCTGATAGTTTTTAGGCCGCTGTTTTTGTGCTCTAGGTTCGCTACGAAAAGGTCTTATAGAGAGCGTCTTTGTAGCAAAGGTCTCTATGATCCTTTTCCGACATGACTCCAAATTTCTGGAGCTAACGAGGAGCCCCATAAAACAAGATTGACTACTGGTTATCACATCTAGAACACCTTTGAAGCTGAGGTGTCTGTTAGAGATTCCTGTGAGTGTTGAAGATTTTTGCATTAGGCAGCGTATTAGGTGTTATTTATCACGATGCTATCGTATTTTTCGTCCAAATATTACCAAGGTTCCATCGCAACCTAACAGATATGAAGTCTGTTAATCTAACCCTGATTCCTTACCACTCAAGTATCGAGAGCCTGTGCTATGCCTCAGAAAATCTCGGGGTTTGGGGCTGAGCCCCATCTATCCTAACAGAAACGCTACGGTCAGAGCGTGGTAACGATTTTTAAGCTCACATGAACACTCAAACTGGGCTATTATTCCCAAATTTCACCTCAAAAAGATATCCAAAAGCATTGTAGCCTCATTTAACTATAATCATTTGAACACGTTTTATGATCGATTTGATAAGGAATCGACTATTTGAACAGGTTTAATTTGGTAATTTCATACGACGTTAATTTGGAAATTAACAATTAGGTTGTATGCAAGCATCATCATACCCAAGGTTTTGTGAGCCATTTCGGGAGTTTTCACAG
Organism: Rubritalea tangerina; assembly: GCF_042683245.1. Lineage (NCBI taxonomy): Bacteria > Pseudomonadati > Verrucomicrobiota > Verrucomicrobiia > Verrucomicrobiales > Rubritaleaceae > Rubritalea > Rubritalea tangerina. The sequence goes on from NZ_JBHUJB010000034.1 coordinate 15,421, forward strand.
CAAACTTTTCCAGTCCCATAGTGGTTTTCACATCCCTCAACTTCACTTCAATTTCCCAACGCTTCGCATAGAGGTCAGCTAGTTCGACGGCGTCATATCTAACATGATCCAACAGAGTGGTCACAACGACTAATGTCCTCTTCAGGCCTGACCTGTCTTCAAAACCAACACGGATATAGCGAAGCTTCATTTCTGAGGGAAGATTATCCCATTGTTCTGAGCTTAAGTCACTCTTTTCAGGCTGTGTACTAGGCTTTTCCCATGTCACTATTCTTTCAATAGGACTCACTTTCTGACCCTTTCTCCAATCCATTTTTGCGTTGCCTAGCTTGATGTAACCTCATCAAAACGTGTCCGCCTCTCTGTTGGGCTAGGCTTATTATCTCATAGGAGCAAAAAGCTCGATCGCCCATCAGCAGGTCACCATCAGCAACGTACTTGAGTAGCTTGGGAGCTACACGAGCACCGTGTTTTTGCCATTGGCAGGTTTCAAACCCTTCCCAGCCTCCATGGCTAAGGTTAACAACTCCAACAAAGCCCATTACAGGGTAACCACAGCCAGGCTTTTGTGTCGGAGGCTGAGGGTACACCTGCTGATTTGCTTCAGAGTCCATCAGTTGCACTGAGCTTCCATCAATAGCCTTGAGCTTAAGGCCATTCCAGAGGTCACAGTCTTGAGTTCTTTGCTCCAACTGCGAGCTAACTTGACTTGAAAGTGTCTTTATAAAATCAATCTTAAGACGTTTTCTAGCCTGACAGAAGCCACTAGTATCACCTTTTGGAGCTTGTAGCCCAGAAGCTTGATACCACGTTTGTATGAGGCTGAGAGCTTTACTACATGAGGCGTTAGCTTCCATTATTTGACCTAACCACGCCCAGAATGTAGGAATATGGCCGAAGCTGCGTTGCCTGAGAGTTGGGTCATGTTTAGCCAATAGCCGAGACGGCAGAACATCCTCAAAAATTTGTGAATAGCCAGAGATACTTTTCGCAATGGCCTCTTGTTTGGCTGCACGAATACCTGCTTGATAACGTCGTTTAGCCGTGGCAAAAAACGTGCTCGGAAAGCCTGTGAGAATAGGTTGTTTGTTCACACCTCAGCTCATTCAATATCAGGCTTTCCGTCTACTACAAAAAAGCTCGTAATCGACCTTAACTACGTGCCATTCATGACAGACATCGAGTTACCCACACAGCAAAGTATACCCCAACAAAAGAAAATCTGTACAATCTCGCCATTCTGCAGTCTTCATCTCACTGACAACAGTAGCCTTCACACTTATCACAATGAAAGACCGAGCCGACGCCCTTCTCGTTTCCCGCAAACTCTGCGACTCCAGAGAACAAGCCAAACGCCTAATTCTAGCAGGTGAGGTCCTCACTGGTACGACTGTCGTTGCTAAACCCTCCACAAAAATCGATGTCGATGCCCCACTCAGCATCAAAGAAAAACCCAAATACGTCTCGCGAGGAGGCCTCAAACTCGAAGGCGCCCTCGATCATTTCAATTTTGACCCGTCGGGGATGGTGTGCCTCGACTGTGGTGCCTCAACGGGTGGCTTCACCGATTGCCTACTCCAATCAGGCGCCGTCAAAGTCCACGCAATCGATGTCGGCACCAACCAACTCGTCTGGAAAATCCGCAGCGACGAACGCGTCATCGTGAAAGAAAAATTCAATGCCCGCCATATGGTCCCTGACGACATTGGCGAACAAGTCGACCTCTGCGTCACAGACGTTTCCTTTATCTCTCTGACAAAAATCCTCCCTCCTCTCTTCAGCGTGCTCAAGCCTGACGGTCATATCATCTGCCTGGTAAAACCACAATTTGAGCTGGAGCGTGATGAAATTAGTAAAGGTGGCATCGTGCGCGATCCAGCACTCCACCAGAAGGCAGTCGATAAAATCCACACCTTTGTCACTCAGGAACTCGGCCACCAATGGCTCGATCACACCACCTCTCCCATCACTGGTACTGACGGTAATGTCGAATACCTCGCATTGCTCAGCTTCTAAATCCCCCCCGCCATTTTGGCTCATTTGCTTTTACCCAAACATAGTCTACACTGAGGCTTTCCATCCCTTCAGTGAACTATGAAATTTCCATTAATACCTCTCACGGCCCTCGCCCTCTGCACCTCCTCCCAAGCCGATTCCCTCAGCGCTCAACTCGAAAAACGTGCAGCCCAAAGTTCTCCCAAAATCACCCCTGAAATTAAGGCAGAATTCCGCCAAGGCATCGAAGCAGTCAAACAATCAGGTGTCACAGTCAAAGCCAAACAAGTAGGTGACCAAGCCCCTGACTTCACACTCACCAACGCCACAGGCAAAAAAATCACCCTGAGTGAACAACTCAAAGACGGCCCCGTCGTCCTCACTTGGTACCGAGGTGGCTGGTGCCCCTATTGCAACATCACCCTTGCCGCCCTCCAAAAAGAACTGCCTGCCATCACCGCCACAGGAGCATCACTACTCGCCCTCACTCCCGAACTCCCAGACAAAAGCCTCAGCACTAAAGAAAAAAATGCGCTCAGCTTCGAGGTCCTCTCCGACTTAAATAACCAAGTCGCCTCCCAGTACGGGTTGCTCTTCAAACTCACACCCGATGTCGAAAAACGCTACGCCCAATTCTTTGATCTCAAAAAATTTAATGGAGCAAATGCCGACACCGATACCCTGCCACTCGCAGCCACCTACATCATCGGACAAGATGGGAAAATCCTCTGGGCCTTCCTCCACCACGACTACCGAAAACGTGCCGAACCCAGCGAAATCTCGAGTTTCCTGGAGAAACTCAAAGACCAAAACAAATAAGCATCACTCAGATCGCTTCAGCGCCCCCCGTACAATCGCCCCCAACACCAACCCAACCACCAAGGCTGCCCAAATCCCCGCATGAGATAATACCTCCCTCACTGGGTTCATTCCAAACACGGCTGCGATCGTCATTAAGGGAAAGAAAAAAGCCGCCAGACGGTTCAGCTTTTGCGCCTCTTTTGCCGCCTTGTGAGACTCCTTCGCCTGCACCACTGTGTTCTTGGCAACCATGAAGTCCAAACTCGACTTCGCATCCTGCAAAACCAAATCACCACTGCGCTCCATCTGCACCGCCATATCACGCGTTGCCAAAATATCTAAATCCTCTCGCAGCGCCTTGCGCAGTTCACTAACAACTTGAGCAACATGACGTCCTGCTCGAACCACTGGTGTCGCCTCATCTATCACATTGTGAATAACCTCTGGGTCATCAGCCTCCTCCATCGCTGCATCCAGGGCATTGATGCGCGACTGATAGGACTCTACCAAGGTTCTCAACTCGGACCTTCCTCCCGAACTCGGCGAGGACTTCCAATTGCCCTGCCCGTCATGCCAAAATAATGCAGGCTCACGCTCCCCTTTATCCTCAGCCTTCGGCACCATGTGCAGCAACACCAATATCTCTCCATCCTCTTCAATCAACCTCTGACGACCTACGGATGCGCCCACCCGCTGCCGAATGACAGGTGACACACTCCACGACTTGGGAATGACCGACTTTCGCGAACTCATCGTTTGCATGACTACCAATAAGCAAATCCTCGCTGCCTCGCCTATTACAAATCTCAGAGAATTTCCCACCTCACCTCATCAGCACCCCCAAAAGCTCCCTCCCCACCTCTACACCTCACGGCATCTTCTCTAAACGCGATTTGTAAAACTTTGCCCCATCTTCTAATCCCTGAGCTTCGCAAAATTCCAGCAACTTCCGGTACCGCGTCTTTGCCGAAAACCCACAAGCATGATGGAACTTACGTAAACACACTGGACACGCTTGCAGTGGACTAACATCTACCTCCCCAAGGTGATTGGATCCATTCATATTACATTGGTAGTAAATACAATGGAGCACACCAAACATGTGCCCAAACTCATGCGTTAACACTTTCACAGAACGCTCTAACGCCAGTTCCTTAGGCACCTTCTCACCACCGCCCCCGACTCCACCACTGTACCGCGCAAAGCTAAAAACCCCCACCCTCTCTTTCAAGGAAGCTTGCCCGAAGACATAATTCCAAGACTCCCTCGGGTACAAGTCAACCATCGTCACTGCCAACATCGCATACGCATCACTCGGTAACTTCCCTTCTAACCATTTGAGGGTGTCCTCACTATGCAGCTGCGTCCCAAAACTCCTCTCACGCGTCTGGGCCTCCACATCATTTAGCGCCACCGCTGGCAGCACACGCACCTTCATTGGATGGAAGTAGGCCTCGGTATAGCTCGCTAACTGAGAAAGCTTCGGTGAGCTACCGAGCCCAAACGTTCCAAGCGGTAAAATATAGAGAGTGTCCTTTCCCTTTTTCGGGACATTCGCACCTGAGCGTAAATACTGGCCGTAGCTCTGCCCCGGCTCGTGGTGAGACGCCAGCCAATCCCTCTGCCCCGGAGCCCTCTTTAGTTCAAAGTCATCCAAGAAGCTTACCGCGGCTCGCATCTCTGGATCTAATTCTGACACATCCCCAACCGCAGACTGCCGATCGACAGGTCGCACTTTCTGCCACTGCGCATGCAGAACCAGCCCTCCTGCTCCTATCAAAATCAACAGCAATGCAATCACCGACTTTGCCGACAACATCGTTCTCATCTCACCATCTAACGCGTAATGCTTCAGTTTTCATAGATAATTTTGAGTCCCTCCTCCCATCTTCCCATTCATCCTCCATCGCAAAAACTCCTAACCATTTCAGACATTATGAAATTTCCTCATAAATAATCCGAAATTCAGCACGAATTCCCCCTTGTCCATCGCAGCTGAATACTCTAAACCCCGCGCCATCAATTGATAAATTCTTATGTCTACTATCATTTACACAAAGACAGACGAGGCTCCAGCGCTCGCGACATACTCACTGCTTCCAGTGATCGAAGCATTCTCCAAGACTGCAGGTGTTGCTGTGGAGACTCGCGACATCTCACTCGCTGGCCGTATCATTGCTAATTTCCCAGAGAATCTCACTGAAGATCAGAAGATCGGTGACGCACTCGCTGAGCTCGGCGAACTCGCTAAGACTCCAGAAGCAAACATCATCAAGCTTCCAAACATCTCCGCATCCGTGCCACAGATGAAGGCTGCAATCGCAGAACTTCAGTCCAAGGGTTACGACATCCCTAACTACGAAGACGCAGAAGAGCGCTACGCTAAAATCAAAGGTTCCGCAGTAAACCCTGTCCTTCGTGAAGGTAACTCCGACCGCCGCGCACCAAAGGCAGTGAAGAACTACGCGAAAGCAAACCCACACCGCATGGGCGCATGGTCAAAGGACTCCAAGTCCCACGTCGCAACCATGGGTGAAAACGACTTCCGCTCCAACGAGCAATCCGTCACTCTCGAAAAAGCAACTGACGCAAAGATCGTCTTCACAGCTGCTGACGGCACAGAGACAGTTCTCAAGCCATCCATCCCACTTCAGGAAGGCGAAGTATTCGACTCCACATTCATGAGCAAGAAGGCACTCGTTGCCTTCCTCGAAGAGCAAGTTGCTGACGCAAAGGCGCAGGACATCCTCTTCTCCCTTCACATGAAGGCTACCATGATGAAGGTTTCCGACCCAATCATCTTCGGCCACGGCGTAGAAGCATTCTACAAGCCTGTATTCACCAAGCACGCAGCAACCATCGCTGAGCTCGGCGTGAACACAAAGAACGGCTTCGGCGACCTCGTTTCCAAGCTCGAATCACTTCCAGCTGACAAGAAGGCTGAGATCGAAGCAGATATCGAAGCATGCTACGCATCCGCTCCAGCAGTCGCTATGGTGGATTCCGACAAGGGCATCACCAACCTTCACGTTCCTTCCGACATCATCATCGATGCATCCATGCCAGCAATGATCCGTACATCTGGTCAAATGTGGAACGCAGCAGGAGAGCAGCAAGACACTAAGGCTGTCATCCCAGATAGCTCCTACGCAGGCGTCTACGCAGCAACTATCGACTTCTGCCGCGAGAACGGTGCATTCGACCCAACAACCATGGGCACAGTGCCAAACGTAGGTCTCATGGCTCAGAAGGCTGAGGAATACGGTTCCCACGACAAGACATTCGAAATTCCAGCTGACGGTTTAGTCAAAGTTCTCGACTCCGAGGGCAACGTTCTCACTGAGCACACAGTAGAAGAAGGCGACATCTGGCGTGCATGCCAGGCGAAGGACGCACCAATCAAAGACTGGGTGAAGCTTGCAGTCACACGCGCTCGCGCGACGAACACACCAGCTGTGTTCTGGCTCGACGAAACACGTGCACACGACGCACAGCTCATCAAGAAGGTTGGCCAGTACCTCCTCGACCACGACACAGAAGGTCTCGAGATCCACATCATGGCTCCAACAGAAGCGACTGAGTTCACACTTGCTCGCACCAAGGCTGGCGAAGACACCATCTCCGTCACAGGTAACGTACTCCGTGACTACCTCACTGACCTCTTCCCAATCCTCGAGCTCGGTACATCCGCAAAAATGCTCTCCATCGTTCCTCTCATGAACGGCGGCGGTCTCTTCGAGACAGGTGCAGGTGGTTCCGCTCCTAAGCACGTGCAGCAGGTTGAAAAGGAAAACCACCTCCGTTGGGATTCCCTCGGTGAATTCCTCGCAACAGCAGTTTCCTACGAGCACCTCGCTACTGCAAACAACAACGCAAAAGCGGCAGTACTCGGTAAGACACTCGATGAAGCAACTGAGAAGTTCCTTCAGAACGACAAGTCACCATCTCGTAAGGTTGGCGAACTCGATAACCGTGGCTCCCACTTCTACCTCGCTACTTACTGGGCAGAAGCTCTCGCAGCACAAACGGAAGACGCAGATCTTCAGGCAGCATTCGCACCAATCGCAAAAGAGCTTGCTGATAACGAAGCAACTATCGTCAACGAACTCAACTCCGCACAAGGCCCAGCAGCTGACCTCGGCGGTTACTACATCTTCGACGACGAGAAGACTTCCGCCATCATGCGCCCATCCGCGACATACAACGCGATCATCGCTAAGCTTGGCTAAACGCTAACCTAACTACTCAACACACTTTTCATCCCGCTCAGGCACTGTCTGATGCGGGATTTTTTTTGCCGCCACATCACTATTTTGCTCCAGACAAACCTGCGATCAATTGATCCACACAATACACTGAAGCATCAGAATACCTCTGGCCTAACTCTAATGGCTGCAGCGATGCCTCGTTAAATAAGATTGCAGTCACTCCATACGCCACCTCCCAAGTCCTCGGATGCCCATCACTATAACGACCCAACAAATCAGCCACTGCCGAGGTGTAAGCTTCCACGTATTCTAAAATCTTCTGACTGGCCGCAGGATACAGTGCCGACGCTGCAATAAATTGCTCAATCAGTATCACATCACTAAACCCACAGTTCGCCCCCCCGTCGTAAAGAAACGCTACAATCTCTTCCCGATCCCCTCCCTCAAAAGCCACAATCGTATCTAACTGGCCATCTAACCTACCTCTTAACCTCTCAGCGACAGCCTCCACCAATGCATCTCGGTTCCCAATATAATGACGAATAATCGTACGCTTTAACTGCGCTTCCTCAGCCACACGCTCCAATGTGCTCCCCTCAATGCCATACCGCACCACGCAACGCTCAAACGCATCCAATATCTGCTGACTCCGCTCCTCCACCATACTCTTCCTTGGCATACCCCCACCCTCCAATAGATTTTCACATTTGACAACTTTAAACCTTTCATTATAGATTTTCAAGAATGAAAACATTCAACAAACCACCTCAACAAACCCTATCCTTCTTCTGTGCTCTACTCGTAACCACAGGGCTAGCCCTCACTGCATCGCACCCACCAAACCAAATAACGACCTCAGCAGAACTTCACTCAACCTTCAAAACCCTGAGCCCATACACCCCTGAAGGTGAAGCCTACTTCTCCAAGCTCTGTGACTCACCAAAATTCTACGAACTACTCAATCAACTCCAAAAGTCAAAGTCCCCAAACACTGCTGAGTCTTACACAAATCTTGCCACATACTTTTCACTAGCAGCATGGGATCAAGATGCCCCTGAAGCCCAAACTCGCTATTACAACCTCGCAGACACAGCCTATAACAACGCTCTCAAGATTTCTCCCAACCACACTGACGCTTGGATCGGTAAAGCTGAACTTTATTCCTACTCAGAACACCCTGAATCGATCAAGTACGCCATACAAATCCTACAGCATCTCAGCGCTTCCGAGACTTCCCTAGATGTATACAGAAGTAACTACATTAAGTCACTCTCGAAGAAACTCAACGTCCTAACAAAAGGAGAAGGTAAATGAAACATTGGCCTGTCTATATCGCTCTGGCCCTCATCTATCTATCAGTTTGGTTCGAGTATAATTTCCTTTGGGGCATCCTCTTCATTTCGTGGACGATCCCAGCTTTCTACACAAAAGAAATCCACCTTATCCAAACCGTCAGACAAAACGAATCCCCCTTCCTCTTCTGGACCATTGTCCTCACATGGATCATACTGAGCATCTGGATGATTCTGCTAGATATACCAAACCTCTCAATCGCGCCCTAAACCACCTTTCCTATGTCTACGAATATGCTCCACCACCTTCCAGTCGAAGCCTACACAAGCCAAGAATGGTTTGACCACGAGCAGGCTGAAATTTTCTCAAAAACCTGGCGTTATGCAGGTTTTGTCGAGGATCTCACCGCACCTGGTGAATACCTCACGGTACAAGCAGGCCTCAACAACATCTTCATCATCGTCAGTGCTGATGGCTCCCTCAAAGCCTTCCATAATAGTTGTCGCCATAGAGGCACCCAACTCCTCAGAGCAGAAGGAATAACCGACAAACTTATCACCTGCCCATACCATGATTGGACATACAACTTAAATGGTGAACTCTGCACCGTACCTGACGAGGCCAGAGAATTTGACACTATCGACAAATCCTGCCTGCACCTCAAACCTGCCAGTGTCGGCGTCTGGCGTAAAATGCTCTTCGTGCACCCGGACCCAGAAGCTCCATCACTCAATGATTGGTTTGCCGACATCACACCACACCTAGGCCCACACGATTTCACCACACTTGTCGAATACCCCGAAGCCGCTACCAGCTACGAAATACAGGCAAACTGGAAAATCGTCGTCGAAAACTATATTGATGTCTATCACCTCGCCCACCTCCATTCCGGAACCCTTTCGATGTATGACCACGCAAAAGCTGAATACCAATTCATCGGCCCACACTTCAGCTTTGTGGAACCTCTAGCAGATTATTACGCCAAAGACATCGACAGTAATACCCCCACTCCTCTCATCCTTCCTAAAGAGCAACTCGCAGCCTATGTTCCCATGCTCTTTCCCGGGATCGGTCTAGCTGAAAGTGAATCCTCCTGGGCCACCTTCATCATCACCCCGCTCGGGCCAGATAAAACCAGAGTAGAAAACCGTGTGAGGCTCAAAAATGCATCCGCTTGGGAATTCACCAAACAAGAATGGAAATCAGCGGCATTCTGGAATAAACACATCTCCCCCAAATATAAAGGGGATAAGAACACCGACCCAATCGCCTCAGCTGACTTTACCTCAGAAGATATCTATGCCTGCGAACAACAACAGAAAGCACTGAAAAGCCCCTACTACCAAGTCGGTCCCGCCGCAAAAGGCGAATCACCAATTCTAGAGCACCAGAAAATTGTCCTGCAATACCTTGGAAGACCCATTCCTGAAAACCTATCTAAGCGCACCACAAAGAAACCACCGTCCAGTCACCTCAGATGTTTCAGTCCAAGTTCCAGAAAACGAAACAATCCTAAACGCCGCTCTCTCAGCAGACATAACACTCCCGCATAAATGCAAAGCAGGGGTCTGCGGCGCTTGTAAAGCTCAGCTCACATCGGGCTCGTGCTCCCAAAAAGTAACCGCCGCCCTAACACCCAAGGAACTCGAAAATAATTACATCCTCACATGCCAAGCTCAGCCCACGAGCAACCCAACAAGCATCAAGTTCTCATCCTAACCCTCGCATCAACACCCCTATCTTGTGCGCAGCTACACCTCCCAATCGGGGGCTAAATCAGCCTCGTAACACATCATAACTGCAGTAATCATCGCCTTGCCACTCTGCTCCTCATCATACAACACAAAGTGCACACCTGCTCGCTGTAAACGCTCAGCCTGACCTGCAAACTTTGCACGCGCATAAATGCGCACTTCAGGGTTGAGCTCCACCGCACTGTGCATCGACTTCAATACAGCTTGCTCATCAGGAAAGGTGAACGCAATCCCGCGGGCTCGCTCAATATGAGCTAGCTCTAGAGATTCCTTGTCGCTGGCATCCGCAAATAGCGCAGCCACCCCCTCTGCATGTAAACGCTTCACTGTCTCTGGATTCGTCTCGAGTACCACCACTCCAACGTTGGCACGTAGAAGATTGCGGTGCAGATTCTGACCCACTGGACCATAACCACATATCACCACATGATCCTGTAAACCCTCAATCTGCCCCCCCATTCCTAATTCCTCATGGCTTCTGCCACAAAATTCCTTGCTCGACCTCCTGATCTTGTCCGCCCAACCAAGGCTCGCCTTCATCAAAGTCGGTACCAAACCCATCGAAAATGCCGTGCTCGCTAAAAAAATCTGCTCCCACTGCGAGCTCCAGGCATTGAACTCACTCGCCCGCGCTAACAATACAATGGAGAACTCCCCTGTGCTGCACAAAGCCGCTGTCGTCACCAACCAACTCCCTTTCCTCAACCCTGACCACTTCGCAGCATACGCAACAACCACCCCCTTGAGTACGATGATCGATACCGTTGCTAACAAAATATTCGGCCAGTATTCCACGATCACATCCAAATCAATCAAAAGCCCAACAGATACAAAAAAGACCGTCAAAAATAAGTCCTTGAATGGCAAAATATCCGATAACACACGGTGCGAGTATATCGATTCACTCACCACCACCCCTGCGGCAAATGCCCCCAAAGCAGGACTCAAACCCAATAAGCCACTCACCAAGGCTACCGCCGCACATAAACCAATCACCGTAATCGTAAATAACTCCCTGCTGCGCGTGCGTGCAACGGCATCTAACATTTGAGGAAAACCGTGCCTCGAAAGAACGATGATCGCTCCCGTAAATAATGCCCCCCGGATCAGCGCTGTGAAAACTGCTCCGCTCCCACCATCCTCACTCAATAATGGAGGTAGCAAAACCATGAATACGATCGCCGCCAAATCCTGATAAATCGCCATCCCCAATGCCGTCCTCGCCTGCGGACTCTCAGGTAAACCTAATTCCTGAAAACTCTTCATGCTTACCGCAGTCGATGATAGTGATAAGGCAAAACCTAACAGAACAGCCTGAGAGATATTGAGCCCCAGACACATCCCTCCAACAATCCCTAGTAAAATACATAGCCCCACCTGCGATCCCCCACCCACAAACACAGGCCTCTGCAAAGCCTTGATCTCCTTTAATGAAAACTCAATCCCAAGAGTAAATAACAACAATACCACCCCAATCTCTGCTAAGGCATCAATGACTTCCACTTGCTCAACTCCGACCCAATCTAGCAACCCACTGTTACTAATCAAAATCCCACACAAGAAGTACCCTACTAACAGTGATTGCTTGATACGGGTAAGCACCAGTGAAACAACAACCACTGCTAACAAAACTACGGTCAATAATATAAAAAAAGGTGGGATCGCTCCACCTGCTGCTAAAAGCCATGGCATGCTCCAAAACTAGCCTACTTAATCAACATTCATCCATCAAAATTCACAGATTTCATATTTTATTCTGCTAGGCTCCATAATTTGGGCTATAATGCCTACGAATTTACGAACCAATACTCATGAAGACACCACTACTCACTGCCCTTGGCACCGCATTCGTACTCGCTTCCGCTCCCCTCGCATCCGCACATTGCCAAATCCCTTGCGGTATCTACGCAGACGACAATGTCTTTGTCACACTCCACAAAGACCAAGAAACCATTGCCAAAGCAATGCAGCAAATCAAGGAGCTCTCAAAGGATCCTGCAGCCAACGTCAACCAAATCTCTCGCTGGGTCACCAATAAAGAACAACACGCCCAAAATGTTCAAAATGTCGTCGCTCAATACTTCCTCGCCCAACGTATCAAAATCAATGAAAGCGATAAGGAAGCCTACACCAAAAAGCTCACTATGCTTCACCAGATCACTGTCTACGCCATGAAGTGCAAGCAAACCACTGACCTGGAAAATGCGAAAAAGCTGCACGAGCTCATCGATTCCTTCCATGCTGCCTACTCTGGGAAACAAAAGGACAAATCCAGCTCAACTCACAGCCATGGCCACGGTCATTCCCACGACCATAAGCACTCCAACGGCCATAGCCATAAACACTAGCCCACTCGCCTGTCTCTAATTTCAAAACACCTGCACCAGCTCTGGTCAGGTGTTTTTCTTTGCCCTCGCTCCCCGAAACCAGTTCCCACAGCCATCATTAGCGACTCTAATAGGTAGTATTTATCCCCCCGCTCTCAAAAACCTATTGCGACTTCCTGTAAGCTCGCTTACACCCAAGCGCGTTCGAAAGTGGCTAGGCAGTGCCGCTCCTCTTTCTCTCATTTAATCCGAATTAGAAACTATAATATTATGGCAGTCCTCGTAGGCAAAAAAGCACCAGCATTCACTGCAAAGGCAGTTCAAGGTCAGAACATCATCGAAGAATTCTCACTCGAGCAATTCGTCGGAGAAAAATACGTTGTTCTCTTCTTCTACCCAAAAGATTTCACTTTCGTTTGCCCAACTGAACTCCACCGCTTCCAAGAAGAAATCGCACAATTTGAAGCACGCGGCGTCCAAGTTGTCGGTTGCTCCACTGATTCCGAGTTCTCACACTGGGCATGGCTCAACACACCTAAGGCACAAGGCGGCATCCAAGGCGTTTCCTACCCACTCGTCGCTGACATCAACAAAACAATCTCAGAAGACTACGACGTACTCGCTGGCGAAGCATACATCGACGAAGACGATAACGTCGAAATCGCAGGTGAGCTCGTTGCCTACCGCGGCCTCTTCCTCATCGACAAAGAAGGTATCGTTCGCCACCAGGTTGTAAACGACATGCCACTCGGCCGCTCCATTAACGAGTGTATCCGCGTCATCGATGCTCTCCAGCACTTCGAACAACACGGTGAAGTTTGCCCAATGGACTGGCAAAAAGGTGACGACGCAATGACTGCTGATCACGAAGGCGTTTCTTCCTACCTCTCTAAGTAATTTACTACTTTCTTACCTAGCCTCATGGAGACTTCCTCCATGGGGCTTTTTTTTACCTCCGCACCACACGCACAATTTGATGTAACCAATTCTGTAAAAATACCGTATACTCAAGAGAACCCCATTAAATAACCCCATGTCAGTACACGTCCAATACGGCCCCATCGATATCACTCTCGAAAAAGACTCCGAAGGCTTCGCCTTCTCATGCCCACTCTGTCATAGCATGTTCTTTTCAACCGGTGACCAAGAAACCTGCGGTAGAGTGGTTCAAGACCACCTCCAACAATTCCACCGCATCATTCTTCCCGCCGCCACCATCAGTGAAGATGGACTAGAACCACCCAAGGTTCAATTGCGTAAAGCTCAGTGAGCTACCAACTGAGCCCTACTCTAAAATAACTCTTCTTGCTGTAACTCCCCAGAGAGCCGCTCCAAGATTGCACCTCGATTGCTCTGACCAAACTCTACCCACTCCGTCGGCTTGTCTTGGCTCGCGCACTGAACTTCCACTTCGGATAATCCACCATTCTCTAACATCCCATGCACCGTTTCGCGTGCCACCTTGGGACAGTTACAATCCCCACTCAAGTGCCCTAACACCACGCTCTTGAGTCGCTCACACCCCACATCGGCGATCAACTCACCCGCCTGAGTGTTAGATAAATGGCCGTGCCTAGATGCGATCCTCTGCTTCGTCGCCCATGGACGCTTCGTATCAGCTTCTAACAGGGCTTCATCGTAGTTTGATTCAACAAAAAGCGCATGAGCCTCCCTCAAATGCATACGCATCGCCTGAGTCACATACCCCACATCGGTCACTAAACCGAACTTTGTACCCCCGGCAGTGACCGTGAACCCCACAGGCTCTGCTGCATCATGCGGGATCGGAAATGGATGCACCTCCATTTCCCCAATACGAAAATCCTGGCCAGTATGAAAAACTTTCCACTGAATCGAACTCTTCAGCCCCCACTGTAACGCCTCCTTGGTCATCGCATTGGCATACACGGGAATTGCACGCTTCCTTAAGAGCACATCCACCCCCTTGGCATGATCACTGTGCTCGTGCGTTAATAGTATTGCCGTCAGGCTGTCTGGCTCGATATCTAATGCTTCTAGACGTAGGCTCAATTGCTTAGCACTCAAGCCTGCATCCAACAAAACGCGTTCATTCCCGCACTCCAAAATAGTAGAGTTGCCACCACTGCCACTGCCTAAAACTGCCATCCGCATTCTCACGAGCCGAAGACTAATCAATCTTTTCCCCCACTCAAGCCAGATTCACCAATCCTTTAAAATCTCGCACTTTAGCCTTCCGTACTCGACCAAATCCTCTACACCTTTGCTCATGAATATTATGAAGATCATCATCGGATCTACATTTGCCCTCCTCATTGCCTGCCTTTTCATATCCTACAGCAGCATGAAACAGGGCGTGATCAATAACCCCGAAGAACTCGAAATCGCCCGCCTCGAAAAGCGTCAGGCACAACTCGAAGCCGCACTCGCCAAAGGTGCCGCCAACTCACCAAGCTTCGAAAATACCTTCACTCCGCAAAACCCACTCGAAAAAGCAGCCCAAACTCAGGCTGATATGAACGAGCTCCAACGCGTACGCGAAGAACTCAAAGAACTCAAAGAAGCGCGCGACGCTATCGAAGATAAAGCCGCTGAAGTGATCGAAGACGCTCTCGAAGCCACCCCATCACCGAAAAAAGGGCGTGCCAACCTCGTCAAAACAGCTCTCGTAATGGCTCGTGTCACCGAATACGATAACGTCAATAAAATTGCAGGCATCGAAATCCTACGTGTCGGCAATGTCAACACTGGCGACGTCCTCGGTATCCGCAGAAATTCTGGTATTATCGGTCGCCTCACCATCGGCACCATCGACCGTAACCAAGGAATTGCTGACCCACTCCCAGCCTCATTCATGGGTGGCAACGTAGATATTCAGGCGGGTGATGAACTCATCCTCCCACCGGACTTTTAGGCCCCACACTTCCCCCCAACAATCACGATGACAAAAAGCGAACCTCGGTTCGCTTTTTTATTGGCCTCCTTCCCCCCTCCTCCCATGCTTCCCCCGTGGATCAGCTCACTATCACTCAACTCAAACAATCTGCCGGAGACTCCCCCATCAGCGCTAGTATTGACGTCCAACTCCAATCCTGCGTCACGAAAACCACAAAGTCGGGAAAACCCTACCTAGAGCTCACCCTCGCTGACTCCATCGACCAATTTACCCTAAAAATCTGGGAAAACCTTCCACAGTTTAAACTCGCCCAAGAACTCCCCGCCGAATCCTTCCTCCGCCTCGCCGGCGACTGGACCCAAAACCAATACGGACTCGACGCACAACGCTGGGATTTTAGACCACTCAACCAAAGCGAAATCGCAGACCTCCTCACCGGAAACCCTGAAACCAGCGCCCAACAACGCAAAGACTGGGAAACCATCAATGACTTGTGTAATAGCATCCACGACCCCCGTCTTCACACACTTTGCCAAAACTTTATCCAGTCCCACGGCATTCTCTTCCAACGCACCGCTGCAGCCCGTAAAAACCACCACGCCCGCCGAGGCGGCCTTGTCGAACACGTGGCCCAAATGATGCGTAGCGCTAAAGCCATCAGCACTGTCTACACTGACCTTAACCTCGACCTTCTCATCGCAGGTATCCTCTTCCACGACTGTGGAAAAATGTGGGAGAACACCTACCCAGAAACAGGCTTCGCCCAACCCTATGATATCCAAGGCGAAATGCTCGGACACATCCCGCTGGGAATCGACCTCTGTGGCAGACTCTGGTCCGCTATGATGACAGATGCTCCAGACGACTGGAACGAGCTCTTCCCTCTCAGTGAAGATGTACGCATCCACCTGCTGCACCTCATTGCCAGCCACCACGGCACCTACGAATTTGGCTCACCCACCCTCCCCCGCACCCCCGAAGCCATCGCCTTACACTACATCGATAACCTCGACGCCCGCTACGAAATGTTCAAACAAGGCTACAATGCCGCGCCCGAACTCGCTCCAGGTATCCAACAAAAACAATTCCCCTTACCGGCAAACCTCGTAGCACCTCTCGCCCATTTCCCTGAGCAACCCCATTCCCCAGCTCCCACCTCGCCAGACGCACAGACTCCCACCTCCGCCCCCAAAAAGACCTCCACTCCAGCTGAGGAGCCAGAGCTCGAAGATGAACTCCAAGCCAAGCCCTTCACCGGCGAACTCTTCTAATCCCACTCACACACAGCACCCCAAAAATCAGGGAAATGCCAACCCAGATCGACAGATGCCTCAGCTCACTCCCCCATACTACTTCTTGAGCACAATGCGGTAATGGGCTTTGCCCTCCCGTAGGTGGTCCAATGCCGCATTCACATCGTGCATTGCAAATTCCTCCACCACAGGCTCAATGCCGTGCAGCTTGGCAAAATCTAACATTTTAGCAATCGTTGCTGGCGACCCAACAGGTGAGCCGGAAATTTGGCGCTGCTGCATGATCAAGCCGAAGGCTCCTATGTCCAATGGTTCAAGCGTGGCTCCCACAAAATGTAGCCGCCCCTTGGCTTTCAAAGTGTTCAAATACAGGTTCCAGTCGAGCTTGACGTTCACGGTTGTCAAAATCAAATCAAACTGCCCAGCAGCGGCCTCCAGCTCAGCTTCATCACGGGAATTCAGTGTCGCATGTGCGCCTAACTTCAGCGCCTCAGTCCGTTTAGATTCACTAGATGTAAACGCAGTCACTTCACAGCCCCAAGCATGAAGAAACTGCACAGCCATACTCCCCAAGCCCCCAATCCCAACCACTCCAACCTTCGCAGTCGGTTTCACATCAAATTGCACCAGGGGATTAAACACTGTAATCCCACCACAAAAAAGTGGACCAACCTTCGCTAGATCCACTCCCTCAGGAATCGGAACCACACTATTTGCCGCTGCACGTACCTTGTCGGCAAAGCCACCGTGCCGCTCAATCGTTGAAGTTGCTCCCGTACACAAATTGTTATCACCTGAGTCACAATGCGCACAGTGGTCACAATAACCCGCGTGCCAGCCAATCCCCACTGCCTGTCCAAGCTCTAACCCCACGACCTCCTCACCAAGCTTCGCAACCCGCCCAACCACCTCGTGGCCCGGTACCAAAGGGTACTCCGATAAGCCCCACTCGTTGTTAATCATGCTCAGGTCAGAGTGGCATATACCACAGTATAACACGTCTACCTCAACATCGTTCTTCCCCAGTGCCCCTGGGTCATACTGAAATGGCTCTAACGAACCACCCTCTTCCATCGCAGCATATGCATTTATCATAATACGCCACTCATACACCAACTTTGCTCTCCATGCTAGTCAACAAGCGTTAGATAGCTCCAACACCACCTCAACTCCCAAATCTGTCAGGCATTTACTTGGATGATTAATGCCAGAATAAAATCAGGCTCAGTTAGCAAACCCGCCAGTGATACCGCTCCCCTCCCATGCTGTGAACTCGCCTACTCAGACCAAGCCACCTCTTTGGCATCGCCCCAAAGATTCTCAAGATCGTAGTGGCCACGTGCGTCCTCACTCATAATGTGAACCATCACATCGAAATAATCGAGCACCACCCAGTTAGTCTCTGCACGACCTTCACCACTGTACGGCTTTACCTCATGCTTCTCAAAGACAATAGCCTCGGTGTCACGTAACAACGCCTTCAAGTGAGGCATCGAGTTGCCTGAACATATAACGATGAAATCAGTAAGTGATGACAAACCTGTGACATCTAACACGCGAATATTCTCAGCCTTGTTCTCATCTGCCGCATGCGCACATGCGATTGCAAGTTCCTTACCTTCTACTTTCATTGTCTCTGCTAGATCTAATTGCTTCACTCGTTTGGACAAAAAAAAAGCCCCTGTGAGGGCCATCCTTTAACAAGCATCTGGAATTTCTACCAGAATGAAAACCAACCATCTCCTGAAGATGGATGGTGGAGCATAGCGGAATCGAACCGCTGACCTTCTGCATGCCATGCAGACGCTCTACCAATTGAGCTAATGCCCCGTAATCCTTCGAGTGCGGCAGGGATTTAGCCTCTCCCATACCCAGTGGCAAGATCTTTTTTTAGCTAGCTCTCAGAAAGTGCCTCAATGATCGCTGAGCTTTTTGCCCCAGGAAGCACCGAGAGGTCCATCTGGTTCATGATGTATGCATAAGAAATACCAGAATCTGGATCCCCAAATGCGTGACTTCCACCCGCCCCTGGATGCCCAAATGCATGCATCCCACTACCATAGTTGTGCCTTACCTTCTTTCCTGCTCCATCTAGGGGGTCCAGCTGGAAACCACAGCTGAAGCGTGTTTGCGTCATCAAAATCCTATCATCCCCAGTCACAAGGGGCGTCTTCATCCACTCCAGAACCTCATCAGAAAAGAAGGGAAGCACCCCAATCGCCGCCTGATAAAACTGAGCCAAACCCTGCGCCGTACCCACTCCCCCCATCGCAGGCAATCCAGACTGCCATGCCTTGGGAGTATTCATCTCATGCACTCCCTGCAGCCCCCTCGGGGAACTGAATGCCTGTCGAACCAATGTCCCCTGTTGGTTAAATGCCTTATAAAAACCGCTCTCCAGATCACTCTTATCCGTCTTCCCAGGATAGAGAGTTGCCACACGACCAAACTCACTCTCAGGTAGCCCAATCCATAGCTCTAACCCTAATGGCTCAGCGATGCGCTCGCGAAAAACCTCTCCCAACCGCTTGCCCGAAAGTAAACGCACTGGCTCCTCCACGATAAAACCAAAAGTCCGTGGGTGGTAGCCATGCCCATCCCCTAAATCCCAATTCGGTTCCTGAGCCTCAATCGCTGCTATCACCGCTTCATACTCAAAAACACTCACCTTCTGATCGAGTGCCGCAAGGCCACATTGGTGACTCAGTAATTCACCAAACGTCGCATTCTTGTTGGGAAACTCCGCCCACACACGGCATACCAAATCCTCCGGCCCAAGCCCGTTCTCCTCCAACAACATCAAAAGTGTCGCTGACGCCAGCGCCTTCGTCGCCGAATAAAAAGGAACCATCGTAGCCGCAGTCCATTCCTTCTGATGCTCTCGCTCACACCACCCATCAGCCAAGTTTAAAACCTCTTCCCCCCCTTGCCATATGGATAGCGATGCCCCCAATTCCCCCCTCTCGACAAAATTATCCCGAAATGCCTTCTCAACAGCTGCCAAATCCATGGCCAGAGAGCACCCCGACATCGCCTATCATTCAATAGAAAAAATCAGCGAATCGACACTCAGCCCACCACCTACGCATCCAGTTAGATCAGATTTGGTTTACACCCACCCCGCGATCCGATAGCGTCAGCGCTGTGAAATTCTTGGCGACATGCATCCTCCTGCTCAGTTTGGGCCTCCCCGCCCAGGCAAACTATTGGAAACATGACGCCCAACAAGGTAAGGTCTCCGCCTGCCATTGCTTCGCCGTCATTGCTCTTGTCGAAGCCGCATACTGGCAAAACACTGGCCAATACCTTAACCTCTCTGAACGCGATCTCTTCTATAGACACTACGCCCACGGCTCATCTCAGCCAGCTGAACTCATCCAAAAACAACTCATCTCCGCTGGCCGTACAAAACTCCCACAACACCACAACGAAGCCGGCCACCTCAGCGCCAACTTCTCACTCATGCAAAAGTACGGTGTCGCCAGCGAGAAAGAGCTCCCCTACAACCCACTCTTCAGTACCGGTGTCGCCATGACCGTCGAAAAACTCAGACGCCTGCGTGACCAATTCACGGCCGATGCCAAACTCGGGCATTGGGGCGCACAAACCACCACCCACATGGCAGCAGAATACGCAGCAAATCAAAAATCACTCACGCGCGCGCTCACCCTACCACCCCACACAAAAACCCGCCAATGGACCCAAAAGTGGCTCAGCCAATTCACCCTCAAAAAAGTGAAACCCGCCACCTCAGCCACTGTAAAATCCAACATCATCTCCCAGCTCAGCCGTGGCCCCGTTGCCGTCGATGTCTCAAACTTCGACGAACTTATCAGCAAACGAGGCTACGCCACGCGCTACTACCAACACAGTCTCGTCGTCAGCCACTACGACCCGCAAGCCGACCTCTTCACCATCCGCAGCTCGACCCATAAAGGCAGTAAACAAGTCTCAGCAAAAGCCCTCAGCCGCGGCACCTACCAACTCTACTATCTTCAAAAAAACGGATAGGACGACTCCACAAACCACTATCGCCGCAAAATACAATCCTCCCATCTCGCTGACTGCCCACCTATTAACCACTCCCTCCTCACTGTGTGGGCAATTTCCACAAGGCAACCTTCATAATCAAAATTCGCCTTGCGGAATTAATGCCTTTGGACAGCCTTCCACCTTGACACTTGTTAGCGAAAGCGACACACAGACCACTGTCACTTGTGACGAATTAGACACACAGCACACATTATGGGCAGTATCCTAACCATCCTCACCATCCTCGGCGCCTTAGGTATTTTCCTCTACGGAATGAAAGTCATGTCTGAAGGCATCCAGAAAGTTGCCGGAAATGGCATGCGCAGAGCCCTCGCTACCATGACTACCAACCGCTTCAGCTCGGTAGTCACAGGCCTCTTTACCACTGCCCTAGTCCAGTCATCCTCCGCCACCACAGTGCTGGTCGTGAGCTTTGTGAATGTGGGTCTACTCACACTCGTAGAATCCATTGGTGTGATCATGGGGGCAAACCTCGGCACCACAGTCACGGCATGGATCGTCGCCACCATTGGTAAGTTCAGTGTCACTAAAATCGCCCTTCCCATCATTGGCTGTGGCCTCCCACTTTTCTTCGCAGGAAAAGGCAAATGGAAGTCCATGGGTGAAGTGCTGATCGGCTTCGGCCTTCTTTTCTTCGGCCTCGGCGAACTTAAAAATGCCGTCCCCGACCTCAAATCTACCGTAAAAGACGCAGTCGCCACTGGCGACATGGGAGCTGTCGAGACCATGCGCAACATCGTCACGTGGATCCAAGGTACCGGCTTTGCCTCTGTCATTCTCTTCATGATCGCAGGTGTCATCCTCACTCTCGTCGTGCAGAGTTCCTCAGCGGCCATGGCCATCACCATCACATTTGCCATGCAAGGCTGGCTCGGCGATGACCCATACATCGCCTTCAAAAATTCCGCTGCGATCGTCCTAGGAGAAAACATTGGCACCACAGTAACCGCTTGGCTCGCATCGCTTGGCGCCTCCACGGCAGCGAAACGTGCCGCACGTGCCCACCTTCTCTTCAACGTCATTGGTGTCGTCTGGATGCTGATCTTCTTCGGCGTCTTTACCAACTTTATTTGGTCACTTGCAGACATGCTCCCAGACAGCCTCAAGAGCGCTAAGAAGGACTTCGGCAAATCAGAGGTCGCCTTCGCCACCGCTGTCTTCCACACCAGCTTCAACCTTATCAATATCGGGGTCCTTATCTGGTTCGTCCCACAAATTGCCAACCTCGTCCAAAAAATGGTCAAAGACAAAGACACTGACGAACCAGGCGAAACCAAACGTATCAAGTACATTTCTCAGTCACTCGTCGACCTCGGGGAACTCAACATCGTCGAGGCGGAACAAGCAGTCGAAGCCCTCTCACAACATTGCTCAAAAATGTTCCAAGGCTACGTCGAAGTCTTCGAAAACCCACAGAGTGATATGTCCGAACATGTCAAACAGCTCAAGGAAATGGAAGATGAAGCAGACCTCATGATGCACGACATCACCGAGTACCTCGTCCGCTGCACCTCCAAAGAAGTCTCCCCACACCTCTCAGAGCGTATCACCGGCCTGCTCCGCATGACTGCCGAACTAGAAGAATGCTCAGATGCCATCTACCGCCTTATCAAAATCGCCGAGCGCAAATACAATAAAGGCCGCCAGTTCAGCTCCGAGCAAACCCAGTCGATTAAGGAACTTAATGCCCACATCTCCGAATTCCTCACCTTCTGTGAAGAACGCATCCTCGGCCAAGTCAGCCCAGCTGAAACACAAAAGGCCGAGGACATCCGCGAGAAAATTAAATCCCTCACTAAGAGCTCCAATAAAGCTGCCATGAAGCGCATGGCCGACGGCAACGTCAAACTCGAGATGCTCAATATCGATACCAATAACCAGCTAAATATCGTCGCCAACCACCTCATGCATGTGGTACAAACCTCCGCGGAGGTGAGCTAGGCATCTGTGACAGGATTGCCACCAACATAACTTCGCTAATAGCCGAGCTGCACCTATAGCAGTCTCGGCTTTTTAGTTTTTAACCCAGAGCTCTCCACACCATGCAAAAGATCCTTATCATCGAAGACGAAGCAGACATCGCTGAACTCATCTCATTTAACCTCCAGCGAAACCAATTCGAAACAATCATCGCTCACGACGGCCTAGATGGTCTCAATAAAGCGATGAGCATCGAACCAGATCTCATCGTCCTCGATCTCATGCTTCCCGGCATGGATGGCATCAATGTCAACAAAGAGCTCAAGCGTGACCCCAGAACGCGCAACACCCCCGTCATCATGCTCACCGCTAAAGCGCAAACCGAAGACCGCATCACCGGCCTCGAAACTGGCGCCGACGATTACTTAACCAAACCATTCAGCCCAAAAGAGCTTGTCCTTCGCGTCCAAGCTGTCCTCAAGCGTACCACCACCAAAAGCAGCGGCACTGTGCTTGAACTCGGCCCCTTCAAATTCGATAAAAACTCGCTCTCTTTCTACCTCGACGGCCAACTCGAAGACCTCACCTCAACAGAGTTTAAACTCATGATCTTCCTCTGTGAGCGCGTCAATGCCCCACAAGACCGCAGCACCTTGCTTAAAGAAGTTTGGGGGTATAGCGACGACGTCCATTCCCGCACACTCGATACCCACATGAAGCGCCTGCGCAAAAAGCTTGAACCACACGCCAACTACCTCGAAACAGTGCGCGGCGTAGGCTACCGCATCGTCGACACCCCCGCCAACTAACCCCACCTGAGCACGCTTCAGATTCCTCATGCTGTCCCTTGCCATCACCCTAGCTAGCCTCTTGCTGATCATCAGTGCCGCACTCGCTGTGCGCCTGAAGCATCAGAGCCAGCGCTGCGCCAAACAGCTCAGCCAGGCAAAAGCGAAACGTGAAGCCGCAGAAAAAGCTCTCTCAGAAGCTCTCTCAGATAGCCAAGTCTCACTCGACGCCCTCAGTGACGCATTCTTCCTCGTCTCCTCAGACCTGGAAATCCGCAAGTCCAATACCCGTGCACGCGAAATCTTTCGCGACCAAGAGCTCGTCGGCCGCGGACTCCCAGAAATTCTCATGAACCCCAGCTTCACCGACGCCATCCGCGGCATGGTTGAAGCTGGCAAACCCGCTCAAGAGCGCCTCACACTCTCATCCAGCGGCCACGCCCTCGGCGGATCCGCTTCAGAAGGCGAGACCGCTTGGATTATCCAGGTCACCCCCCTTCCAAACCACGTCAACGACCCACTCAGCTGCATCATCCTCCGCGATATCAGCACCGAGCACCGCACTGAACAAATCCGTACCGACTTCGTCGCAAATGCCTCACACGAACTGCGCACCCCACTCGCAATCATCAATGGCTACCTAGAAAATCTCCTCGATGACGACATCGTCGAAGAACCTGCCATGTCACGCCGTATGCTCACCACCATGCGCAAACACGGCCAGCGCCTCTCACGCCTCATCGATGACATGCTCGTTGTCTCACGCCTCGAATCAGGTGAAAATGCCGCGATCAACCGCGAACCCTTCGACCTCCTCGAATGCGCAAATGACGTCCTCGAACGCCTCGACCAAATCATCAGCTCCACTGGCACCACTCTCGTCAAAAACTTCCCTGACTCCCCCGTCATTCTGAATGGTGATCGCTTCTATTGGACCCAAGTCATGTTCAATCTCATTGAAAATGCGATCAAACAAAACCCGAACCGTGAACTCACAGTCACCCTCGGCATTGAACTTCTCGGTGCCGATCAGGTACAAATTACGGTGAGCGATAATGGCATCGGAATCCCCTCCTCCCACCTCCCATTCATCTTCAAACGCTTCTACCGAGTCGATAAACATCACACCCAGTCCGACATCAAAGGAACGGGGCTCGGCCTCTCCATTGTGAAACGCGCTATCGAAGCCCATAATGGTACCATTGAGGCGTCATCAAAACCTGGCATCAAAACCACCTTCACCATCACCACCCCACTTGGTGATGAAAATGCGCCAAACTAACAAGATTACTTCTCATTCTTTTTGAATGAGTTACAATTGTGACAACTTCGTCTCCCTAAGTTCTTTGGCAAATCACCCACTCCCATTGATGGTTCTGCCGCTCCCACAAAAATAGGAGAAACAATTAACTCAAATTGACACGATGAAATTCAACGCATTCGTAAAAGCAATTGTCGCTGGCCTCGCTATCTCAGCAACAGCATCCGCACAAACTAAGCTCGTAGTAAAGGGTTCTGACACTCTCGGCGCGAAAATGGTTCCTCAGCTTGCAGAAAAGTACAAATCCAATGGCAACAACGTAAGCTTCGAAATCGCTGCGGAAGGCTCTTCCACATGCTTCACAAACCTCCTCGCTGGCACTGCCGACTTCGGTATGTCCTCACGCGCTGTCAAGTCCTCCGAAAAGAACAACTTCGCTTCTGCAGGTAAAGACCTCGTTGAGCACGTTGCAGGCATCGACATGATCGCTGTGATCGTTAACGAAGCAAACGACGTCAAAGAACTCACCAAAGACCAAGTTAAAGGTATCTTCACAGGCACCATCACTGACTGGTCTGAAGTTGGTGGCAAAGCAGGTGAAATCAAAGTTTTCACACGTAACACCTCATCCGGCACCTACAAAACATTCCAAAAGCTTGCTATGGACAAAGTCGACTACGGCAAGAACAGCCAGAAGATGGCTGGTAACGAGCAAATCGCTCAGGAAGTTGCTAAAGACACCAACGGCATCGGCTACGTTGGCCTCGCATACGCTAAGAAAGAAGGCGTTGCTCCAGCTGCTGTAAATGGTGTTCTCCCAGAGCCTAAGAATGCTTCTAAGTATGCTCTTTCCCGTAACCTCTACTACTACACTGTTGGTCAGCCATCTGGTGAAGTGAAAAAGTTCCTCACATGGGCAATGACTGACAAGGACGCTGCTAAAGTCATCGAAAAAGTTGGCTTCATCGCTCCTGCTGCTAAGTAATTCCCTCTTAGAAAAAATTCATAACAATTAAGGGATAAATCTAGAGGCGCCGCACAGCAAATGTTTGTGCGGTGCTTTCTTGACTAATAGGGGAAATTGTCGCTCTCTCGCAGCACATTGAGCCGCAGCTATGAAATCGAGCAATAAACCACACTCAGCCAACCCGTTCAGCAAGTCGGGAGACTTCAGAATTCTAGGGATTGGCAAGCAAGAGGCCATCAAATATTTCTTCGGTGGCAATGCGACTCTAGCGATCATCGTTATCGGGATGATCATCATCTTCCTCATCTACCATTCCTATTCCTTCTTCCCACAATACAGAGATAAACTCGATCTCTACAGAAAGTCGGGTCAGGAATTTACCGATTACGCGTCTGAGCAAATTACCGCCCAGAAAGAACTGAGCTCACTCGCCGTCCAAGCCCGTGCATACGAAATTAAACATAAGCTCGGCGCCCTCTACAATGTCCGCCCAATCTTTAACGAGTTCAAGCGCGAGACTCTTAAAAATATCTCCTCTGAGCGTAAAGAATGGATGCGTGAAAAATCACGCCTCGATGACCTCAATGACGAAGATGATGCCTCACCCGATGCCATCGCCGCTGCCGAAAAAAATCTCGCGGCAGCTCTCACCAAACTAGAAAATGCCGCCAAGTCGGCGGTTGCCGAGCTCGAATACAGCTCACTCTCCGACCGCTCATGGAAAACCGATCCTAAATACCTCGAGCCGATCCGCGCCGCCGTCGTCGAGAGCATCGTCACCGGTGAATCCCAGCCCGCATTCATCAAAGAAATCAAAGCTGAGGAAAAAACGAAAACTGAAGCCATCGATACCACCCAAACAATGCAAGACCTCAATGCCGCTCTTGCTAGCTTCAAAGCTCCCCAAAAATCATTTGAATCCTTCGTCGACTCACTCCGCGATGTCGCCAGTACTAACAAAAGCCAAGCCGTCACATTCTCCAGTGCCCAAGCACGTAAAGACGCACTCCTAGAAGGTGCCGCTCTCGCAAAGACGCCCGAAGCCAAAGAACGCAAGCTCATCGAAGCACAACGCGTGCTGACTATCGAGCCCAACTACACCGAGCTCAATAAACCACTCTACGCCAGCCTGCCAAAACACAAAGAATTACTCGCTGAGCTCTCAGCTAAAACTGCTGAAGGCTTCGCCAAAATGCCCAACACCGACGCCTTCGACGGTAAACTCGCCCAACGCCGCATCAGACAAATCGACGAGATCGAAACCAAAATCTTCAAGCTCTTTGAAGATAAACGCCGCAGCATGGAGACCTGGAAACATGAAGAACCAGTCACTCTCAGCGCCGCCGTCACCGGCTTCTTCTTCGGAACCAAGTGGGTAACCAATTCCTCGTGGCAAGACTTTTACGGCATCCTCCCACTCCTCGCTGGCTCAGTCTGCGTGGCCATTGTCGCCGTCATCCTCGCCATCCCATTTGCCGTAGGTGGCGCCATTTATGTCAACCGACTCGCCTCCCCCTTCGAACAAAAGTTTATCAAGCCAGTCATCGAATTCATCGGCGCGATTCCCTCCATCGTTCTCGCCTTCTTTGGGGTCGTGGTTCTGGGTGAGCTCCTCCAGACTCACTCACAATCCCCCTTCTTCTCTTGGATTCCTGGGTTCCCAGTCGAAGGTCGCCTCACCATTTTGAATGCCGGGATCCTTCTCGCATTCATGGCAATTCCAACCATCTTCACCCTTGCTGAAGACGCCCTCAACAATGTGCCAAAAGCTTACAAAGAAGCCTCTCTCGCTCTCGGCGCTACACACATCCAAACCGTCCTCAAAGTCATCATCCCCAGCTGCGCCTCCGGTGTCATCGCTGCCGTCCTCCTGGGCTTCGGCCGCATTATCGGTGAGACAATGGTCGTACTTCTCGTGATGGGTGGACGTATCGCCATTCCAAAATCGTTCACCGACCCAGCCCACTCCATGACGGGCATTCTCGCCCAAGAAATTGGTGAGGTTGATGAAGGCTCACTCCACTGGGGTGCCCTCTTCATGGTTGGTCTCGTCCTCTTTGTTATCGCTCTGACTCTCAACTACATCGCGCAAACCACGCTCCGCAAATTCAGCAAGCGCTAATCACCACTTTCTCATTCTCTGGCTTATGTCCTCACCACGTCCAAAGCAGGCCAATCCCTTCTGCAAGTCGCAAGAAACGCACAAGACAAAGGAAACTGTGATCAAATCACTCTTTGTGATCGCCACCTATGTCATCATCCTCTGTGCCTGCTGCATCTTCGGAGATATCATCATCAAAGGGGCTCCAGTCCTCTGGAATAAAGGTTGGTCCTTTATCACCAAAAAACCTCAGACACTCAATGTCCTCGAGGTGGAGAAAGCCGATGCCATCGAAATTCCTGAGAAAAATTTCGACTCCATCTTGCGCTCGAACACCAAAGTCTCCGAGCTCTTCACCAATGTCGAATCCATCGAGCGCAAATTCTCGTTCACCGAATTTCAGGTTCAGCCAGGCTCTATCATCGGTGAAGGCTACCTCAAGAACCTTGAGAAACAAAATGACGGATTCTACCTCCTCTACGACAAGCGTGACACCAATGCTCCTGTCGCATTCACTCTCAAGAGTGACAAATCCTTCCAACTCAAAGCAAACGACTTCGCCACCCTCAAGCAAGTGGCTCCAGAAATCATCCCCGCAGAAGTCGAGGCCAACGAACGCACCCTCTCAAAGTTTGAAATTACCGTAGCAAAGGGAGAATACCCGATTGGCAAGGCCGCCCACGACGCCCTTGTCCCTACCGACCTCATCTTCCAAATGCGCCAGACCTTCGCAGACGATGACCAAGGTAAAATCAACCAAGTAGTCATTCCTGAAACCCAGACGCTCACTATCGAAGCCTCTGCATTCTTCACCGCCTTTGATGAGGACGAAAGCGGCACACTTCCTCTCGCAGCTCAAAAAACCATCCCCCAAAAGACAACCTTCCACGCCTTCTCACTCCCCGCTGGCACCTACCAAATTCCACTCGCTGGCCTCGCGATTCTCGAATCCCAAGGCGCGTCCAGCCAACACAATACCCTCAAGGGCTCTATCGTCTTTAACAACGAAAAACCTATCACCCTCCGCACACCCAGTGATGAATTCGTCGCTCTTAAAGCGGAAAACCCATCGCTCAAAATTGCCGGGGAAAAGCAATTCGAAGAAAGTGAACCATACATCAGCTTCTCACTCGCCAAAGATGCAGAACTTCGCCTCGATATCGATGACTACGAAGCTGTCACTCACGCCAACAAAGAATCCGGTAACTTCAAAACCCTCTCGGAAAAAACCCATTCCTATTCAGGAGGGGGTATCCTCGGCCCCATCGTTGGTACGGCATTGCTCGTCCTCATCTGCATGCTTGTCGCCCTCTCCACAGGTATTGCCACATCAGTCTTCCTCAACGAGTACGCAGCTAAAGGTAATTTTATCAAAACCATCCGTCTCGCCATGCTCAACCTCGCTGGCGTTCCATCCATCGTGTTCGGCCTCTTTGGCCTGGGCCTCTTCGTCATTCTCGCCCCCAACATCACCAGCACGCCGAATGCTGAGAGTAAACTGATCGTCCCCATCGCCCCCATCGCGTCAGAACCCGGCCAGCGCGAAATCGAAGATAAAAAAATCTTCATCTCCGATGACGTAAGCGCCACTGCAGACATCGCCACCCAAGCCTCTGCTGATGGCAGCACCCTCTTCTACGATGGTTGGACCTACCTTTCATTCCAAGGCTGGGGTAACTGCATGCTCGCCGGCGGTTTCACTCTCGCCATTATGGTGCTCCCTGTCATTATCACCTCCTGTGAAGAGTCGCTTTCAGCCGTACCCATGGGCTTCCGAGAAGCCTCGCTCGCTCTAGGCGCCACCAAGTGGCAATCCATCCGCACAGCGGTCCTCCCCTATGCCTTCCCTGGTATTCTTACCGCCTCCATCCTCGGCATCACGCGTGTCGCCGGCGAAACCGCCCCCATCATGTTCACCGCCGCCGTGGCCGAACGCTCAGACCTCCCGTGGCAAGGAATTCACGAAACCGGCTTTGACGGCTTCATCGCATTCCTCCAACAATCCGTCCAAGCATTGCCCTACCACATCTACACTGTCGCTGGCAGAATCCCTCAATCTGAATATACTGAACCTATGCAGTACGGCTCTGTCCTCGTCTTCATGATGATCGTCATGACCTTCGCTGCCTTCTCCGTCTGGTTGCGTATCCGCATCCGTAACAAAATTAAATGGTAACCACCACCACCTCATTAACTTCATAAAGCCATGTCCACTCTAGAAGCCACTGCTCCTGAAACACTCGCCAAGGAAGTGACCGCACCAGACACTACCTCCAGCTCACCGACCACCCAAGTCTCACCCATGGAATCAACACCTGAGAATGTCACCGAAAATAAGACAATGATCGAGATCGATAACGTCTCCTTCTCCTATGACTTAGGCAAGACCAATACCCTGCGTAATATCAGCCTCGACATTCCCGAAAAGCAAGTCACCGCCTTCATCGGGCCCTCCGGCTGTGGTAAATCCACCCTCCTGCGCTGTATCAACCGCATGAACGACCTCGTGGAAACCTCCCGCGTAACCACCGGAGAAATCCGCATCATGGGACAAGACATCAATGCCAAAAATGTCTCCGCCATCGAGCTGCGTAAGCAAGTCGGCATGGTCTTCCAAAAATACAACCCCTTCCCAAAATCTATCTACGACAACGTCGCCTACGGCCTCCGTATCCAAGGTATCAAAGATAAAAACACCCTCGATGAAGCCGTCGAGCGCGCCCTCAAAGGCGCCGCACTCTGGGACGAAGTCAAAGACCGCCTCAAAGACTCAGCACTAGGCCTCTCAGGAGGTCAGCAACAACGCCTCTGTATCGCTCGCGCCACCGCGGTCCGCCCGAAAGTCATCCTCATGGATGAACCATGCTCGGCACTCGACCCCATCGCTACCGCCAAAGTAGAAGAGCTGATCACCGAACTGCGCCGTGACTTCACCATCGTCATCGTTACCCACTCGATGCAACAAGCCAGCCGTATCTCAGATAACACCGCCTTCTTCTACCTCGGTGAACTCATCGAATACGATTCAACTTCCAAAATCTTTACCAATCCCTCCGTCAAGCAAACTGAAGATTACATCTCAGGACGCTTCGGCTAAAAACCGCTCGTACAACCCATTATCCAACCTAACCCCTAGCACATTACCATCTAACCATTATGCACACCGGCGGACATATCCTCACCGACTTCAACCTCGCACTCAAATCCTTCAAGGAAAAGACAGTCCACATCGGCTGCCTCGCTCAGCAAAACCTTGAAAATGCCCTTCAAGGCCTCTTTGAGCGCAACGGTGAACTTTGTAACAAGGTGATCGCGGAAGACGAAGACGTCGACCAACTCGAAATTGCAATTGACGAAGACGGCATCATGCTCATGTCGAAATACCGTCCCTTTGCAAGTGACCTGCGCATCGTGGTGGCTTCCATGAAGATCACCAATGTCATCGAACGTATCTCTGACCACGCTGTCAGTATCGCTAAGCGCAGCCGCAAGCTCATCCGCACCCCTGAGCTCCCGGAAGTATCACTCATTGAGCCAATCTTCCAGCATGCCAACACCATG
Organism: Rubritalea tangerina; assembly: GCF_042683245.1. Taxonomy (NCBI): domain Bacteria; kingdom Pseudomonadati; phylum Verrucomicrobiota; class Verrucomicrobiia; order Verrucomicrobiales; family Rubritaleaceae; genus Rubritalea; species Rubritalea tangerina. The sequence goes on from NZ_JBHUJB010000034.1 coordinate 46,578, forward strand.
CTCACCGATGCCCTCAATGCTTACTCAGATGGAAACCAAGAGCTCGCAATCAAGGTCATCAATGCCGACCCTGAGCTCAATAAACTTCACAAAAAAGCCACCAAACAGCTCACAAAATGCCTCGAGGGTGAAGCCGAAGAACACAAAGCTTACCTTCACCTCGTCTTCATCTCACGCTGGCTCGAACGTGTCGGTGACCTCGCAGTCAATATCGCTGAAGATGTCGTCTACATGGAAACAGCCACTGACATCCGTCACGGTGGCGAGCTCCCTGAGTAATCCCAACCCAACCATCAGCCAACTTCCAGCCAACCAGCTCCCTCCGCTCGGTTGGCTTTTTTTATGCAACCACTTACTATGGCGCTTCTACCGCATTATCTCGGTACAACCGCTCCACCTCCTGAGCGCCAATCTGGCCCTTGAAGAGATACAATTCATCCAAGCCGATCTGCCCGTCTGTCCAACCATTGTATATCCCCCATCTCCCACCAAAAATCCCCACCGGATTGCCATTGCGCCAATCACCAGCGGTGCGCTTCTCCACATAACCATCGGCATTGCGCGCCACCCTCTCCGTCCACTCACGCTTCACCTCACAAACCTTGCCATCAATGTAACACGTGATCGCAGGTGCCTTAATTGCTTCATCCGACCCATTACATGCAAAAACTACATGGTGCCATTCACCATCTGACAAGTCAGTCATAGCCGAAACCCAATAGCCCCCCAGTGAGATCCCTGGCACAACCACACCACCTTCAGCTTCCACATACAGATAAAAAGCGTTAGTCTCGCTGTCGTTGAACCCGTACTGCCGCCCCCAACCGACGACTTGCCTCACGTAATTCTGCCCCTTGGGAGCTTTGATCCAACACGCAATTGATACAGATTCTTCATCCACCACCCCTTGCCAGTCTCCACGGTATAGATGCTCGTTGTCTGATCGAAATGCCTGACCAAACACCCCATCAATCGTCTGCAGCTCTGACCACCATTCCATCTGAATCGGCTCTAATTCCTGCAGCACACCACCGACATCTAACACATTATCTTTCTGATCAAAACCCCAATGGTAATAGGGCAAACTCCGTGGCAGCTGGGTTAAAAATTTTCCTTCCCCATGCGCAATACTCTCTAACTTGCCAGTAACTGTAGCCCTGCAAGACGCCAATTCACCTAGCTCCCAGCTGTCCTTACTTGCATAGCTCGTCTCGACCAACACTTTCCCCTCGTACACATGAACCTCATCGTATCCATCTTCATGCACAGCCACACCAAAACGTGTCCCCAGATCCACAACCCTGAGTTCGTCCGTACGCACAGTAAACCCATGTCCTGAGCGCGGCACGTCAAACCATGCCTCTCCACGAGCTAAATACAACTCACCCGCTTCGTGCAGGGTCAAATCCGCTGGTGCTGAGACTACCCCACGCACACCATTAGTCAGCACAACCTCAACCACCCCCTGGCTTAACTCCAAACGTGAGCCCTCACGCAACAAATTCTCCCCCTCACTCTCACCCTCCACATGGCTCAATGCATAGCGCGCCCCAGGCGACACCTCAAATGAGGCCGACACAGCATTCGGCTCAAATTGCATAAACCTTAGCCCCATCATAGCAACTAACAAAATGGCTGCCGTCGCTACCGCCGCCCACTTCACTTGCTTCTTACGCTGGCGCTGAATGATGAGCTCGATTGGCACCACCTTCTGCGCTAAGGGATCCACCGCCTGAGCCTGCAGTTCAAGCGCATTATGCACCAAGGCATACTCACGGTAAATCTGCTTCGCACGTGGGTCTTGCTTCAACAATGTCTGCAGTTGCTGAAAGCCTGCTTCGTTCAACTCACCCTCAAACAAATCGATGATTAGTTCCTCTATCGCTTCCTCATCCACCATAGATCTCTCCCGTTTCAATCTGATAGGTCACACACTTCCTCAACTTTTTGCGGACCCTGTGCAGTAACACCCGTAACGAACCCACCGGCTTATTGGCCTCCTGTGCATATTGGCTCAATGTCCTCCCTTTGGAATACCGGTTCTTCACCATCAAGAGCTCATCATGGCTCAGCTTTGATAAACATTGCTCAAGCGCGTGCATCCTCGCCTCAGCCTCATGCTGGCTCACTTGACAAAAATTTGATAGATCGTCGGCCAATGCATCATCAAATACCAAATGGGTCCCCCCCCTCGCCTGCTTGCGTAAATAATTCTTCACCTCAAACCGAGCAATCGCAAATGCCCACGCCGTGAAGTGACTCCCCATTTGAAAACTCTCACGCTTCTCCCACAAAACCATGTTCGTTTCCTGCAGCACATCGGCTACAGCCGAATGCCCAGGCATTAATGAAATGATGTAGGCACGGATCGCCACTTGGTGTTGTGTTATCAACCCAATAAATGCTCGCTGATCTTCAGGTGACGATGCCATATATGAGATTCTTCCAGCCTAGCCTGCAACCTCTGGTAGAAAAAGTAGGAACTTCCCCCGCCAGAGGTGCCTGCCAATCATTCTAGCGCTTGCGACGCAGCACCAAGCCTAAGCCACCTAGACCGATCAGAATGGCTGAGGAAGGCTCCGGTACCGCCTCAGTCGCCACATTGACGTTCAACCACGCCATCTCTCCAGCTGTCAGAGCCCTATCATAAATCGCCACATCATCAATGTCCGCCGTCGTACGACGCCCTAATGCCCATTCAGCTCCTAACTGGAGTCCTGTGATCGTGCCAGAACCAGCATACGCTGCAGACTCAACAGCAATACCATCAATGTAGAGAGTCAGCGTACCCCCAGAGCTCACCAAACCTAACTGATGCCAACCACCATCACGAATATCTGGCCCAGCTCCTCCACCGATGGTGACAGCTGCACCACCCGGTGTATTAGTACTGTAGACTGAGGCGTGGCCTCCTGAGTTTTGCTCAATCTTTAATGTGCCACCGCCCCCATTGAATGAAATAAAGTCAGTCCAATTACCTGCACTGGGAGCCTTCACATGCATAGATACCGTGAAGTTGGAAAAATCCACAGCAGCTGTACCGAAGCCACTGTTCCAGTAGTCGGTCGCTGGAACAAAGCCAGCAGCTCCACCAAATTTCCCACTCACCGCTGTCGCCCCTGATGAGCCATTCCATGTCAGTCCTGCTGAACCCGAGTTCTCACCAAGATTCCCAGCATTATCAAAGGTATAATGGGCCACCAATGCGGCCGACACATTGCCAGCACTCATGCCTAGTGCCGCAACCATGCCCGCTATCGCGTGTTTTTTTCGTATGTTCATAATGTATTGCTTATCGTTCGGCCCCCATGCGCAGACTCACGTCTCCACACAAAAACCTAAATCGACTAGCAAACGCACAAACCCACCAAGACGTTAACAAGCAATCTCAGAAAATTAACTAAAGCTCTCCAGAGAACATACCCGCATGTGGCACCGTAAACACCTCTATACTAAAACGAGAATCTACCCAATTGCCCTACAGTCTGAACTCACAATGATAGTTCACACATATCCATTGGCGAGAAGTCCTCGTAGACTTCGCTAGCGACGACGACGCAGCATCAACCCCGTTGCTCCAACAAGCATCAACACACCACTACTCGGCTCTGGTACTGCTTCCACACTCAACTGGAAATTATCAACTTCCGGGTAGGCCACTACCGCACGCACCCCGAAACCTATCGTCTTTCCAACCGCACTATCCCCAGAGAGTACCGTGTAAGTACCGCCGTACGCCTTAGGTACTGCTGAACCATCACTCGTAACTTCCGTTGCCAAAATAGATGTTATCGTACCACCATCATCATAAACTAATCCCCCTATATGGGTTCGATCACTGCGTGCTGCATGGTCCCATGAAAAAGTAAAAACATCCCCTACTTGTACCACATGATTCGTCATGTTGTAGGCAGCATTCCCCGCCTGTAAAAAAGCGATCCTACTCCCATCAGTCGCCGTAGCACCATTATCTTCCGCGCCACTATCCCCATTCGCAGTCGAAACCTCAGTCCATTCATCCCAAGCAGTCACACCAGACCAATTCTGAATCTTTCCGGAATCATCTTCAAAACTCCCATTCCGTGTCGCAGGATCAATCAACACAACACTCGCTGCCTCCATCATTCCAGACCCCGCCACCACAAAAAACACAATATTCGCTCTCAACTTCATAGCTATCTCATTCAGTCTATTTATTTAACCCAGTCCTATAACATAGATCTATCACCCCTGACCAGTCCCCTTGTCAAAAAAGATAACGAACAGGACAAGATCAGAACGAATGAGTCGCATAAGCCGCAAATAACGATCCCACTTCGTTCTCACCCTGCGATGTAGCCCCACAAAAAAATCTCCTGTTGCACACCTCAAACTCCACCTATAAAACAAAGAAGCCACAACTCACCAAAGTGAGCTGTGGCTCCGAACTGTCAATGCAGTTCAACCTCATACTAACACGCCGCGCTAGCACATGCACAAAGCTAGCGCGGCACTGATGAACAATTTACTTACGGCGACGTAAGATCAAAGCCATCCCACCAAGCCCTAAAAGCGCTGTGGAAGTTGGCTCAGGAATAGCCGTCGTATCGATGATCTGAAAACCAGCGATGGTCGCGCGGTTCGCACCGTCACGAGTACCATCAACTACGAGATCTCCAGTCAATCCTGTGATCACGAGCGAGTTCGTGTCGTCCCAAATTGGGTTCGTGCCGTATTGCTCCTTCGTGCCTGTGGAAGTCTGTGGTCCAACTCCATTCACGGTAAAGTTACCATAGGTACCACCACCAGCATCAGTGGAGAAGTAGAGCACTGCAGTGTACGTAGCATATCCGATGTTTGTCACCGTAAAGTCAGCTCCGTCACCGACATCATCCTTGTAGCCACGGGCAATACGTGCATTTCCAACACCAGCATCTGCATCAGTGTTTGCAGTGCCGTCGCCCCAAACATTAGTGGTAGCCCAGGAAACATCAGCTGTGGTTGTCGCTCCTGTGGAGTCAATCAAGTCAAGTGATGGTCCTGCCACGTTTGAAGCAACATTGTTCCAGTTAGTTTGCTCATAGCCAGTGCGGCCAGCCAAATCAGCAGCACCAAGCTGCTGGTTGGCACGTCCAGCGTCTTCCGTAAAGTTGACGCTGATCGTGGCGGCTTGCACCGACCCGAGAAGTGCTGCGCTCGCAGCAAGCATTATCGTTTTTTTCATATGGTTGTGTGTTTGTTTTGTATGTCTGTACAGATGGAAGGACACAGCCCTCCAAAGCTATCGAAGTATCCTCAGCCCCCACTATTGTCTGGCTTCGTTCCTTAAGTAGAGGGACTGTACCTCCCTCTCGCTGAGGACTTTCGGAAACACATAAAGCTCATCAAGCTCCCGGTGCACCGCTATATCAAATTGCTCCCAGTCCTCATGGATCGGCCCAAAGAACCACAGGTCCTCACGCTTCTCGGCCTCCCCACCCGTATGTATCGGAGAAAAATATTCTGGCCGCTCGCCACCACCAAACCAATGCAGCTCATCGCGCTTGCCATCTACATAAAGCTTTAGGTCGGGTAAACCATCGTCGTTTACCTCACCAGAGTAGGTGTAGGTCACATGGTGCCATTGCCCGTCAGCTAGCGCCTGCGTCCCCTCCGCCCATACTTGGCCAAAAGACAGACCACTTACTGTGCCCTTATCCGGACACGCTAAATAACTATAAAACCCACTATTCGTACCCGTTAGTTTCCGAGTCCCCCAGCCAGCAATAGAATGATAATGATGCTCACCCTCTTGCAACCTGATCCAATAACTCATCGTGCGTGGATTATCTCCTAAGATCCCCGGCCAGTTGGTTTGAATGTATCCATTGCCAATCCCTTTCACCGCACCACCAAAATGCCCGCGCGTGATCTCAAAACTCTCACCCGAATGCCTCACCTCAGCGTGTGCCACCAAGGGGTCACGCGTGGGTAAAGTCGCCACTCCCTCCAGCACCTTGCCATTCTCAAAGGCAAAGTGAACCGAAGGAATGGTCTTAGGCAATTCTGTTAAATACTGGCTATCGCGTACTCTAATTTCCTCCAACTCTCCTAACAAGGTCAGGCGTCGCGCCTCACCCGCTTCTAGAGTCTGACTCACCCGGCGGTTGCGCAATACGCGAGCCCTCACTTTGCCGGTAAATACATGCACTTCATCAAACTCCTCAGGATCTACAGTCATCCCAAACTCAGTACCTAAATCCACCACTTCGAGTTCCCCAGTGGTCACCGTAAAACCAATCGCTTTCCTTGGCACCTCAAACCACGCATTCCCCGAAACCATGGCAACTCTATCTTTCTCTACATAACGTAAGTCAGCTGGGGCACTGATGACCGATTGCACACCATTAGAAAATTGGACTTCAACCACCCCCTCTTCTAAAACCAACCTCGAGCCTATTTCTAATGCCACTCCCTCTTCAGCGTCGGTTGAAGCATGGCTGACTGACCACTTCGCTCCAGGACTGAAGGCGAGTGCGCCACTCGGGCTCGAAAACTCTAAAGTCACTACTCTCAACACTAACAAAGAAACTAAAATCAATGCCGCTGCAGCCAAAGCCGCCACCCGCAATGCCCTCTTGCGCTGCGCAAAAAGTAATTTCTCAATCGGCACCACCCCCTGAGGAGTGGAACTCACAATCTCGCTGCGGTGTACCAAGCCGCTCTCTAAGCTCACCCAAGCCTGATAACGACGCATCGCCTCAGGATCATTGAGGATTTGAGCCTCAAACATAGCCACCTGCTGTTGGCTAGCCTGCCCCTCCATCACCAACTGAACAAGCTCATCAAATGCTTCCTTCTTCACGTCAACCCTCCTTGTTCTTTAAGTCTCATGTCCACACACTTGCGCAATTTGTTGCGTATCCGAAATAATGTCACACGCAGTGAACCACCACTCGTTCCTAAATGCTTTGCTAATGACTCCAGCGACTCCCCCCTAGTATAGCGCGCATTAACCACCGCCTGTTCAGTTCCCCGCAGGTTATGCATGCATTGCTCCAGAGCCAGTAACTTCATATCCTCTACCGTATGGCTCTCCTCAATCCTTGCTGTCGCAATCGCCTCCAATGCCACCTGACTCAAACTCACCCCCCGGGTCTTCTTCTGTTGGTCCCAGTATTGCATCACCTTGATCTTCGCCACACTGAATGCCCACGCCTGAAAATTACTCCCCGCTTGGTAACTCCCCATCTTTTCCCACAAAACCACATTCGTCTCCTGAAGCACATCACCCACATCATCACACCCCGGTAGGAGTGCGATGATGAAACCTCGCAAAGCCGGCTGATGCTGAGTCAGCAGCTTTACAAAGTCAGTGTATGCCTGGGTTTTCTGCATAGTGCACTAGTTAATCATGAGATCGTATTTTTCGTTAACATAGAAAATGAAACTTTTTTTCATCCACCATTCTTTCCTCCCTCACCCCTCCCATATTTAGCCCACCTCCAAGCCGCTTTTTCTTTACCTCAACCAGAGATCCCCCCAATATCTCTGACATTAGCAAAAACTCTGTTAGCATGTCCGACTCTCCTTCTCCCAAGCCCCCCAAGAAGCGCAAATGGAGAAGACGCCTCCTCTGGTCGGCTGCTATCCTGACCGCCCTCTACTGGGCAATCAATGGCCCCATCTCCCGCTGGGCCCTACACTACGCCATCGATACCGTCCTCGAAGATCAGGGAATGACCGGCAACACCCAGGTAAAAGGCACCCTCACCAAAGGCTTCCACCTCAAGCAATTTGACTACCGAGGTGCCGGCGGGTTCCAACAAATCAGCTTCTCGTCAGCACGTGCCGACTATCGCTTGCTACGCGAGCTCATCCACGGGAAAGTCCGAGGTGTCTACCTCGATGACGCCACCATCACCATCGACCTGGATAAATTTGTCCCCTCCGAGTCAAATGAAACCACCACCATCAAACAACTGAAAGAAACGGTCGAGCTCGCCAGAACCTGGGTGAGACAACCAGAAATCTCAATCCAGAATACCGACCTCACTATCCTCCAAAGTGACACCCTCATCGCAGAGTTCAAACTCAACAAACTCACACACGCACCACAATCCGACCACTACCAACTCACCGGCTTTAAAGCCAAAGACAGAGAGTTCATTGAAACCCCATCCCAAGATGTCACCATCGACTGGCTGACCAATGCCCTCAAACTCAGCAAAATCGAAATCCTGCCTGAAATTGCTATTCTCGAAGCACAAGCCGATTGGGCGCAAGACCTACGCTGCCACACCCGCCTCCAATGCCTCAGCGCCTTACTCGAGGTAAAACTCGACGACTCGCTGACGACACACCTCACCAGTGGAACCCTCACCTCGGACCGCATCTCCGAACGGTTTGATATCGAACTCCCGCTCGACTTCGAACTCAACGCCCTCGAGGCCAAAGTCACCAATTGGCTTGCTCCACTCGAAACCTGGCACATCACCGGCACACTTGACCTCCCCTCAATCAGCCATGACACCTTCTCTCTCAACGACACAGAGCTCAAACTCTCACAACAAGATGGGAGCTTTCAGATCGCCCTCAACACCACCAGTTTCGATGCCCCTCTCAACCTAGAGGCTGATGGAACTTGGGACGCACCAGAATCCGACACTTGGTGGGAAGATGCCAGTGTCCGCTACAAATTTTCCTGCCCAAAAGCTGCCCAGCTGCCCAAGGCTCTTGCCAACCTGCCAGCGACTCTCGACCTCAGTCAAACCGCAATCCAGGCCCACGGCAAACTCAGCCTAAAAGCACTCAAGCTCCATTCTTTAGACGCGGAACTCAGCGCCTCCGGCATGCTGGCCAATAAGCTCCCCCTCCCCCACATCCTCGCCAAAGCCAACTACCAACACCTCAAAACAGGTAACGTCGAACTCTCCCTCAAAAATCAAAATGCCGCAATCGCCGAGCTCGCAGCAAACTACACCTTCGAGGGAGACCTCTACGAAGCTAGCCTCAACATCAACGAACCCTCACCAGATTGGATCAACGCCCTTCTCGCAAGCTTCGAAGCTCCCGTTTCACTCAACGCCCCACTCCAGCTCAGCTGGCAAGGCACCGGACACTCCGACCTCCAAGCCCCACAGTCCGGTACCCTCACCCTCAAACAATGTAAACTCGGTATCGCCGACGACGAAGAACTCCAAATTGACCTCGCCAGCGAATACCAATGGCCGAATTCCATCACCATCAATTCTTTCGAACTGAGAGAAGAAGACTTCCTCGCCCAAGCACAGATCCTCTGGGATGGTAACTTCCTCCACCTCAAACAAGGCAACATCCTCAAACAACAAGAACCACTCGCTAAGGTCGCCGCCAAAATCCCCCTTACGACTGACATCCAGTCACTCGAAAACTTCCTCGCACAAGAATCCCCATGGACCATCGACCTCGATGTCCAACCACTCGATATCCCCAAAATTAATCAGTGGCTCAAGCTCCACGAGATTAAGCAAGTCGCCGACCTCGAAGGCTCCGTCGCCATGGAACTCGACCTCATCGGCTCCCCACACAAACCAGAACTCAAAGGCGCTATCCAACTCCAGGGCCTGCGCGGCATCGCTAATCAAGACCTCGCCCCCATCCACATGCTCGCCAAGTTCCACAGCGAAAATAAAAGGCTCATCTTCGACGGCGAATTGCTAGAAGGCTCGACCCAGCGCATGACCCTAGATGCCCACATCCCCTTCACCCCACTCGCCTGGGTGCGCGATGCAGAAGACGTCCAAAAAATCCTCGACACCTCCGAAGTCGAAGGAAACCTCATCATCAACACACTCCCACTCAAACGCATCGCTCGTATCGTCCCACAGCTCAAAGAAATCACTGGTAACCTGAACGGCGAAGCCAAAATATCCGGTAAGCTATCAGACCCTCAAGTCGAGCTGAAAACCAAAATTGATATCCCTCTACTCGTCATCGCTGATGATACCGTCGATGACATCACCGACATCAAGATTGAATGCAATGCCGACACCTCAAGAAAAGTAGTCGCCACTCTCAGAGCCACCGTCAATGGAGGTAAGTTTGAAGCCAACGCCAACGCTGACCTCAAAGACATAAAAAACCCAATCTTTGAAGTCACAGCGAAAACAAATCACGCCATGGTGTTCAGAAATGATGCCATCTCCGTCCGCGCCAATGCCGACATCAAACTCGCTGGCACTCTTGAAGATGCCACCCTCAGCGGCGAAATCGGCGTTGTCGAATCCCTATTCTACAAAGACATCGACATCCTTCCCATCGGAGTTCCCAGCTCCGCCGTCGCCAAAGTCGAACTCCCTGGCCTCGACCGAAATAAAATCGTCATTCCCATCCCCGAACCCTTCGATAAATGGAAAGTCGACCTCAAGGTCGGTATGCAAGACCCCCTCCTCATTCGCGGCAATATCGCCCGCGGTCAGGTCGAAGGCTCCATCCGTGCCACTGGCACCCTCGGTGACCCCAAATTAAGCGGCAAAATCTTCGCCAATAAAGTCGTCGCCCGCCTCCCATTTTCAGAACTGCGCCTCACTAAAGGCGTCCTCAACTTCTCCCCAGAAAATGGCTTCATCCCCACGCTCGATATCCAAGGCAAGTCGATGGTTAACAACTACGACACCAGCATCTTTGTCTACGGCCCCGCCACCGCCCCGAGGACTACCTTCACTTCCTACCCCCCACTCGCAAAAAATGACATCATGACACTCCTGGCAACCGGTGTCACTGCCACTGGACTCAGCAACAATAAAGAAGCTGCCACCTTGCGCGCACTCCAGCTCTTCCTCGCCAAACTTAAACAAGAATCCGGTAACAGCCGCTCCACTCGTGCTCTCGAAACCGTCCTCTCAGCCGTCGAAGACTTCGAATTCAATATCAATGAAACCGATGGCTTCACCGGTCGTAAGTTCTCCTCCGCTAAAATCAAATTAAACCAACGACTCTACCTCACGGCTCAGGTCGATGAAGAGAAAAATACCAGAGGCCTCGTCGTCTTTGTGCTGAAGTTCCGTTAGATGAAATACCTTCTCTCCATCATCCCCCTTCTGTTCATCTCTCTGCTTCAAGCAGCGGAAGTGCGCATCGTGGGCATCGACGAGAAGAGCAGGGTGATCTTCGAGGACCAGCTCAAACCACGATTACAATTCATCTCAGCACGCCCCGCCACCTCCTGGCGTGCCGATGACGCCGCCTTCTATCTCAAACGTCTCCTCCTCAGACGTGGTTACGCCAAGTCCGATGTGCAATGGTCAATTAGCGGAAACACAATCATTCTCAAAGTCACTTCCGGCCAACGCTACTTCTACGGAACGGTTGCCACACGCTCCACCACTACTCTCGACTCTGAGGCACTCACCAACTACTTCTATCAACCACTCGTCGAGGGGGAACTTGTGAGCATCAAAAATGCCCCTTACATCCAAGAATATACCGATAAAGGTGTCACCAATGTCGAAAACTTCCTCAAGGCAAGCGCCTTCTGGAAAGCCAAAGTCACACTAGTCAAAGAGCAATTAGACCCTAGCACCGGACGCATGAATGTCCTTCTAGATATCGACCAAGGCCAACTCCATATCCTCACCCGCCCCACCTTCAAAGGCATCTCACCAGCCACCCAACAAGAAATCCTCCAGCTCTTCCCAGATATCGTGGGCCAAGCCTCCACCACCGAGAATATCGTCAAAATCAATGCTGAGGTGAATAGCTACTTCCGCCGTACCGGCTACCACTTCGCCAAAGTCGATGTCGAAACCCTCCACGCCAATAACCGCACCACCCTCGCATTTACCATCAATCAAGGACGCCGCTATGTCCTCAGAAATATTAAGGTCCACGGCAACAGAGATACCGAAACGAAACGCATCGCACGCCAATACAAAAACCTCGTCAACAAAACCTACGACGCCGATAAAGCCGACAAAGCTACCAACAAATTACTGCGCTCCGGCATCTTCAGCAAAGTCATCGTCACCCCTCAACCCCAGGACGATGGCTACATCGATCTCGATATCGAAATCGAAGAAGGGAAATCGGTGACCACCAGCACCTATGTAGGTACTGATTCCTACGAAGGCCTTATCCTAGGTCTCTCCTATAGCGACCTCAACTTCGCAGGCAAGATGTGGCAGCTCAGTGCCCGTGGTGAATACACTGGCCGAGGTCTCCTCGGTGAAGTCGGTATTACCGAACCCTTCTTTCTTGGTGAACTCGTCAGCTTCAACGTCCGAGGCTTCGCCCTCCAACGCAGCCCAGATGGTTATGAAAAATATGAAATCGGCACCGAAGGCTCCTGGACATGGCAACCCACCGACAACTACAGCCTCCGCGCCTACCTCGGTACCGGCTTTGTCTCCACCAGCTCAGGCTCCATGACCGATGAAGAACTCGGACCCAGAGACTACGTCAATACCCGCATCGGCCTCCTTCAAAACCTCGACCTCCGCAATGACCCCATCCTCCCATCCGATGGCTACAACGGCGAATTGCTCACCGAACTCGGCTCCATCGTCGGCGATGCCACAACCTCCTATTTCAAAATAGATGTCAACAATTCCTACCGATACAGTATCAATGATAAACACTACCTCATCTCACGCTTCGATGTCGGTGTGATCACTCCGGCTGAATCCGCCAAACTCCCCATCGATAGACGCTTCTTCAGTGGCGGTACCAACTCCGTGCGTAGTTTCGATGAACGCGGCCTCGGACCACGCTCGAATGCCGGCGACCCACTCGGCGGTGAAGCGTATTGGGTCGGCTCCGCGGAACTCGTACGCCGCATCAAAGGCCCCATCTACGCTTCCCTATTCTACGACCTCGGTCAGGTCTATTCCCAATACGAAGACCTCAGCTTCAGTAACCCCAGCCAAGCCATCGGCCTCAGTGCCCGTATCCACCTCCCCATCGGACCCATCCGCTTCGAATACGGCTATAACCTCAACCGCCAACCCAAAGAACCCCAAGGTACCTTCCACTTCACTATCGGTGCCAGCTTCTAAACCCCTCACCCCAATCACCTCTCCATACATAGCGATTTTTATTGCTATTGAGTCTCATTAGCTAAATAACTCTCCCACAGCAGCGATGGAGAGCACAATTCTATATGGCAATTTTCAAAACGAAGGGATCCAATTGGTGCGGGGACGTCAATCAGGAGACTTTTTGACGAATCTGCCAGAGGGAGCCCTCCACATCGTTCTAAACCTGGAGGGCACCGCAATTCTTTTCGGTAACCAATTGAGAGTAAACCTTATGCCAAGCACGATGGTTGTATTCCACCGCACCCCCAGGGAAGCGCTGACAGCCACTCGGATGACGGTCGAAGACAAAGACGACTATCTAGTCCTCAGCGTAACGCCTAAATGGATTATTCAAACTTTTGGCTCCAGAAAGGAAGCCTTACACCCTGGACTACAAGATCTGCTCCATTATAAAACCTCTGACAGCTCAGCGCTGGCAAAAGTGCGCAGCCTCAGCCTTGCTGAAAAAGAAATCGCTGCAGCCTTGATCACCCCTCCAGTCGTCTCTGCAGCTCGCAGCTATTGGTACCTCGCAAAAGTCCTAGAAATTCTCACCCACCACCTATTCCCCCCCATCAACTTAGCAAGCTCCGAGCCCTTTTGCTCCAAAATCAAACGCATCGACCGAGAGCGCTCGGATGCATGCATTGCTTGGCTCAAAGAGCGTCTGGATGAACCGCTCAACCTCAATGACCTAGCCCGACACATTGGTTGCGCTCCACACTACCTGAGCAGGCAATTCAAAAAATCAACGGGCCTGACCCTCAAACAACAACATAGAGCCCTACGAATCGACCACGCTGCCACCCTCTTAAGCGAGGGAGATTACAATGTCACAGAAGCTGCAATGGAGGTTGGATATAACTCACTATCACACTTCTCTAAAGCCTTCATGGAAGAAAAAGGATGCCTTCCATCCGACTTCCTAAACGACTAGCAGAACGCACAGAGAATTCTGCAACATCCCTAATTCGGGCCCAATCAAGCAGTTGCCTGCCCACGCGCAGCCATCAATTTCTTCAGAGCTTCTTGCTTTTCTTTGTGGGTACGGGCCTCGCTGAAGGCCTCACGAATGCGACGTAAACGATCTTTCACGGATTCACGAAGTTCACCGTACTCAGGAACCTTGATGTCGAGTTTCTTGCTAGTAGACATAGCACCACCCTACACCCATTCCTCAATTACGCTAATGATTGCTTGCCATGCACTAGCGGCTGCTTACCTATCACACCAAACTAGCGCCGAGAGGCTAGCGCAGCGACCTCCTCCATCTGACCATATTTGAAATCAGATTTTGGAATCCACAGATAGTGCTTTTTATCTTGGTAAATCAAGAGGCCTTTGCGTGTCGGCTTGAGCTCATAAAGTGCGCCCCAAGCAACATCCGCATCACCTGCTTTACCACGCATTTCCACCCCCTCTTCATCGAATCGATACACCACCTTGCTGCCATAGGCCGGATGCTTTCTTAAGCCTCGTTCATGCCACATCTGCCATAACATCGGACGCATGAACCCAAGCGATCCAGCCATCACTAAAATTCCCCCCAAGGCCCCCGCCTTGCTGCCTGGCTCAATCAAATAAGCACCGAAACAAATGCCCGCCACACAGAGTAACGAACGCAACACTACCCACCAACGATGCCGATACAGCATATGCTGGAAATAGGATCCATGCTGAGAGGTCCCATCAAAGGTCGATGTGATAATGATCTTCTGGTCCATAACTACTAGGCAGTTCCAGCCACCGCCTCCATAAGCATAAACCCACCAGAATCAAACAGAATCCCCTAAAAAAAAATCTCCTTCACCTCCAGATCTGTGTCTCGCTATTCACCCTCTACCCTAACAGCTAAAAGGGCAACCGCATCCACACCACATTCCTTTGTCCTCCTATATGACATAGTGCAAGACACACTTTTCCATTGCATCAGCATCAATGCTCCATACCGATGCTTGCTCATCCCAACAACACACATGAATAAACGCATTCAACACACCGCACTCACAGCGCTGTCCCTCCTGGCGCCCCTGAGTGTATCCTACGCTGAATCCCCCTTCGAAATCTACCCGACTCCACAAAAAATTGCTTATCAAAACAGCAATTTCACAATCACCCCTGAGGTCAATGTCATCCTCGAAAAAGGCGTAGATTCATACACCAAGCTCCGCCTCAACAAGGTCCTAAAAAACCATGGCCTCACCCCAAGTTTCTCAAACAAATTAGTCTCAGGAAAAACCAATATCCTGCTGGGAATTAACGCATCTGGGGAAGCGGTTGACCAATACTTCAACAAGCACGTCGCACACAAAGAAAAGTTCTTTGAGAAAAACGACTCACATATCGTTTCAGTGAAGGACAATATCATTGCCGTCCTCGGCGATGACACCGATAGCACATTCTACGGCTTAACCACCCTCAAACACGTCTTTAACCAACTCACAGACAAACAAATCCAAGAGTTTCGTGTAGACGACTTCTCAGATGTCAAACACCGCGGTTTCATTGAAGGTTACTACGGCAACCCATGGAGTAACCAAGACCGCGCAGAACTCATGAAGTTCGGTGGTGACTATAAACTCAACACCTACTTCTTTGCCCCCAAAGACGATATCTACCACAACAAAAAATGGCGTGAGCTCTACCCACCAAGAGAACTCGCCGAAATCAAAAAACTCGCCAAAGCCGGCAACGAAAGTAAGTGCAAATACGTCTACGCCCTCCACACCTTCATGCACCAGCCGGTCCGCTTCGATACTGAAGCAAACTACCAAAATGATCTCAAAATTATCAAAGCCAAGTTTGTCCAGTTGCTCGAAAATGACGTCCGCGCATTTAGCATCTTAGCCGATGATGCCGGCGTCCCACCACAAGGGCCCGAAACATACGTCAAACTCCTCGAGGACCTCACCGAGTGGCTCATCGAGCAACAAAAAACCTACCCAGACCTCGTTACCGATATCCCATTCTGCCCCAATGATTACATGGGCAATGGCTCCTCCCAACAACTACGCGTCACCAACCAAGCACCTGACTCAACCTCCATCATCATGACTGGTGGTCGAATCTGGGGAGAGGTGAGTGAGCACTTCACCTCAAACTTCATCAAAAATGTCGCCTCTCCCGGCCATGCCGGCCGACCATCCTACCTCTGGATTAATTGGCCCTGCTCAGATAACTCGAAACAGCACCTCATCATGGGGGGCAATGACACCTTCCTCCACCCAAAGGTGACCCCATCCAATATCCAAGGCATCATCCTCAACCCCATGCAGCAGGCTGAGGCAAACAAATCCGCCCTCTTCGCCATTGCCGACTATAGCTGGAATATCTGGTCCGATAAAGACCAAGCCGACCAAAATTGGCACGATTCCTTCAAATATATGAACCACGGGTCCGCTGAAGAAACGATGGCATCCACTGCCCTCCGTGAAATCAGTAAGCACATGATCAACCAAAATATGGATGGCCGTGTCAGAGCACTCCAAGAATCAATCGAGCTCGCTCCGAAACTCAACACCTTTAAAGATAAGCTCAAGTCCGGCACATTCCAAAAGGCTGATACCGCTTCTCTCATCAAGGAATTCGAAGCTCTCCAAAAAGCGGCCGCCTACTATAAAGCAAACCCAGGCAATGAAAGAACCCGTGACCAGATCATTTATTGGTTAGATTGTTGGCAAGACACAACCACGGCTGCCATCAGCTACCTCCACAGCCTGAATGCCATTCTCGATAAAGACAGCAACGCTACTTGGAACCACTATTCCTCCGCACATGCAGCCTTCGAAAAGTCCAAAGACCACCCGTTCTGGTACCTAAACCACTACCAGTACGCTGAAGTCGGAGTGCAACATATCGTCCCATTCATCAAAACACTCGGCGCCCACACCGGCAACGTGGTCTCAAGAATCGTCGATCCCAGCAAAGTCGTTCGCAACTACATCACTAACCGCGAAGCCGCTCCGTCTGGAAAAATCGATGCCATCCTCGATTATAACCCAAGTACCGGTGTCGTTTATAAAAATCCCACTCGTATCACCAAGGGCGAATACATTGGCTTGCTCTATAACCACCCTCAGAAGATCACTTCCATCACCTTTGATCTCGCAACTAAGGCAAATCCAAAAGATACCTTCAGTAAAGCGATCGTCGAGTTCACGAAAGATGGTAAGACATGGAAACCACTCTCCAGTAAGGTCTATGAGTTCCCTAACAAGGTCGAAATCTCTGACCTCACCCTCGTGGCCCGCGGCGTGCGCATGATTGCCACCGAGGTAAAAGAAAATACCTGGCTCGGAGTGAACGAGGTCTCCCTCACCCTCTACAACCCAGATGCCAATGGCTATACCAATACAAATTACACACTCGAAACGGAACTATCACTCGACCGTGCATCCCTCCACCCCATCAAAGGCATCAAACTCCAACCGAAACAATTCATCGGTATCAAGCTCGACCGCATCAAAGACCCCACCAGTATCGATAAAGAAATCTCTAACAAACAGCTGAGTCTCCAAGTCTCAGCCAATGAAGTGGAGTGGCTGCCCGCAAAAACGGACAAGCTTCCAGACGCCCGCTACATCCGCCTCGTCAACACAACATCCCGCCCACAGTCAGTGGATATTCAAAAATTTGAAGTCCACTCAAACGAGATCCAGCCATTGGCCCTTGTAAAATCCCACGCCCCCATCCGTGACGGCTCAAGCCTCCAACAGATGTTCGATGGAAACTTCAACTCCACTGCCATCTTCAATGGTAGCTTCAGTGAAGGCAACTCCATCGTCTTCGACCTCGGCCAAGCCATCCACATCGATAACCTCAAATACGTCGTTCTCGATACCGAAACCGACCACATCCGTGATGCTAAATTCCAACTGAGCCTTGATGGTGAGACTTGGGTGGACGCCTTCGAGACTTCACGGGTGTCTGACGACGCCAATGCCAAACCACAAGACAATGGCTACACCCACGGAAGCCTCTCAAAGGGTGTCATCCCAATTTCTCATGCCTACCTCGAAGGAAAGAAACTCAATTCCAAAGCCCGTTTTGTCCGCATCCTTGCTACCAAATCCTACCACCCACGTTGGGTGAGAATCTCAGAAATTCTCATCAATAATGGCCAGTACGTCCGTCCAGTCAACGACCCAACCTTTGCTTCCAAACCCATCGAAATCAAAGGCCATGGACCCGAAATGATGGTCGACGGTGACCTCAACACATCTTACCGACCTAATACCCAAAATGGTAAAATCAAAACTGGTGGAGTGATCTATAAACTCAGCGAAAATACAGCTGTCAAACAGATCAATGTCGTCCAACACCATAACCCGAAGTGTCATGCCACCATCCAGGTGCGCACCGGTTCAGGCTGGGTAAAGCTCGGCCCACTTAGCGAAAGCCTCAATAAATTCGATACCAGCAGCCACCAACATATCTTCGAAGTCAAAATCCTCTGGAACGGCGAAGCCCCTAGCATCTACGAAGCTGCCTTCATTCCTAAGAACTAAAGCACTCTAACATAATCTAATCACCAAGGCCTAGCCGCAGCTCCTCACCCGAGCCGCCTAGGCCTTTTTCCTTCTAAACCAATAAGCTTCACCCACCTTCGTCAGGGTCGCTTGCCCCCAAGCGACCAGATAACTCGATATATCTCCCCCCTAAAAAGCCATCGCCAGGCCTATCAACCATCATCACGGACACCTCTTACCTGAAACTTCAAAAAGGCCTACACAGCCCAGCCCCAAACCATAAAAAAACCCGCCAGAGCCGGAGCCACTGACGGGATTTGGACAAAAGTCATTTGGTGCCGGGTCACCCCAGCAAAACTCAGCAATTACGCCTTAGCGAGTGCTGGAAGAGAAGCTGCTGCCACAGCCTGGCCGTGACGCTTCATCTTCTCATCTGGCTGAGTGATGTTGATTTGCTTCGCAAGTTCAGGGAACTCAAGCTCGAGAACTTCACGAGCCTTGTCGATCATGATCTGACCACCTTCACCAGTAGTCACGCGACCCATGATGATGAGTGTCTCAATGTGATAGAACTCAGCGTAGTGAGCAATCGCGTAACCAAAGCAAGTGCCGATGGTCTCGTAAATCTTTGCTGCAGCTTCAGAACCTTTTTCCATTTCCTTCTGAACTTCTACAAGCTGTTCAGGGAATGGCATGTCGCCGTAGTTGAGACCAGCTGCTGGTGCAAGACGTGCCACACCTTGCTGACAGAAAATCTGTACACCACAACCAATGTCACCTGACCACTCGTCTACAGGTGCGTCATCACGGTAATCAACAGGTGCAAATGCAAGCTCATTGATCTGCGTAGTAACGTTGCCTTGTGGGTCAACATAGCCAACTGCCTCAGATGTACCCATTGCAATACCAAGAACAGAGTTGGTGTTCATTGTGATGGAACCTGCAAGAGCGGTCACTTCACCGTCGTTGATCACCTCAAATGGAACACCTGGGTATTCAGCGGCAAAAATGTCCTTGAACATTGGAACCACTGTCTTCTGGAAAACATCCTGGTCCTTGATGCCGCGGAAAAGTGAAGCAATACGCACTTCATTGTTGATGTAGACACCTGCGGAGGAACCACCGATTGCATCCACTGAAGGAAGGTGCTCAGCTGCAAGTTTAAGAGAATCAATAATGCCTTCGTACTGGTAGGATGGGTCTTCCTGGAAATACGGATCCCAAGGTACTTCTGTGGAGAATACGACTTCACCGTCGATCAAAGCTGCACACTTACGGTCAGAACCACCAAGGTCAAAACCAATGCGGTTACCATCAAGGTTGCGTCCAATCGCGTCAGCTGGGCTGTTCTGCTCAGGTACCTCATCAAGAGATACTGCCTTCACTTCAATGTTCTGGCTGAACATCCCCTTACCTACGATGTCCCAGTCAAAGCTGCGCTCACCATTCTCAGAGTAGATCTCACCAAGCGCCTTCGCAATCTCGTCGTTGCCTGCAATGATCACAGTACATCCACCCATGCCCCAAAGCATGAATTTTACCAAACGCTCTACATACTTGACGTTGAGTGCCACATTCTCACCTTCGTGCGTGAGTACCTTCACGTCCTTGCGGAAAACAGTTCCATCAAGGCGTGTTAATGCAATCTTTACATCGTGCGCACCTGCGTCAGCAGCTACGAGCTTGCGGTATTCAGCGTTCCAAAGAACCGCAGGAACAAATCCCTCATCGAGGACCGGCTTCACTTTTGGTTGAATATTCATAAGTCTGATTTTGTTGAAATAGTGACACTCAAATCGAGCGGTGCATGCTGTCTACGCCATCGGCAATCATTAGAAAAGAGGTTTTTTAGAATTTATTTAACAATTCCGATTGACACCCTTAGTTATTGATTATCCCCACCCAGCTCTCTCCGCTATGCTACCCTCCTATTTCACAATATGTAAAACATTGCTGAAGTACCCACGCTTTCCAAGCTCCAGTAACTCCAGATCCCCACCTCGACCCAATTGACCAATCGCCTGACCATCGAGCACTGCAGCTCCGGAACCAAGATTCACCTCTAAGCGATGCCCCCCCTTCTTAATAGGGATATCTAGCCCCTTTCCTCCCAGGCGAACCGGCAATGCCTCCATTGGCTCAGGATTCACAAAATCGAGTTGAATCACTCCTCTTTCAGGAACTGCCTTTGAAAGTACCCCTTTCGTCGCCTGAAGCTTCCAGTCTGCGACTTTGAATCCCCCACCTTCAGAAACTTTCCACCCATCGAGATCAAGTCCATTATAGAGCGCTCTAACCTGAGTACCACTCGCCACCACCCGGGCCACCTGTGACTCTCCGAGCGCTGCCTCACTGGACTTGAGAGCCAGAACACGCATCTTCCTGAAATGCACCTCCCCCCCCTCACTTTCAATCATCAAATGCCCCTTACGAGGATTGATGTGGTAACCACCACTGACCAACTTCCCATTCACCTCAAGCTGAATCACCCCATCCACACACAAAATGCGATAATGGTTCCATTCAGCTGTTCCATGCGCCCGAAATTCTAATGGCAAACTCCGCTGACCACGGGCCGCAAACCTCGGATCGGGTGTCATTCTCGATCCGTGAATAGGAAAAATATCCCCGTGCCGAGTAAAGTTTGCCGTATCCCTGTCAAAGTTTGCCACCTGAATCTCTATACTCCGACTAAACGGAATCCCCACTGCCGGTAAACCATCACTCCAAACAAAAAAACCAGCATTCGCTCGCATCCCATCCCGCTCCATGTGCCGCCACTCAAACTCAACTAAAAAATTCTCATACACCTCAGCCGAGCGAATCACCCCTGTCGGCTTTCCTGTGCAGACAATCACCCCACCGCCTTCCGCCTCGAGACGAAAGGTACTGTCAGCCACATTCACTTGCCTCCAATGTTTCAATCCCAAAGCCCCCTCCCCAGCTTCCATCAAATCCACCCACACATGCTTCTGCGCCGTCGTCGTCGGCTTCTCAGCCCCAATCACTACCAATGGAAACAGCATTCCCAATAACATATGCCTTAACTTCATCCCCACAATACCATCACGACTCCCCCCCTATTTCACCCATTTTCTTTCACCCCTCCCACCCTCACACCACCCTCACACCACCCTCACACCACCCTCACACCACCCACTCACTCTCAAACACCCCACAGACTAACAGATAGCACTCTATACCAACACCTTAAGAAATTGTGACGAAATTAGCACAAGCCCACATCCAACCCAATTCCTAACTTGACCTGCTAATTCAGATTGTATTGCTTGGCCTTCACTCGTTCGTCTCTGTTTTTGAGAGAGCCGAGACGACTACACGATGAAAAACCCAGGGGAGGTAGTCCCAGTGGCTGCCTCCCCCCGTCGGAAATTACTTCCAAAGTCCATACCGCCTAAAGTATTTCCAACACCGAGCTCACCCTTTACGAGAACTTTCCTTTCTGGCACTAATGCCACAATCACACCATCGCATTCCTCCCATGCTAGGTGCACAGAAGACCCGCTCTGCTTCCATACATTTCAAGCAGTAGCACCCAATCAAGGTGAACGCCACCTCAGTGGGAAATGTAATACCCATAGGCTCACCGATCAGTCAGTGAGCCTATGGTTCCCCCACTTCCCCCCCTTCCCTAACAAGATTCCTCTAAGCTTTGCCGCCCAAGCATATTTTTCTTATTGCAAACGATTCTCAACTGCACTATCTCTCTCTTAGATGAATTTCTTCCGACGCGCCACCGACATCAAATCTGACAGTGCTATGACACTGGCCCAGGCAAGCGTTGGTTGTTCAGTTCGGATTGATTCCATTCAAGGCTCCGCGTGTGACCGCTTACGTAGCATGGGTTTTTGTGAATCCATGGAGGTCAAAAAGCTAAGCAATGGCCGCAACATGCTCTGCACTGTCTGCGGCACTAAATTAGCGCTGAATAAAAAACTCGCGGATCAAATTCTCGTCTGCCCAGTCTAACTTTACCTACTCAACAAATGTCATCAGGGTCTGAGCAACACACTGTTGCACTCGTCGGCAATCCTAACGCAGGAAAAACAACCCTCTTCAACGCACTTACTGGCGAAAACCAGAAAGTCGGCAATTACTCAGGCGTTACAGTTTCTAGAAAGTCCGGTAGCTTTCGCTCCCCTCAAGGACGCAAAATCGATCTCATCGACCTTCCCGGCTGCTACAGCCTCTCCCCCCAGTCACCTGACGAAAAAGTCACTCACGACGTCCTCTCTGGCCAGCAAGAAAACGAACAACGCCCAGACATCACTGTCTGTGTCCTAGACGCCTCAGCACTCGAGCGTCACCTCCAACTTGCCATGGAAGTCATCGAGCTCGGCCACCCAGTCGTCGTCGCTCTCAATATGGTCGACCTCGCTGAATCACGCGGTATTCACCTCGACCCAACCATTCTCTCAGAAGAACTCGGCGTCCCAGTCGTTCCCATCCAAGCCAACAAAAACAAGGGCATTGTAGAACTCAAACAAGCACTGCGTCACCCCTTCCCAAGCGTTGCCCCACCGAAATGGAAAACCACCGGCTCTGATCAGGAACGCCTCGCCGCACGCACCGCCTTTATTAAAGAAGTCTGCGGTGAAGCCGCACGCCGCGAAAACGATGGCACCCTTACCCTCACTGATAAGATCGATAGCTTTTTACTCCACCCCTTCACCGGTTGGGTTGCCCTCATCGGTATCATGCTCGGGATTTTCTGGACCATATTCTCACTCTCCTCCTACCCTATGGACTTTATCGATGAGACATTCGGCTCTCTCGGTGAATGGACCACCACTCAACTTCCCGATGGTGACTTCAACAACCTCATCGTCGATGGCGTCATCGCAGGAATCGGAGGTACCGTCATCTTCCTCCCCCAAATCGTCTTGCTCTTCTTCTTCATCGCCCTGATGGAAGCAAGTGGCTATATGGCACGTGCAGCCTTCCTCATGGACCGGGTCATGAACCTAGTCGGTCTGTCAGGCAAGGCGTTCCTCCCACTACTTTCCTCACATGCCTGCGCCATCCCCGGAATCATGGCCGCCCGCACCGTCGATAGCGCAAAAGAACGCCTCATCACCATTCTCATAGCTCCGTGGATGTCATGCTCAGCTCGCCTTCCTGTATACACCCTGCTGATCGCCATGCTGCTTCCTCAGGCGGACTCACTCAAACAAGCCGCCGTCATGCTGGCGATCTACGCTACTGGCATCATCACCGCACTCATCGCTGCCCGTATCCTCAAAGGTCGCCTCGCTGAAGATGAAACGCCCAGCCACTTTATGCTGGAACTCCCCCCCTACCGCCTCCCACAACTGAAGTACCTCGCCCGCCACATTTGGGACCGCGCGTGGGCCTTCCTTAAGCGTGCCGGCACCATCATCCTCGCACTCTCCATCATCCTCTGGGCACTCCAAACCTACCCAAAACCAGAAGAAAACTCCCCTGCTGCCGAGGACCCAGCGTTGGCTCTTGAGCAATCCTTCATGGGCCAGATTGGCCACACGATCGAGCCTGTTTTCAAGCCTCTCGGCTACGACTGGCGCACCGCAACATCTGTGCTCACCTCATTCGCAGCACGTGAAGTCTTTGTCTCCTCACTTAAAATCTCCTACAGCATCAGTGAAGATGCCGATGAAGATGAACAAGACCTCCTGCTGCGGGAAGAACTCGCCGCAGCCACTTGGCCAGATGGCAGAAAAATCTACACCCCACTCACCCTCCTGAGCCTACTCGTCTTCTTCATCTACGCCCTGCAATGCCTCCCGACCTCAGCCGTAGTAGCACGAGAAACCAATTCCTATAAATGGGCCATCGGCCAGCTGGCCGGCATGTCACTCTTTGCCTACCTTGCTGCACTTGCAGTATTCCAAATCGGTAGTTTATTAGGCTTCTAGTGCGGCCAACCCTAGCCCCGATCGCTCCCCCACAAACATTACGTTCGCGGGCGAAAGGCCGCCACCAACCATCGCCTATCCATGCCAAGTACCCAGACCATACTAGCCCTCAGCTTCGTCGCTGCTGCGCTCCTCTTCCTTGCTTGGAAAATCTATCGCTCACTCAAAAGCTCTGCTTGCTGTGGCAGCTGCGGCTGTAACCTCATGTCCGATAAGGCCAAAAAGAAAATGCTCAAAAAACGTAAACAAGCAGCCACACGCAAAACTGCTTCCCTCAAATAGTACTATTCCGAGTCGAGAGACGGTATAAATCCACCCTTCCTCTCCAAGCGAAATCAAACAACCGCTAATCAAAGGTATTCAGACGTTAGCCCACACGCGCTCATGCTGATTGAGTCACAGCATGATCAAAGCCAGTGTTCTCAACCCCTCGTGGTCCCGCATTGTCCACCGCCTCCACAGCCTCGGTGTTGTCGAAGCCCGATACACTAACGCCATCGCCCAAATCACCGAAGTCGGTAAATACCCTCGCCACATTACCTCTTCACTCGAAGATAAAAGCGAAAGCATTGACGGCTCCACACTCTGGAACTTCCTCAACTGGCAGCATGGCTGGGTCACCCAACCCAAGTCCCCCCTCGGCCTTGGCACAGAGTTCGCCTTCCTCTCCTCTAAACACGCTCTCTTTCATAGTATTCGGTTACTAGAAAACCAACAGGACGATTGCCTGCGCTGCCTTCTTCAACTCTTTGCACGCGCCGAACCTAATCACACTAAAGAGAAAGCCAGCCCTCAAGCTACCCCTCCAATTCCTGTCCAATCACTCGCACATATCTGCGAGCTCACCCTCAACCGAGCAAACCAAAAATCAGGTTTCTCTATCGACCTCTTCACTGAAGGTGGAATCGTAAGCAAACGCCTCAAAGCCGCTGACCTCACACTCAACCCCGACCGCGTCACTCTTCATTGCTATCACAACACGCAGATCGACCTCCACCCTCACTCAATCTCCTACCACCAATCCATCAAACGAGGCTCCGAACTTCACACCACCTTCTACAACCCAAATCACCTCCCTCAGGCCTGCCTCAAACTCGTCGCTTAACACAAATCTCTGTATCCCTATGAAATGCTCTACTCTTAAGTCCCTGCTCCATGACGAAATCTGGCAGCTCCCCACGCTGAGTACACCATTGTTGGAACGACTCAATCAACTCCACGACATCACCCTCATGCTCCACTCTAATGGAATAATGAGCTCTAGAACAGTCTCCCAACTCTCACTCACCAAGCTCGACTCCATCCTAACAGTCCCAGAGGCTGGAATCAGCTTTCAACCCAAAACACTCGATACTCTATCACTCCAATCCGGCACCTGCTGCCACAGAGACTTCTCAATCGAGTTGCGCCACCCTTCGAGCCCTGAAGCCCTATCCATTGCCTTCGATGACTCCCCAACAAACAAAAACGTTCTCAGCACCTTAGTTTCCACTGTCACCCAATCCACCCCCATCAGTCAATTTCCATGCATTCAGGACAGATACGCCCCTTGCTGCCCCTGCTGCGCAGGAAAAAGAGATGACATCAGGCGCAATAGCAAACTTCACCCCCTCTTTCATATAATCTCCCAATGCACCTTCCCTCAGGAAGTGCAGATCAAGCACTCGGGCTTGTCGACTCATTCACTACAAGCCTCATCAATCCTTTCCTTTTCTCACCACTGGGGACACCTCTACCTCCACTCCCCAGAAGCACAATTTGCCATCGATATGACCCAAGTCTACAACCTGCGCGCTCAAATCACCACTTCCGAAAACCTCCACCAGAGCGAACTCATCGCCTATAATGCATACGGCAAAGAAATCCTGTCCCTCAGCGTGGGTGGCACCGAACACTTCTACCTCTGGAGCCGACTTCTTACCAGACCTGCTGTCAACTAATGCCATTGAGCGAAACGGAATGGACGAATGGTCGGAATGAGCTTGCAGAATATCAAGGCGGAGTGAAGGCCTCCCGCACGCGCAGGACAACTGAATGACAACGATGACATTCTGTAAGAGAATCCGATTTACTCTAAAATCGCGAAGCGCAAACTTCACAAGACTCAACCACACTCCATTCGTCTATTCCGAGTCGAGAGATGGTCTCAGATACCTCATAAAAAATGGCCCCGGGTCACCCCAGGGCCATCGACTCACCTATACTGACCAGTGCTGTATGAATAACAATGGGTGATCTATGAAATAGCTGGAACGCCGAAACTTTGCTTTACCAACTCAAGCCAAGCCGCAAAGGGCCCATCAATATCTATATCACAATCCACCCGTTCAAGAATCCGCCGCCCCCCTGCTGCTTCCATCTTGGCATCCACAAACTTCCCACATTCACAAAATTGCTCGTAGCCACTATCTCCCAATCCAAAAACCCCATACTCCAAGCCATTAAGCGCCCCACTATCACATTCCTCTAACCACTCACAAAAACCCTCCGCATCATCAGGTGGATCTCCATCCCCCCACGTGCTGATCAAGACAAAAACCCGCTCGACTTCACTCAGACGTGACATCTCAATATCAAACACATTCTCACAGCCTGCCTTCACCCCCATTTCTTCAAGCGCTTCTTGCAGCTCTCCCCCCAAGTCCTCTGCTGTCCCAGTCTGTGTCCCATATAAGATCAAATTTCCCTTACGCGTCATGAGCCTAGACTACAACGCATCACCCAACCCGACTAACGGTTGCTTGCCTTTCTCTAGCGCCCATTTACCCCCCACTCACTGGCACTCACTGGCACTCACTCGACCGTCACGCTCTTCGCTAAATTCCTCGGCTGATCGATCGCACACCCTCGTAACCTTGCCACATGATAAGCAAATAATTGTAGAGCCACCGTACTCACTATCGTGGCAATGTAATGTGAACACTCAGGCACCTCAATCACCCTGTCACATGCTGCCTTCGCCTCGGCATCCCCCTCAGTAATCACCCCCAAGACCGGCGCCTTACGTGCACGACATTCCTCCACATTTCCTACCGTCTTCTCCTGACCCGGTCCACGGTTCAGCAAAGCTACCACTGGCATCTTTTCATCTAACAAGGCGATCGGCCCGTGCTTTAGCTCAGCTGCATTGTAGGCCTCCGCATGAATGTAAGAAATCTCCTTAATCTTCAATGCCCCCTCCAGCGCTACCGGAAATAAATATCCACGCCCAATATAAAACATATGCTCGTACCCCACAAAGTGACTCGCCACATCCGCAATCGCTGCATTGCTCTCTAGGACCTTCTCTACTAACTCCGGCACCCTTAGCACCTCGCCTGCAATGCCCATTCCCACCTCTCTCGACATGCGCCTGCCCCTAGCCAACTTTAATGCGACTAATAATAAAACTGCTACCTGACAGGTGAATGCTTTTGTCGATGCCACACTAATTTCCGGCCCAGCATGTAGATAAACCCCGCGTCCCGCCTCCCGTGCAATCGTTGAACCAACAACATTCACCAAGCCTGCCACCATCGCACCCTTATCTATCGCCTCCCTCACTGCCGCAAGCGTATCAGCAGTCTCTCCCGACTGACTCACGGCAACAACCAAGTCCTTACTTCCCACAATCGGGTTGCGATAGCGAAACTCCGCTGCTTGCTCAACCTCACCTAACATCGCGGCAAAGTCCTCCACCGCATACTCACCCACAAGACCAGCATTCAAAGAAGTGCCACATCCCACGATTAATAAACGTTGAAACTCCACCAACTCACGAGGACTCAAACCTAAACCAGATAAGATGGCCGTCCCCCTCTCCACATCAACACGACCGCGTATGGCATTGCGTATCGCTTCGGGTTGTTCAAAAATTTCCTTCAACATGTAATGCTCATACCCGCCCTTCTCCACTGCATCCGCAGACCAATCAATTGATGCCATGTCACGTTGCACAGGAACCGCATCCAAGGTCCTAATATCAACCCGCCCACCATCTATCAATGCAATGTCATTATCATCTAAGTAAATCACCTGCCGCGTGTGATTAATAATCGCCGAAGCATCAGAAGCGACAATCGTCTCACCATCCCCTACTCCAATAACAATAGGAGATCCTCGCCGCGCAACTAACAGTCTCTGTGGTTCATCGGAACAAATACACGCCACGCCGTAAGTCCCCTCTACCTCCTTCAAAGCTGCTGACAAGGCACTTAGAAGATCCCCGTCGTAATACGAATCCACTAAATGCGCGAGTACCTCACTGTCGGTGTCTGATGAAAATTGATGCCCAGCACTCTCTAAACGCGCTTTTAGCCCTCGGTAGTTCTCAATAATTCCATTGTGAACCAGAGCTATCCTGCCATCACCCGCATGATGCGGATGCGCATTCGCAGTCGTCGGCGGTCCATGTGTTGCCCAACGCGTATGTGCAATGCCCACCTTTGCTCCTCGATGTACTGGGTCACCATGATAATCACCTAAGCTTTCCACCAAATTCGCAACCTTTCCCTCCTGCTTGTATACCTCAATCTTGCTCCCGCGATGAATCGCGATCCCCGCTGAATCATAACCACGGTATTCTAACTTTCTTAGCCCCTGTATCAATATTGGCGATGCCGCCCTGTCTCCTGCGTATGCTACTATTCCACACATTTTATTATCTATCAGTTAATCTAATTTATCAGTCTCTACACTCTCGTTAGGGCGTGTTGACGTACCCGCTCCTAACTTTCTTCCCGGATAAATCGCTGTGTGGATGCCTGTATGCACCCCATCACCAACAATCGTACCAAACTTCCTCCTGCCCGTTTCCATCAACCTACCTGCCACCAAACTCCGGTGGTTACATCCATCGTGCCGTAAGTTAGAAGTCACCGTCGCTGCTCCAAAGTTGACTTTATCTCCAAGCACACTGTCGCCTACGTAACTCAAATGACCAACTGAGCTACCATGCCCAATCACCGAGTTCTTCACTTCTACCGCCTGCCCAATGTGAACCCCATCCCCAATCGCTGTATTCCCTCTGATATAGCAGTTAGGACCGATCTTACACCCAGCTCCAATCACAGCATTACCCTCAATAAATACTCCCGGTAATATCCTCGTACCCTCGCCCACATGCACAACACCCTCAATATGGGCTGCTGCACTCACCTCCCCAAGCGTCACCTCTTCCTCCAAACCGCCAACGATCTGCTCATTGACCCTGATGATGTCCCACGGATAGAGAACAAGAAACGATGACGCACCCACCAGAATACCGGGGCCACTCCCATCACCAGTCCACGCAAGTCGCTCACCCGCTTCGTTCACCAATACTGCCCCATCACTAACTCCAACCAACTTCCCCCAATCCTCTGAACCAACCCATGCATTTTCTGCCATACTCGCTCCTTCCACGCAGAGCTTCGCTTGCCACTGCTCCAGCGTCTTGCCCGCCACAAATTGACCACCACTCACAACCTTCCCTCCGAGAGGCCAAAAATCGCCCACCACTTCTGCATCAATTCTTTTCATACAACTATGCTCCCGCTCCCACTCCGATACTTGACTCAACCACTGCACAAATCTTGTCCGCCGACTCGCGCGCCATAACCTCATCCTTCGCCTCCACTAAAACCCGAATCTTGTTCTCAGTTCCAGAATACCGCACCAATACACGTCCATCCTCTCCCAATGTCTCCTCCACCTCATCAATCACCCCCACTAATTCCGGAACCTCAGAAATCTCAGGTTTCTCTCGTACTTCAAGTCCACGTAAATCCTGAGGGAACTCATCCATCCCATCCACCAAACGCGACAATGGCATCGCCGCCTCTTGCATAATTTCTAACACTTTAAGTGCCGACATCAAACCATCGCCAGTCGTCGCACTCTCAGCAAAAATAATATGCCCCGAGTTCTCACCACCTAACGAGTAACCATGATCACGCATACACTCGATCACTAATCGGTCCCCCACCCCAGTCTCTGCTACGCTAATGCCTTCCCGCGCCAATGCAGTCTTTAGCCCGAGGTTACTCATCACAGTGGCTACCAATGTATCATTCTCTAACCTCCCCTGCGACTTTAGTGCCTTTGCACAAAGATACAGAATCTTGTCACCTGACACCTCGCTGCCAAATTCATCAATGAAAATGACCCGGTCCGCATCACCATCCAAACATACTCCCAGATCAGCACCATGCTCCTTCACCAGAGCCGCCGCCCGATCCGGATGTAATGCCCCCACTCCCTCATTAATATTCTTACCATCAGGCTGCACCCCACTCGTAATCACCTCAGCCCCCAATTCCTCTAAAATCAACGGCCCCACAAAATACCCAGCCCCGTGAGCACAATCGATCACAATCTTCAACCCCTTCAATGATCGCGCCCCAATCGATGCCTTCGCAAACTCAATATACCGACCAGTCGCATCCTCAATCCGATAGGCCTTCCCTAACTCCCCCTCAGGCTCACTCAGTTCCGCCTCAAGAATGATCGCCTCAACCTCCTCCTCCAACGCATCATTTAACTTATACCCATCCGGCCCAAATATCTTAATCCCATTGTCCGTGTAGGGATTGTGAGATGCCGTCAACATCACACCAGCATCACACGCCATCGACTTCGTCAAATACGCTATCGCAGGTGTCGGTACCGGCCCAGTCAATAAAACACGAGCTCCCTCAGATACCAATCCTGCCGTGATGGCATTCTCTAACATATACCCAGACAAGCGCGTGTCTTTGCCTATCACTACTTTGTGCTGGCCCGGCATCTGCGCATTCAACACGCGTGCTACCGCACGCCCAATTCGCATCCCCACTTCTGGCGTGATTGGCCATTGGTTCGCTCTCCCTCTTATTCCATCAGTCCCAAATAATTGTTTTTTCTTCATAATGCTCACGGTGTTTAAATTTACCAAATCCGACTAATATTTAACAAATCTGAGCAACACTTCATAAAATTGCAAGACAATGCGACAGCAAAATTCGTCATCTCTGTCATGCAAACAAAACCCTCATCCATTGAGGCTCA
Source organism: Rubritalea tangerina (assembly GCF_042683245.1). Classification (NCBI taxonomy): domain Bacteria; kingdom Pseudomonadati; phylum Verrucomicrobiota; class Verrucomicrobiia; order Verrucomicrobiales; family Rubritaleaceae; genus Rubritalea; species Rubritalea tangerina. The sequence goes on from NZ_JBHUJB010000034.1 coordinate 77,979, forward strand.
AAATGGTGTTCCCATTCTGAATTCATGACTCGCCCATTAATTTCTAGACTAGACATCCTAGACGCTCTGAATTACCCCATCCATCCAACGCGGCACCACGCCGCATAACTAAACAGATAATCACTCGTATAGTACCATGGCTCTCATCGTCCAAAAATATGGCGGCACCTCAGTAGGCTCACTCGATCGTATTCGTAATGTGGCTAGCCGTATCAAACGCCTCCGCGATGAAGGCAACCAGGTGGTCGCCGTAGTTTCAGCAATGGGTGGCGTCACCGATAAACTCATCGGTATGGCCAACGAGTTGACTCAAGACCCCGCTGAGCGTGAACTCGATGTCCTCCTCTCCACAGGGGAACAACAATCTATCGCCCTTGTTTCCATGGCCCTCCATGAACTCGGAGTCGAGGCCGTTTCCGTCACTGGCCGCCAAGCTGGTATCAAAACCACTGGCTCACACACCCGTGGCAAAATCGACGCCATCGACCCCAGCCTCATTCACCAATACATCAGTGAAGGTAAAGTCGTTATCTGTGCCGGCTTCCAAGGACTGCGCGAAGATGGACTCATCCACACACTCGGCCGAGGGGGCTCCGATCTATCAGCTATCGCTGTAGCCGCTGCGATCAAAGCCGATACCTGCCAAATCCTCACTGACGTCGATGGCGTCTACACCTGTGACCCGCGAGTCGTCAAAGACGCTCGTAAAATGCCAGAAGTCTCCTACGACGAGATGCTTGAACTCGCCTCCTCTGGCGCCAAGGTCATGCAATCCCGCTCCGTTGAATTTGCAAAAAAATATGGCGTGATCTTCGAGGTCCGCTCATCCTTGAACGATAACCCAGGAACCATTGTAACCGAAGAACACGATAATATGGAATCAGTAGTCATCCGCGGCGTCTCAATAGAGCGCTCCCAAGCTCGCCTCACCATCACCGGCATTCCCGATGAACCAGGAATGTCAGCATCCATCCTCTCCGCCCTCGCTGACGCTGAGATCAATATCGACATGATCATCTCTAACATCGCGCACGATGGAATGGCTCGCCACTCAGTCACGATGCACAGCAATGACCTCGGCAAGGCCCAAGCTGCCCTCAAACCCGTGCTCGCAAAACTCGGTGACCAATCCAAAGTTGAAACCGAAGGCGGCATCGCAAAACTCTCCTGTGTCGGTATCGGCATGCGCTCACACTCAGGTGTCGCTGCCAAAATGTTCGAAGCGCTCGGTGAAGCCGGTATCAATATCGGTATGATCACAACCTCCGAAATTAAAATCGCCGTCACCGTCGACGAAACCGATATCGAAGACGCAGCCCGCGTCGTGCACTCCGCATTCGACCTCGATAAAGCGCCTGCCAAATAAGCTCACGCTTCCAATTTCCTCTCCCAAAAAGCTCCTCGGCCTCCAAGCCTTGGAGCTTTTTTCTTCCCTAATATCAATGAGTGAAACGGAATGGACGAACGGTCGGAATGAGCTTACAGAATAACAACGATGACATGGTTTAAGCTAATCCAACTTAGTCTAAAATAACGTAGCGCAAACTTCACAAGACTTAACCACACTCCATGCGTCTAATACTACTCGAGAGAGGGTATGTGCCAAACTCCAATCCCCCCAAAGACCTTAAGCATCTCCCCTAATCTAACAGGGTGATTCCAATCATCACCTCACTGTCTATCTATGAATGTCCGTACCACAGGCCTCGCCCACATTCACCAAAACGCACATCCATCCACACAATCTTCTCCCCCTCAAACTGAAATCGCCCAGTAAAAACTTGCCCCTCTAACATCTGAGGCAGCCAATGACGGTCATCCTCCCACATGCGGTCATAAGGAATCGCCTCTATAGCAGTCCACATCGGATTTGCCTCCCGTGTCGCTGTAGGAGTCCCCTCGAACTCAGTAGCCATAAACACATGACAGTGAATGTCCGGAATATCAGACATCGCAAAATGCAACTCCCCCATTTTCACAGCCCCCTTGGGCGTGATGTGCAATTCCTCCTGACATTCCCTAACAATAGCCTCCTCCGCTGTCTCGCCTGGATCAATCTTCCCCCCAGGCCCATTCACCTTCCCCTGACCAATCCCAGTCAGCTTCTCAATCAATAAAACCTCCCCACCTCGCTTGATAAACATCAAAGTCGCTGGAATCTCAGCCTGCCAACTCTTCCACTCCACAGGGCTCTCATTGCTCGGAATCGCACTCATCTAATGCTTTCTATCCCCACATCCCCATAATCTCAACTAAACATTCTCAAAACCCTCCAACCTAACAGATTATCAAGCCGATGTACAATAGAAACAAATGCAACTGAGTGACATTATTAACTTGCAACCGCAATATTGTTGCATGTACAACCCCTTCCATGAAGATCCTCAGCCTCCTGCTACTGATCGTAAGTGCCATGCTCTGTTCGGCTAAAACCAAAGTAGCCACCCTCAGCCCTCTTCTGGCAGACCTTGCCCGTCAAGTTGGAGGCGAGCATGTTACTGTCATCGACCTCATGGGCCCCAATGGTGATCCACATACATTTCGCCCCACTCCAAGCAAACTGACCAAAGCACAAGGCGCGACGCTGTATCTCGCTTTTGGCAAAAACCTAGAACCCTTCCTACCCAAACTAAAGTCAATCGTCGGTAACAAGGCGATGGTTCTAGAAGTGGGCAGAGATGTCCCCTCACTCAGAATTTCAGGAAAGTCAGCAGTATACGCATGCTGCCCAAAACATGTCGTGGGTGCCCTTGATCCCCATTGGTGGCATTCCATCGAAGCGTGGCGCAGAGCTACCACCTCTGTGGAGAAAGCTCTCAGCAAAATAGACCCAGCCAACGCTGCTTCATACAAATCACGTTCCTCAGCCTACCGCCGCCAACTCTCAGGCCTCAAGTCCTGGGCGAAAAAAGAAATTGCCTCCATCCCCCGCAGCCAACGCCACCTCGCTACTGCGCACGCCGCTTTCGGATACTTCTGTAAAGAATTTGGTTTCAAATCTATCCCTGTCCAGGGACTCAACAAAGAACAATCAGCTTCACCCCAGTACATCTCTGAAGCCATTGCAACGATTAAGAAAAATAAGGTCAAAGCAATTTTCCCCGAAAAAGGCGCCAATACAAAAAGCCTAAAAACCATCAGCCAATCAACTGGCGTCAAGATTGCTCCAGCACTCTACGCCGACACGGCTAATTCCATCATCGGTATGTTCCAACACAATGTAACAACCATCAAAAACGCACTCAAATAAATGAGAAATACCATCACTACAGCACTACTATTAGGGTCTGTCGCTCCAGCCATCGCTGCAGACTTCCAGCTCGATTACAACGCTCACCTCAATATGGCCTTCGGCCAAGCTTCCACCGACGAAGCTGAGCTAGCAACCCATGCTCACGACCCTAACGACGAATTCACCCTCCAAGGGCTCGAGTTCAACCTCTCCGCCAGATACGGCGAACATCTAGCCGGTTTCGTGAGCTACAATACCTTCCTCGACGAACGTAATAAATGGGATGGTGAAGTCGAAGAAGCATTCCTCAAAATTCTCGAAATCCCCGGCGGCTTCGAGTTCCGCGGCGGTCGCTTGCTCAACCGCGTCACTAGCCAAAACACCCAACACCTTCACAGCTGGTACTTCGCCGATGCAAACCTCATCACCACACGCTTCCTCGGTGATGAAGGCCTTATCTCCGACAGCCTTGAACTAAGCTATAGGCTCCCCTTCGAGCATGACTCACTGATCTCTGTCGCCTACGGTAATGCAGTCGCCCACGGAGATCATGGTCACGGACATGGACACGGTGAAGAAGAGCATCACGACGAAGATGAAGACCACCACGACGAAGACGAAGATCACGGAGATGAGCACGAAGAACACCTCGAAGGTGAAGACGCTCTCCTCCAAGATGAAATTATCTCAGCCCGCCTGAAGGGAATCTATTACCACACAGACTTCCAATCACTCACCTACGGCCTCAGCTACCTCACAGGTAAAAACGGCTATAAAAAACGCGGACACATCGTTGGAACTGACCTCACCTACCAATGGCGTGAAAATGGCCTCGAGTCAGGCGGTAAGCACCTCAGAGCAACCATTGAACCCATCTACCGCGACTTCGATTATGTAAGCGAAGATGGTGATATCAATGGCTCAGCCAATGAATGGGGCCTTCATACTGGCATCGGTTGGGGCTTCAGAGAACTCTGGGAACTCGGTCTCCGCTACGACTACCTCCAAGGTGTCGGTGAGCCAATCGAACACCTACAAAAACGCCAACGCGGCACCCTTGCTCTCACCCGCCAATACACAGTCAACGACCTCCTCGGTGGCCACGTTCGTCTCCAATACAACCGCGACTGGCGCGACGGCATGGGACATGAAGACGCTGTATGGCTACAACTTCAGTTCGACCTCGGCACTGGGAACGAAGTTCGCTAAATATATTTCGAGTTAAGTAGGGATAAATACTTCACTCCTAAAGCCTAGGGCCTCGCTCGAGATCCTAGGCTTTCTTGTGTACATCGACCGCAAGCATACACACATCATCCCCATAGTGAGCACACCCACAGTGCTCACCAGCCAATGCCACAATCGCATCGAGTGTCTCCCCCCCCCCTGACTGAATTCGGTCAGATAAGAAACGGATCAAGCGTTCCACTCCTAACTCCTCCCCTTCAGCATTCTCAACCTCGTAGATGCCATCGGTAAACATAATGACCTGATCGAGCTCATCTAACCCAATGCTATCTGCCCCATAGGGAGCCTCAGGAACCAACCCCAATGCCGGCCCTCTAACAATCTTCTCAGAGCTCAGCACTCGCGCCACCCCGTCCTTACGAATGATCGGAAGAGGGTGACCAGCTGTCGCAAATTCCATCCGCCCCTTCTCTAAATCAAAGATCAAATACAATGCCGTAGCAAACATCTGAATCCCTGCGTGGCTAAAGATGTTCACCAGACTGTCATTTAAACCGTACAAAAACCATTCAGGACTCTCGGCGGAGTCGCTCTCCTTCTCAATCAAACCACGCAACATCGCAACCACCAAGGCCGCGCGAACTCCGTGCCCCATCACATCACAGATCAGCACTCCAGCCTTCGTGTCCGAAATCGCAAAGACCTCATAAAAGTCACCAGCCATCTCACTGTCTGGCTTGTAGTAAGTACTAAAGCCCACACCGCATGCAGTCCCCTTACCCATCCTAGGAAAGGATTCAGGTTTTGGATCTAACACTGAATGCTGAACCTGCCGCGCCAACTCCAATTCTTCCTGATACTCTTGGTTGCGCTTCTTCAACTCCGCAGCAGCATTCGATAATCGAATCTGCACATTCACCATGTCCGACACGTCGCTTGTCACACCAAAGGTCCCCCGAACTCCTCCCTTACTATCAAGCCAAGGAATCTTCGTCGTTAAAACCCAAGTGTCTTGCTCACCACCTTCCCAAGTCTCTCGCTCCAACGATTCCTCCTGAGGCAAGAGACTCTCCATAATTTCCACTTCGTCACTGCGCGACTTATCCGCATGCACCTTGTCAAAAAAGTCATGGTCAGTTTTACCAATAATTTCCTTCGGGCTCTGGTACCCCATCTTCACCGCCGTCGCCTTGTTCACCATCACAAACCGAGAATCTCGATCCTTGAAGTAAATGTTATTGGGAATGTTTTCTATCAACTGGCGTAACAAATGCCGCTCATCACTCAGTGCATTCTCCGCATTCTTACGCTTTGATATATCTATCATGGACCCCGCAATCTTCGTCACCCTACCATGATCATTGCGAATACATGCCCCACGGATCCGCAACCAGGCAAAATACCCCTCAGGACGCCGGTACCGACAATCCACCGCCATCAAATCCGTCCCCCGATCCCTCAGAATCCCGCCCACTTCTTGCTTGAATAGTGGCAAGTCATCCTCGTGCAAATACAAATCAGGCTGCAGAAAAATGTTCGGTGCCTCACCTGAATCGTACCCTAAGAAGCTTAAAACACGCTCCGAATAACTCACCTCTTGCTCAATGACGTTCCACTGCCATATCCCCTCGTTCGAGGCACGTAGGGCAAGCTCTAAGCGATCCTGTGTGGTCGTCTGCATTCCTACCATAAAAACTGGAAACTCACATACGTGCAACAAGAAAGCAGAGACTACACTGCCCCCTTCATGCGAATAGTCAGCAAGCACACATCATCGTCAAAGCCCTTCCCCTTGACCCAACTAAGAGCCTTCGCACAGAGACGATCTAACTCTTCGGTTTCATCACTATTACGAACCTCTATGAAAGATTGCTTAAAACGCTCAATCCCCCAGTCCTCTCCCTCCTTATTCGAGGACTCATAGATGCCATCAGTAAATAAGAGTGCCTCTGAAATCCTTTCTAACTCAAAGATACAACTCGTATACTCAGCTTCTTCAAAAAAGCCTAAAGCCGGTCCCTTGGGCGCTTCACAACTCAATAACCGATCGCTGCCCTTCTCAACTAGCAGAGGGATATCATGACCAGCACAACATACCCTCAATGTTCCAATGTTAAAATCGACAACCAAATAGCAAGCCGTCGCAAACATGTTCACATCCGTGGGCCCCAAAATCTTGCACAAACCCTGATTCATCTTCTCCAAGAACCGTGCAGGCCGGTCAGCATGGTGAGACGCCTTCTCCATCAACCCCCGAATCATTGATACCACCAAAGCCGAACGCACCCCATGCCCCATCACATCACATATAAACAAACCCACCACACCATCTGCTATCGGCAACACATCATAGTAATCACCAGCTAACTCAGTCGCCGGTATATACTTGCTGTCAATACTCGCAAACTCTTTCACACACGCCACGCGTTCATCCCAGTGCCCATCGTTGCCTGGCAATAAAGCCTGCTGCACCTCCCTCGCTAAACCTAACTCTTCCTGATAACTATGGTTCTTCGCTTGTAAATCCAGTGCAATCTCCTCCAAGCGAGCCTGAGACTCAACAATCCCAGAAACATCGGTAGAGACACCAAATGTTCCAGCCAAGCGCCCCCTGCTGTCATACCACGGCTGCTTCACCACTTGCACAAAGGTGTCCGGACGATGTGGCCACATCTCCCGCTGGATCTGCCCCAAAATCGGCTTGCCCGTCTCCATGATGTGCAACTCGTCAATGTGCGTGTGCTTTGACCCAATCGGTGTGTAAAAATCAGCATCCGACTTCCCAATTAACTCCATCTCAGAATTACACCCCACCCACTCAGCTTGTCGCTTGTTCACCAATGTAAAACGAGAATGCTTATCCTTGAAATATACCTGCACTGGCACGTTATCGACAACCAATCGTAACATCGTACGCTCTTCATCTAACTCTTCTTCGGCTCGCTTGCGCTTCGAAATATCTATCATCGACCCCACTAAGCGTACAGCCTCGCCACCCTCACGTACCACCACCCCCCTCACGCGTAACCAACAAATCTCACCATCTGGTCGCTTGATACGACAATCGATAGCAAATAGCTCCTCGTCCTCGTCTAGCAATACCAATGAAAGGATGTTTTCCAGATAACTCGCATCCTCTGGCAACAACATGGTCTCCGGATGCTTAATGATGTTTGGAGCCTCCCCTTTTGCACACCCAAGAAAAACATAAATTCTATCAGAATAATAGATCTCCTCACTCCCAACCTCCCAGTCCCATATACCCTCATTCGATGCCTTGAGCACCAAATCCAACGTGTCTTGGAAGGAATCGTTCATTTCTAACTCTCTATAAAGTCAGATTTGTTAGCAAATTGCAACAAGATAGCGCATCTATGCTGGCTTCTATTCGCTTGCTATATGTTTCGCCTCTTGCCAATGCGCTTCCATCTCATCAAGGCTCGCAGAACCTAAATCCCTTCCTTCCTTTTCAAGCGCCCTTTCCATATGGCTAAAACGTCTCAAAAACTTGTGATTTGTTCCGTCTAACGCCACCTCTGGATCGACACCTAACTTTCGCGCCACATTCACCACTGAAAACAATAAATCTCCCACCTCGGCCTCTAACTCCCTCTCATTCTTCGCACCATGCTCCTCCCGCTTCTCGATCTCTTCTTCGACCTCGGCTAATTCCTCACGGACTTTATCTAAAACCGATACCACATCTGGCCAGTCAAAGCCGACTTTAGAGGCTTTCTTTTGCAACTTATAGGCCTTCAGCAGACCTGGCAGTCCATCCCCCACACCATCAAGGAGCCCCTTCGATACGCCCCCCTTTTCTTGTAGTTTGATGGCATCCCATTGGTTCAAAACCCCCTCAGTATTTTCTACCTCAGACGCTCCATACACATGAGGGTGGCGCCGCACTAACTTCTCTGAAATCTCACGTGCCACATCATCAAAATTAAAATGCCCATTGCCTTCCGCAATCTCCGCATGAAACACAACCTGCAGAAGTAGATCACCTAACTCCTCTTTCATATGCTCCACGTCTCCTCGCTTAATCGTATCGACAGCTTCATATGCCTCCTCAATGAGGTTGCTAATAATGCTCTCATGCGTCTGCTCAGCATCCCACGGACACCCACCTGGAGCCCTCAACCTATGCATTATCGCACGTAATCGCTCCATCTGGCGGCTCGCATCCGCACACTCTACCATCTCTTCATCCGTCATCATCTATTCCCCTCTTGATACTCTTAGCAATGTTTGCCGCTCCTCTTCTGTAAGCGACTGCATGCCGCCCTTATTCACTTTATCCAGTATCCGGTCAACCTCAGAGCTGTCGAGATTGACAGAGCTTCGAGGTCGCAACTTTGGTTCATATGCCTTTCTCACCTTCCCACTCTTTTTCCTACCACGCTTTAACTCAGTCCAATCTAACGTCCGCGGGTAGCGCATAAACAGATACCCCATCAGCGCCCCACCCAAGTGGCCAGCCTCCCCTCCCGCATTGGGTCCAGAACTTAATACTACAAACACCCCTAGCCCCAATATCGCCAGCGCAAAGGTTCTCAGCTGCATCGGTATCGGTGGAAAAAGTAACTGCACTCGCATGTCTGGTGCCCGCATCGCCATCGCTACTAAAATGCCAAAAATCCCCGCAGACGCGCCCACCAACACTCCCGAACTAAGCCAACCAAGCAATACTAACAATGTATAAAAAAGCGCACCTGCCATACCACACAGCAAGTAATAAGCCACATACCTCCTACTCCCCAAAATCCTCTCACACATCCCACCAAACATGTACAAACCAAACATGTTGAAAAATAAATGCCCTAAATCACCATGCAAAAATTGAAAACTTAACAAACGCCAGACCTGCCCGCCTTCAAACGCCCACGGAATCACATAACACCCATAATACGTCAGCATGGAAACATCTCCAGAATTCGTCCAGTCGAAGCCCAACACAAAAATAGCCAAATTAATAAGTAACAACCACTTCGTTACAGGAGCCCCCACTAAGCGACTCATCACTTGCCCTTTAAAGTCTTGTCCCGCCATTCTTCGTGATATGTAACATGCACCCGTCCCACTGCAAATGAAATCACCATGTTTAGGATTGCAGTGTCGTGCTCACGGACACACATTGGGCGTATGCCCAAGGCTCTCAGCAAACTTCTCTGGCCCACCCTACTCTTTATCCTAGGAGCTGGTGCCTCATTCTTGCTGTGCCCTATCGAACAAGCCGCCGTAAATCAACAAATCATCGGCTACCCTGACTCAGTGGTACCAGCCTACCAACTACGTCCCTGGTTACTCAGCTTCATCCTCTTTATCCCCTTTCTCGCCTCAGTGATCTATCGCTGTTGCGGCACCCTCGACCGCTACACACTCAAGACCTTCCTCAATAGCTTTGCTATCTGCTTCGGAGCCCTCTTCATCATCATGTTTCTGGAAGACATCCAGGATAACCTCTCAGACTTCAAAGAGAGTGAAGACATGCTCTACCTCATGGGAAAACACTACCTCATTAAGCTCCCATCCTTGCTCGTATTCATCCTCCCCTACTCCCTCATGCTAGGGCTACTCTGGTCACTGGGTAAAATGTCCAAAGACCAGGAAATTGTCGCCATGATCCAAACTGGCCGCAGCGTGACCCGCATCGTCGGCCCACTCATCGGCTTTGGCTTCCTCTGCACACTCATGTGCATGGTCTTCAACTACCACTGGGCCCCCTATGCCGACAGCCAAGAAAAAAGTATCCTTGAACAAGCACGCGGAATCGAAGCCAGTGAAGCACGCCACGTCGCCTACCAGAATAACGATGACTCACGTCATTGGTACGTCGGCGCATTCCCCGCAGAACACGATCACGGTGAACCCCTTAAATCTGTGAACATCACCGTCATGAAAGACGACTCGATAGTCCAACGCATCATTACAAAAAATGCCTCCTGGTCCGTCGACGCACGCATCTGGGAACTAGAAACTCCCCTCATTCACACCATCAAGGAGGGCAATGTCACCCCCGTCACACATAACGAAAACCTTACTTTTGATTGGCCCGAAACACCCTACCAAATTATCAACCCTGGCCTCAAACCACCCTACCTCGGTATACCAGGCCTGACTAGCTGGCTCGCCAACCACCGCGACCACCCACTCTCGGATAAGCGTTCCTACCTCACGCACTGGCACTACCGCATTGCCCATCCCTTCATTTGCATGATCACCATCATGCTCGCCGCCCCCCTCGGTATTGTCTTCAACAGACGCGGACTCGGCGGCGGTGTCGCCGTCGCTATTTTTCTCTGCGCTGGCATGATCTTTTGCTCCACCGTCTTCCCCACACTCGGTGAGTCTGGCCACCTATCCCCAGTTCTAGCAGCTTGGGCCACTAACATCATCTTCACCCTCGTCGCCCTCGTACTCTTTCATCGCCGCATGACCGGGCAACCTATCTATCAAACCTTGAAGAACCTCTTAGGAAACTAACAATAAAGTATTTGAATCCCATGCATTGCTGCGCCATCATGGATTTCTATGCTGCCACGATTCCTAATCCTCGTCCTCGCCTCCCTCACACTTCTCCAAGCCAGAGAACTCAAAGTTCTCACCTACAACATCCGCTACGATGCCAAGTCAGATACCGGTGACCGCGACTGGCAACACAGGAAACCCGTCGTTGCCAAGCTGCTCACTGACTACGAAATCATCGGCCTCCAAGAAGCGCTTGCCCATCAAATCACTGAACTCAAAGTAAGCCTCAAAAACTACCAAGTCGTCGGAGTCGGACGCCAAGATGGGAAGTCAGCAGGTGAACACACCCCCATCTTATTCGACTCCACTAAGTGGCGCCTCGATCCCGACCAACATGGCACATTCTGGCTCTCAGACACACCCAATAAACCCGCCAGTACCAGCTGGGGAAACCAAATCCCACGCATCTGTACCTGGGCGCGCCTCATCGACCCCTCCGGCGCAGCCGTCTATGTCTACAACACCCACTGGGACCACCGCAGCCAAGACTCCAGAGAAAAAGCCGCTCACCAACTCATCACTAAGCTCCAACAAAGGCGCTATATCGATGAACCAGCTATCGTCATGGGTGACCTCAATGCCGATACCAACAACCCAGCCGTCAAACTATTACTCGACTCTACCGACTGGCGAAAAAGAAACCACCTCCTCGATCACGCAAACCAAGGCAGCACACTCACACGTTGGAAGCCTGAACTCGCCGAGGGACAACGAATCGACCACATCTTCTGCTCCCCCTTCCTCCCCGTCACACACAGCGCCATCATCCAAAATGGTGACGATTTCCCAGGCTCCGACCACCATCCAGTCGAACTCATAGCCACCTGGATCAGCCAGGACCGTAAAGAACTTCTCGATACCCACTACATCCGAGAAACTGTCCTTGGTAAAGAACACGGCGGCGGCGAAGGCTTCATCGTGCGCTGGCAAAAACCCGCCTACGTCAAACTCATCGGCGGCTCCAAAAAACAAAGAGAAATTGCCACTTCAGTCATCCAAGAACTCAATCAAGCACTCAATGGCACCTTCATGCGCTACACCATCACCGAGGAAAACCACCCCAATACCCTCAAGGTCTTTATCGACCATTCCTCAAAGCTTAAAGAACTCGGGAAATCCGAAAATGTCGATGTCCACGACAATATCGATGGCTTTGCCTCCATCACTTGGACCACCCAAACCAAAGTCATCGAGCACGCCTGCGTCTTCATCGCCAATGACAAAGCCTCCGGGGACTTCCTTCGCCATGTCATGCTCGAAGAAATCACCCAAACCCTCGGCCTCATGGGAGACACCTCAGTATTCCCCGAGAGCGTTACCTACTCGCGCTACGAAGACCAAGGCTCCGCCAATACCCTCGGCGACTGCGATGCCAAAGCACTCCGCCTCATCTATGGCAACCTCCTCCCCGGAGATGATGCCCTCACCACCGGCATCGCCTACGCCCGCCACTGGGAACCGTAACCCACTCCCAGCCTAACAAAAAATCAACATTGACTTTCGCGTACTCACAACATTCAATAACCCGTACTAGTTAAACCACCCCGAAACCAAAAACATACTTCTCCCCCTTATGACTTCCCCCAAAAGCTATTTCTATAGCACTGCTGTCTTGTGTCTCGTCTCATCAGTCCACAGCTTTGCTGCGCTCAGCTCTATTGACGCACCAAGCTCCGCATGGAACTCCGTCTCCTACAAATCAGTCGCTGATGATCCTACAGACTCTAATGGCGCACAACACGAAGAGCTCGTCGGTACAGCACTCGTACCTTTCTTTTTCACAGCCTTCGATGACAATTCTACACCATCAAATAAAACCGATGGTACAATGTATTTCCGTACACGTCACGCAGACGCCGACAATAAAGGCAACTTCAGCTCAAACCTCTTTATTGGTATTGACGCTAATAAAGATTTTGTCCTCGACGCCTTTGTCGGTGTAAACTCCTCTGGAAATAGCAATGATATATTCATCGCTTCACCCGATTTCAGCGCCTCTAACGATTCAGTCAACGATAGTAAAATCGACCGAGGTACAGAAACTTCTGTGACCATCAATCCCGGCGTAAACTATAATTGGCGCAAGTTGACTGCCGCCGACTTCTCTGACCCTACCGATAGCCTTGACCTCGACGGAGCCCAAGACGGCTCAGAAGATGATTACTACCTATCATTTAGTGTCAATTTCAACACTCTCTCTTCCGTGCTCTCCACGAACACTGGCACCACTGTCGACGAAGACACTGCACTCAGATTTGTCGTAGGCACTTCAACCCAAAATAATAGTTTCAACAAGGACCTCGGGGGCCTCAACGGAAGTGGGGATTTCGGCACGGCATTTTCATTACTTCCAAATGGTGGCCCAGTGTCAGAACAATTCTCCGCTACTGGAACTCCTATACTTGTCCCAGAACCCACCAGCAGCATGCTCTTGGCCTCAGGCCTCCTCCTCGCCTGCGGTATCCGACGCAAGAAATAAACCCATCATCACATTCCTTCCCATCCCGGATGGCCACCACTGGCCATCCTTTTTTTTAGGTACTTACACCCTATTTCAAAACACCATTTTAAAATTTTATTTGCATTTTGACGGGGCTCGTTAATAGGTGGTGCCATGACTGTGAAGGACAAACTGCTCAATAGCGCAATCCGCGTATTCTCCCGCACCGGCTACCGCGATGGCAAAGTCGCTGAAATCGTGCGTGGTGCTAAAGCAAATATCGCTTCCGTAAATTACTACTTCGGCTCAAAAGAAAAACTCTTCGCTCAAGTCCTGCGTAAAGCATACGCAAAAGCGGAAGCCGTCCACCCAGTCAGTGGTAACCTCCCAAAGTCAGCTCCTCCAGAAGAACGCCTCGCCGCCTTTGCGCGCGCAATCGTCAGACGCACACTCGATTCTGGTTCCGCCGGCGACTTCAACCGAATCATGAGTAAAACGGTCCACTCCCCAGGCTCACCCATCGATACCATCTGCGCTGAAATCACCACCCTCCAAGTCGAACCACTCCAAGAAATCCTCGTCGGATACCTCGGTCAAGTCGATGAACAATCCTACGCCGTCGCCACACTCAATTTCCTCAGCCTCGCTGCCGTCGTAGCAAAACACCCATTCGTCATCGAAAAAATCTTCGGAGATAACCCAGCCCCAGAAAAACTGGAGGCCTTTGTCGAGCAACAAGTAGCCGCCATCCTCGCTGCTACGAAATCGCTTGCTAGTCACCAACCATCTAACGCATACTAACAGAGACTCATTATGTCTAAGCTAGTATCCTCGATCCTTGGGGTATCACTTGCAGCCCTTACCTCTAGCTGCATGGACCGGCCAGCGGCGCTTTCTCCTAACGCGAAAGCCACCCTCAGCATCCCCGCCCGCTACGACTCCACGCCCCCTCCAGTCCCCCAAGTTAGCTCCAGCTTGAGCAGTCTCTTCGCTGACCCACAACTCACCCGCTACATCAATAAAGCGATCAAAAATAATCCCGACCTCAAAGCCAGCGCCGCAAGACTCGAAGAAGCTGGCTACAATACCAGAAAATCTCAAGCGGGACTCAGCCCCACTCTAGACGCCAACCTCGGCGCTAGTACCAACCGCAATAACCCCACAGGTTTCGGTGCCGTCACCTCAGAAAACTATACCGCCTCCCTCGATGCCCGCTGGGAAGTCGATGTCTGGGGACGCATCCGATCAGGAATCTCAGCCTCCACTAGCGATCAGGCAGCTGCTACCGCAGACTTCGCATCCGCTCGCCAATCAATCGCCGCTCAGACCGCCCAAGCATACTTCGATCTCCTCCGCACCAGCAGCCTTCTCCAACTCTCTGAAGAACGCCTCACCTCGTTTAAAAAAACACTCGATCTCGTCAATCGCCGCTTCGAAGCCGGAACCTCAGATCTCGGGGCCCTCGACCTCGCCCGTACTGATATCGAAAACACCCGCTCCCAAGTAGCACAACGTAAGGACGAAAGAGATAAAGCCGCACGCCGCCTCGCCATTCTCATAGGTGAATACCCTACTAACAATCGCTCAGCGACTCAGTGGCCTCAACTCTCCCGCAGCGTCCCAGCCAATCTCCCCTCCACCCTCCTCATGCAACGACCCGATATTGATGCCGCCTACCAACGCATCAGGGCCGCTGACGCTCGAGTCGATGTCGCACATAAAGACCTCTACCCACGCTTTAATCTGACCGCCAGTTACGGCCAGCAGTCCAGCGTCCTGAAAGACCTAGCAGAATCTAACTTCAATGCTTGGTCACTATTAGCGAACATGAGTGCACCACTCATCGACGGAGGCGCCCGCAGAGCCGAGGTTGGAGCTGCTAATGCTCGTGCCAAACGCTCACTCGCAGATTACCAATCGACCGTACTCAACGCCTTCCAAGAAGTCGAAAATGCGCTTGGTTCTGAGACCTACCTGCGCCAGCAATACTCCGCAACTAGCAAGGCACTCGCGGCTGCAGAGTCAGCCGAATCCCGAGGCCTACGCAGCTACAACAATGGACTCATTAACATCCTAGACCTCCTTGAAGTCCAACGACGAACCTTCGCCACCGAAGAGTCACTCATTAATATCAGAGCTCTCCGATACCAAAACCGCGTTTCACTAGCACTCTCCTTGGGCAAGGCCCTCTAACCATCTCCTACTCCAACCAAGCACGATGAAAATTGCTCTTCGCATCCTCGTTCCTATCATCATCCTAACCGCGGCTTACACACTGGCGAAAAAAATGATCGCCAGCAAGCCGCCACTCCAGAGTAAACAACCACCCATTGTCGTCCCCACCGTCGATACGGTAAAAAGAAGTGCCGAAGACCACAGCCCACCAGTAATCACTTTCGGCACCGTCCAAAGCTATTTTGAAACCACCCTCACCCCGCAGGTTTCTGGCACCATCACCAAAGTCTCAGAAACATTCAGAGTCGGCCGCGAAGTCAAAGCTGGTGAGATCCTCGCCCAAATCGATACCACCGACTATGAAACCACCCTCGCCCGTGAGACTGCCACACTCACCGCAAACCAAAGAACACTAGAAGAAGAAATTATCCGCTCCAAACAAGCCGAAGAAGACTGGATCGCTTCAGGACGTCAACTCTCCTCAGCCTCACCCTTCGTCTTGAGGAAACCACAACTCGCGTCCGCCAACGCCAGTATCACCTCCTCACATGCCGCTATCAAAAAGGCTCAAACCGATATTGAGCGTTGCTCCATCAAGGCCCCATTCGACGCCATTATCAGCAAGCGCAATGCATCAGTCGGCAACTTCGCATCCGCTCAAAGCCAACTCGGCACCCTCGTCGCCACTCAGAAAGCGGAAATTCGACTCCCTCTCACCCCGAACCAAGCCGCGCGCATCTCCCTCCCTAACCAAAGCTCGCCCTCACAAGCCATCACTCTAACCAGCCCCACGAAACCTGCCGCCAAGTGGACTGCAGCTCTGGTACGCACTGAACCAGTCATTGACCCCACCAACCAAGTCGTCTTTGTCATTGCCGAAATCGATCACCCCTACGACCGAGAACAAGCATTGCCCATCGGAACTTTTGTCAATGCCACCATCCCAGCGCAACAAGTCCCTAATGCCATCGAGGTACCAGAAGTAGCTCTCGTCAATGATGCACACATATGGGCCGTCACCGCTGAGATGACCTTGGTAAAAATTCCAGCCAAACGCATCTATTCACATCTCGGCAATGCCTACATCCAACTCGGGAAAAGTGAACTTCCCCCGCCTTTCACTATCGTCTCTAGACCACTCACCAATTTCCGCTCAGGCATGAAAGTGCGCCTCGCCGAGTAACTCAAACACACTAACAAAACCTGTGTCCTCACCTCTCCAGAAGCACCCCTTCATCACCTGGTTTGCCTCCAACCCAGTGGTGGCTAACATTTTGATGTTTTCCATCCTCGCCGCAGGCTTGTTCACGGCGGTTACTGTACGAAAAGAAGGCTTCCCTGCCTTCGCCGCGGAAACAGTGAGAATCACCGTACCCATCAGAGGCGGCACCCCCGAAGATGTCGAACGTGGCGTTGCCATAAAAATTGAAGAATCTCTCCAGTCAGTCGACGGTATCGAACACATCCGCTCAGTGAGTACTGATAGCCTCGCCACCATCACCGTTCAAGCCAAAGAAAAGTACCCCATCACCAAACTCCTCGATGATGTCAAAATCCAAGTCGACGCCATCCCCAGCTTCCCCGAACAGGCTGAAAACCCAGTCATCGTCGAACAAAAACGTACCAACGAAGTCCTCTGGGTAGAACTCTACGGCGAGGCTTCAGAAGCCGTACTCAAAGAAACTGCACGCAACCTTCGCGACGTCCTCCTGCGCCAGTCCGCAATTTCCAAAGTAGAAACCCTTGGTGACCGAGACTACGAAATCTCTATCGAGCCCTCAGAAGAAAAACTTCGCCTCTATAACCTCACCTTCAACGAACTCGCCCAAGCAGTCTCCAATAACTCACTCGACCTCGGAGGCGGCGTCATCCGCTCCGAACGTGGTGACATCGCACTCCGCTCACGTGACCAAGCCTACCTCAGGAAAGACTTTGAAAACATCCCCGTGCGTACCAACCCCGATGGCACGCGCATCTTTGTCAGAGATGTTGCTAATGTCCGAGATGACTTCATCGACCAAGAATACCTCAATCGCTACCGCGGCCAGCCCTCCGTCAGCTTACGTATCAAAACTGAGGGGAATGACGACATCCTCAAAGCCGTACGCCAAGCTCGTGAAACCGTAGAAGAATACTCAAAAGCAGACAAACTCCCCGAGGGGGTACAAATTGCAGGCTGGTACGATGGCGCAGTCAATATCCGAGACCGACTCGTTCTACTCGGGAAAAATGGTTTTGTCGGTGTCCTCCTAGTATTCCTCACTCTCACCCTTTTCCTCAACCTACGTCTCGCCTTCTGGGTTGCAGTCGGTGTCCCAATTTCACTCGCTGGAGCTCTGGCATGCTTCCCAATTGCGGGCATAGACCTCTCGGTCAATGTCATCTCAGCCTTTGGCTTCCTAGTCGTACTCGGTATCGTCGTCGACGACGCCATCGTCATCGGTGAATCAATCTATTCAGAAAAAGAACAGCAAAAAGAAATCACCGACAGCGAAGGCTACATACGCTCCACAGTGCGCGGAGTGAGCAAAGTCGTCACACCTGCCACATTCGGTGTCATCACCACCGTCGCAGCTTTCCTCCCCCTCACACAAGTCAGCGGACGAATGGGAAATGTCTTTGGCCAAATTGCTATCACCGTCATTCTCTGCCTGATCTTCTCACTCGTAGAATCTAAACTCATTCTTCCCTCACACCTCGCACACATCGATGTCCATAGGAAACCCACCAATGCCATCACACGCACCTGGGCCAAAATCCAATCATCCATCGCCCGGGGCCTCCAATGGGTCATCGACTCCATCTACCGCCCACTCATCCGAACTCTCATCCCATGGCGCTATACCGTCCTAGCGGGTTTCATTGCCGTACTCGTCCTTATCGTCAGCCTCCTTCCAGCAGGCATGTTACGCTTCGTCTTTTTCCCTAACATCTATAACGATAACATCACGGTCACTCTCGAGTTAGAACAAGGCCAATCCGTCGACTACCTCCACCAGTCAGCTCTCAGAATAGAACGCGCAGCAGAGGCCCTCGGTGAAGAATATAAACAAAAACACGGACACAATCCCTTCCTCGAAGTCCAGATCTCCTCTAGTAATAACACCAAAGCATCCGTCATTACCGAGCTCACCCGCTCCACCACCCGTGAATTCCTTCCCACAGCGGATATCATCAAAGACTGGCGGAAAAAAGTAGGCCCCGTCGCAGGTGCGCGCTCCCTCTCCTTCGCCGCCACCGCAGGCCCTCCTGGCGGCGACTTTGTTATCAACCTCGAATCCGAGGACCTCAATGAACTCAAAGCCGCAGCCGAAGACCTCAAAGCGGTCGTCGCTACCTACCCTGGCGTCTACGATGTCCTCGATACCTTCGATTCAGGAAAACCTGAAATCCTCTACTCGATCACCCCTGAAGGCCAAGCCGCTGGTGTCACTAAACGCGATCTCGCCATCGGCGTGCGCGATGCTTTCTACGGCCGTGAAGCCCAACGTGTCCAACGTGGCCGTGAAGAAGTCCGAGTCATGGTCCGCTACCCCATCGAACAGCGTGACTCGCTCGAAACACTCCGTGACATGCGCATCCGTAAGGCCGATGGCACAGCCATTCCATTTTCGCTCGTCGCCAATACCGAGTACTCCGAGTCCCTAGCATCCATAGAACGCTACGATAATAAACGCGTTGTGTCCGTAGAAGGCTCCATCGACAAAGGAGTCACCTCCTCAGACGAAATCCAAGCCCGCCTGCTCGAAGAATATTTCCCCCAAATGCGGGCCAAGTTCCCAAGTATCTCTACCAGTGAAAGCGGTGAAGTGGAACAACGCCAAAAGTCCATGGGCTCACTCCAAGTCGGATTCCTCCTCTCCATTATTTTCATCTATATCCTCATTGCCATCCCTCTCAAAAGCTATGTCAAGCCCCTGATCATCATGTCTGTTATCCCCTTCGGTATCATTGGCGCTCTGATGGGGCACTTCATCATGGGGATCCCAGTATCCATTCTCTCCATGTTTGGAATCCTCGCCCTATCAGGTGTCGTCGTGAACGATTCGCTCGTCCTCGTCTGCCGCATCGATGACCTCAGAAAGGAAGGCTCTACTCTGCTGGAAGCTTGTAAGAGAGCTGGTGCCGACCGTTTCCGCGCCATCCTCTTGACCTCCTTGACCACTTTCTTTGGTCTCTACCCGCTCCTGCGAGAAACCGAAGTCCAAGCCCAGTTCCTCAAACCAATGGCTGCTTCCCTCGCTTTCGGCATCCTCTTTGCCACAGTCATCACCCTCGTTCTGCTCCCCATCCTTCTGCTCATCGCCAAGGACATCAAAGACTTCTTCAAATACGTCTACACAGGTGTGGAAACTAAAAAATGAAGGACCATATTACCCACCTCAATTCTCTCCAACATAACAAGGAGCGCAACTTCAGTTACCAAGCTCACCTAATAAAGGTCGCACGCTATCTGCCTGTGCGACCAATCGTGACTCCCCCTCAGCTTCCAGAACTAAATATCCCTCAGAGCTGATCCCACGTAGCACCCCTACCCGCTTCTCCCCACCCTCGTAAAGCTGAACCCACTCATTTCTGAGTGCGCAACGCTTGTTACAGGCTTCCACCAATTGCTCAAAACCAGAGCCACAGCGACTTCCCCACCCGATCAATCTCTGCAGGATATCCACCAAGAGAGCCTCTCTCTCGATCCGACCCACTCCCTCCAAAGCGAGAGAAGTCGCCTGCACCTCTTCTGGAAACTTCCCAACACTAACATTCAATCCAATCCCAACCACAGCGCAGTCCTCACAACCCTCAACCAAAATACCTGCTAACTTTTTTCCCCCGACCCACACGTCATTTGGCCACTTGATCTCAGCCTCCACCCCATACCTCTCTGCCGCCTCAGCAACTGCTAGCCCCGCTGCCAATGCTAACCTCGGCCAATACACCTTTTCGTAATCAGGCTCCAAAACGAAAGAAAATAACAAGCCCTCACCAGCGGGACAAGTCCATGACTTCCCTCCTCTCCCGCGCCCCTTCGTCTGCTGCTCAGCCACCACCAATGTGCCTGACCCCTCCCCCTCGCGCACGAGTTCTGCCGCCCTGTCATTGCTAGAATTCAGTTGCTCATAGAGATGCAACTTCCCGTCTAGTAAAGGCAACCTTCGTATCAATTCAGCTGAGTTAAGCATCACAAAAAGACTGCTCTGCCCCACATTTACCTGCAATCCCAAATTTTGAATCGCAACTTGCTAGACAGCAATTTCACCCTCTGCTAGACTGAGGCTTAACTATTCATAACCACATGGAAGCCGTCATCCAAACCCCACACCACGAATCACTCTGTGCTCCAATCACCTCCGGCCATCACATCGCCGACATTCTGATTGGAAACATCCCTCTCAAGGATCTTATGGCTACTGAATTGCGCCGAGCTGGCTTCCAGATTGTAGAGCTCACGCAAGTCACACCAAGCACCGTGCATCTGCCACTCGACCATTGGGTCGAAGTCGGAGCTCTCTGCCTTCTAGCTAGAGAAACTCCAGGCACATGCCTCTACGATTCCATGGGAGATATCGTGGCGTGGAAAGGATGTGATGAACCCGACCAATGCAAACGTAAAATCGTAACCGAAGCCGATTGTTTCCGCATGCGTTACCCATGGGAAATCCTGCAGGTCAACTCCGCCGTCGTCGAAGCCCTGCCAGACGATAACATCCTCGGATCAGTAAGCCCCCTCTCAGAAATCAATGGCATTGTCCAGCTCGGCGAAGGTTCCAGAATTCTCCCCGGTGTCGTGATCGAGGGCAATGTCTCCATCGGACGCAATTGCCGAATCGGTCCCAATGCCTACATCCGCGGTAATACCTCCATCGGCGATGACTGTATCATCGGTAATGCCGTAGAAGTTAAAAACTCTCTCATCGCACATAACACATCAATCGCACACCTCTCCTATGTCGGTGACTCAGTCATCGGCTCACATGTCAACCTCGGTGCCGGAACCATCCTCTCCAACTACCGACACGATGGCAAAAACCACCGCTCCATGGTTCAAGGTGAACTCATCGATACCGGCCTCGAGAAACTTGGAGCCATCATCGGCGACGGCGTTAGAACTGGCGCTAACACCGTCATCTATCCAGGCCGAAAGATTGGTAATGCCCGAACCACCCTCCCCGGTGCCATCATCAAAGATGATATGATGTAATACCACCTCGTGATTCAGAAGAGTCAAATGGCTGGGAAATTTGTTCGCAAATCAAGGCACGATGAAGCAATCCGGCTCCCGCGGGATGAATGATGAGAGACGCTGATTTATAAACAAAGAGCCCGCCCCAGATTTCTTTCGCGCAGCGCAATGCATCATTCCTCCCAAATCATCATTTGACTCTTTTGAGGTACGATTTTCTATAAATACAAAAAAGCGTCAGAATGAACTGACGCTTTATACATGCTAGAACAGGCCATGCCTGCTAAGCTGTGCCGCTTGCTTTATCGACTCGCTGCATTAGAGAGAGCGGCACCTCCAGCAGAGATGTCACGCCCCACCCCCTGCATCGTCTGACAGGAACTTAATCCGAAGGCTGCTAGAGCTAAGAGTGAGAGAAGTACTTTCATTTTCATATCTGAATCTATGCTTAGCATCCACAGATTTTCACTGCCAAGCCTTTTTTTATCTCACTAAATCCCCCTCGCCACTTGAGTTCACCCCAAGCTGTGGCAAATTATTTCCATTACTAAAAAACCATTTGCACTCACCCAACCACCAGTCTAGCTATTCACTCTGCCTATGAATCTCCACACCATGAAAGTCGTCTCCCAACAGACAGGACTCAGCCCGCACGTCCTCCGAGTCTGGGAAAAACGCTATGAAGTGGTGACCCCCCAGCGCAGTGACTCAAACCGACGCCTATACACTGACGAAGACCTCAGAAGACTCAGCCTACTCGCTAAACTGACTCAAGCTGGTCACGCCATCGGCCAAATCGCCTCACTCCCCTGCACAGAGCTCAGCTTGCTCCACGAAAAATACCAAACAGCAGAAGGCCAACAACATGATCAAACCGACGCTGCTCTCGTAGATAAAGCCCTCGCTGCAGCTCGTGAACTCGACCAATCCGCTCTCGAAGAGACCTTCGATGAAGCCTTCATTAGCTTCGGCTACTCAGGCCTGCTCGAGCGAGTCATGATCCCCTTCCTCCACAAAATTGGCGAATATTGGCAACAAGGAATTATCCCCAGCAGTGCCGAACACGCAGCAAGCAACGTCGTGCGTGACTACCTTACCCTCGCCGCACGCCCCTACAGTTCGCTCGAAGGCTCACCCCGTATCATCGTCACCACCCCCTCTGGACAAGTCCATGAACTCGGCGCAGTCATCGCTGCTAGTATCGCCAGAAAATCAGGGTGGGACGTCACCTACCTCGGCGCATCGCTGCCATCGGAGGAGATCGTCGGCGCCGCCATCAAACGGAAAGTCAAAGCCGTTGCTCTCAGTATCGTCTACCCCATGGATGACCCAGCACTCAGTTCCGACCTCCTGCGCCTCAGAAAACACCTACCCTCTGACATCGCTATCATGATCGGCGGTAAAGCCTGTGCCAATTACCAATCGATTATCGAGGAAATTGGCGCCATCCAAGTCTCAAGCTTCGATCAACTCCGAAACACACTCGACCAACTAAGGTCCCCAAGCTAGTTGCGTGCTTCTTGCCTCACACGCATGCTTAATAGGGCCCATACCACAAGCCCGATGGCCAATCCATAGGCCATCCATTCCAACGCCCACCCAAAGGCGGCACGCTCGCCGATAGACTCGGCCATATGATTCATGGCCGAACCCACTGCGAATGAGAATGCGCCATAGCCAAGATTTAATGTCAGGTTGTTCACACTCAAAATCGAAGCCCGCTGCTCAGATGGCGCAGCTTGATTAATAAAGCGACTAAGTAAAAAACCAACCTGCATGAGACCTAACATAACTAGGAAACATGGCACCACTCCCCACGCATTGCTTACAAAAGCTACACCTAACAAACCTGCTAATGTCACCAGCCCTGCATAGATGAAGTTCACCCTTGGACTGAACTTCCGAGCCATTTGCTTCACGTAAATAGGCACAACCACTCCCGATAAAGACATCCCAGCACCTATGATTCCCCACGTGTAGGTCGGTAAGTCAATGTACTGGAAATAACTCGATTGCAGAGTCACAAAAGTACGTGAACTCGCGTCAATAATCAGCCCGGCAACAATCAACACCGCAAGCCAGCGAGTCACCCATACCCACCTTACTGCGGACAACGCTCCGTGCCAAATACCACTCAGATGCTTCGCTTGTTTCCCCCCCTTCTTAACCAGTCCCAGATCACTCAAGCGAAACGCAAAAAAGACACAAAAAAGTGAACTGACAAAACACAATGCCACAGGGAGTTTCAAACTCACCCACTTGGGAAAATCCCCAAAGATCAGACGCATCTTCTCATAATCAAATACAAAAGCCCCCACTACCATCGCTAATACCATTGCGATAGAACGCCAACGCATCGTGGCTACAAGCACCTTATCCCAACGATGTTCTCGCTCCCCCTCATCCTCATGCAGTAATTTCACTGAATCATACGCGAGCGCTTCATCCGCACCACTGGCCGATGCCTCAGCCAAACCACTGAGCACCCGATTGACTGCACAAACGCCAAACAACCACCAGCCTCCACCTATCGGAGCAAGCAATAATAAAAGCATCTCAACCAGCATGCTCATCGCTGAAAAAATCACCAGCTTTCTCCGCCCCACCATGTCTGCCAACACCCCCGATGGCAGCTCAAATAATACAATCGTGATCGCCCACAAAGCGTTCAACCACAAAAATTGAGACACACTCAACCCCATCTCGGTAAAAAATACCGCAAAAATAGGGTAGTAAAAACGTGCGTTAAATAAGACGCGAAACCATACAAAAAGCCGAACATTACGCTCTAACTCATCTCTGCCTAGTCCCGCATCCATCGCTCTTACTTTTGCTCAGCTCTCATGAAGACCAACTCGTTTGCGGTCGAACTCTTGGCATCATATTTGTAACCAGCCGTCTTAAACTTCTTTAAGCCAGCAACATCATTGACGCCATGACGAACAATGAAATCAGCCATCATCCCTCGCGCTTTCTTCGCATAAAACGATATAATCTTATACTTTCCGTTTTTCTCATCCTTGAACACTGGGGTGACCAACTCACCATCCAATTCCTTCTTCTTTACCGAGGAAAAATATTCGTTAGATGCCAAATTTACCACTAACTCAGAACCACTCGACTTCAGGTCCTTGTTCAGAATCTCTGTGATCTTGCTCCCCCAAAATTCATACAAATTCTTTCCTCGGGCATTCGCTAACTTTGTGCCCATCTCCAGTCGATAGGCCTGCATCAAGTCTAATGGCCTCAAAACTCCGTACAGACCTGATAGAATGCGTACCTGCTTCTGCGCTGTAGCAAAATCATCCTGAGTCCAATCTGCTAGCTCCATCCCCTGATACACATCTCCAGTGAAAGCAAACAATGCCTGACGGCTATTGTCTTTTGTAAAATCACGCTCCCACTGCACATAACGCTCAGCATTGAGCACCGCTAACTTCTCACTGATAGACATCAAGCTACCAATCTCCACAGGGCTCATCTTACGCAACTGTAAGACCAATTCCTCAGAGTCATCCAGCAAACGCGGCTTCGTGCTCTTCTTCGTTGGTAACTCAGATTCGTAATCTAATGATTTGGCTGGTGAGAGTAATACTAGCATGCCCCCACTCAAGCACTCTTCAAAAAAATTACAAGAGCACCCTGCTAATAGTCACTATTAGCGACCCCATTATAACCTCACATCACGCACACCACTCTCTTCAGAATCTATCTGAAACCACTCACGCTTCTTAAAACCAAACATCGCAGCAACGATACTCGAAGGAAACATCTGAACCCCGTCGTTGTAATCTGTAATCGCCGCATTGTAGGCCCTCCGCGCCGCTGCAATCTGGCTCTCCACCTCAGTCAAATTGCGCTGCAAGTTCATAAACTGTTTATCCGCCTTTAGCTCCGGATAACTCTCAGCAAGTGCCAGAATACGAGGCAACTCAGATGACACCTCACTCTCATAGCGAAAACGCTCCTCCATACTCGCCCCTTTAGCCGACTTACGCGCTTCAACCACACGCTCTAACACCTCTTTCTCGTGGCGTGCATACCCTTTAACTGACTCTACTAAACGTGGTATAAGGTCCCATCGCTTCTTCAGCTGAACGTCTATCGAACTAAATGCATAATCAACGGCATTTCGGCGACTCACATGACCGTTGTATAAAATCACCAAGCCTAACAAAGGCAGAATGACCACAGCAATAATCCATACCACATCAGCCTGTGACAAATAATACATGGCTATACCTTGCTACAATGAACTCCTCACTGACGATGGTAAGATCGCCAAAACATTGTAATACTCCAGCTCTACTGAGCCAGGTACTCAACCGAATTCACTAACACTTTGCGAAATGCTTCCTCGTTCCATTCCTCACTGGAATGTCCCAGTGTAAAGGAGACTACTTTTGTTTTTCCATACGGGTGCTCCCAGAGAACAACTGCTTCTCCCTTATCCACTGAGCCTTTCAATATAGACGTACTAGCAGGACTATCCTCTGCATTGATAAAATTATAATAAAGCTCCTCCCCCTTGCTTGTTGTGAAGGTTTCTAGACCTTTTACCGTTGGATGGCCCTTGGCGATCACACTACATTCCACATGCCCCTGCGGACTATGTGCCGTAGACGCTAATCCCGTGAAGTTTGGCCAGGCTGGAAATGGTTCGCCAGGATGGTTCTTCTTCCACTCAGCTAACAAGTCTTTGCGTGTATGCACCTTCGAATGCGCATCTCCAGGGTGGACTGCTTGCTCACCTTTCTCCTTAAAGGTCGGCCAAAAACTATGAAGCGAACAATGCACTAACACAGCAGGAACTTCATACTTCTGAGTCTGCTGCATAATGTTATATGGAACCTCAGGGTTCGCACAATGCGCCATGCACATATTGTATACAATCACATCCACACCCTCACCAAATGTCTTATTCGAAGCCAGTTCCTGCTCAACTTCATCATGAGTTCCCGACATCACTTTAAGATTCCACCCCTTCGCCTCAGCTAGCTGAGTAAAGACACTGCGTTGAAATGTGTAATCGTGATAGCGACCCGGCTCATGGGTTACATACAATACATCAACCACCTCGTCTTCTACACTAGCCTCTACTTCCTTCCCCTTCCCACCTTTAGGAGCCTCACTACAACTGACATACGCTAACAGTGAGAGACACATCGCAGAGGGCAGCCCCAAGCCACACCAACGCTTCATTCGGGAAGTCACAGATTTCATGCCCAACAAATTGCAAAGATTTTTGCCAGAAATCAAGCAGGATGATTCGCCCACACTGCCGATACGAAGCTGCCAGACGATTACTATTCCCTCACCTGAACAGATCAATAAAGCTCAGCTCGCCACCCCGCATTTCTCTCTGAGTTCCTTGTTCCCGTGCAACAAGCGCCACCCGTAGATTCATAAAAAGCGCTGTCCCTAGCATGAGAGACAGCGCTTTTAAATTTTTAGAAACTGACAGCTGAATACTGCCAATTTTCTACTCTAAAATGGCTATGCCATTTTAGTAGCGATAGTGATCCGGCTTGTATGGACCTTCTACAGGAACGCTGATGTAGTCAGCTTGATCCTGTGTGAGAGTGGTAAGCTTCGCTCCAATCTTCTCTAGGTGGAGACGAGCTACTTCCTCATCGAGGTGCTTCGGAAGCACTTTCACTTCACCTGCCTTGTAAGCATCTTTGTTCTTCCAAAGATCAATCTGAGCAAGAGTCTGGTTCGCGAATGAGTTAGACATCACGAAGGATGGGTGACCAGTCGCACAGCCGAGATTTACGAGACGACCTTCAGCCAGCATGTAAAGGCTGTTACCGCTTGGGAAGGTGTACTTATCCACCTGCGGCTTGATGTTGAGTTGAGTCACGCCCTCAGCCTTGTTGAGTGCTTCCATCTGAATCTCGTTGTCGAAGTGACCGATGTTACAAACGATCGCCTGGTCCTTCATCTTCTCCATGTGCTCGAGACGGATGATGTCGTAGTTGCCAGTCGTGGTCACGTAAATGTCAGCCCAGCCAAGAGTGTCTTCCACTGTGAGAACTCGGTAACCTTCCATTGCAGCCTGAAGCGCACAAATGGGGTCCACTTCAGTCACAACGACCTGCGCCCCTTGACCACGAAGTGCCTGAGCACATCCCTTACCAACGTCTCCGTAGCCACAAACCACAGCAACCTTACCTGAGATCATCACGTCAGTCGCACGCTTGATACCGTCAACAAGGGACTCACGGCAACCGTAGAGGTTGTCGAACTTTGACTTTGTAACAGAGTCATTCACATTGATAGCTGGTACCAGAAGCTTTCCTTCTTTCGCCATCTGATAGAGACGGTGAACACCAGTAGTAGTTTCTTCAGAAACGCCCTTCCAGTCCTTGAGGATTTTAGCAAAGATACCTGGCTGCTCAGCACCGATCTTCTTAAGGAGGTTCTTAATGCACGCTTCTTCTTCGGAACCTGCAGGCTCGTTCACCCAGTCAGAGCCATTTTCCATTTCAAACCCTTTGTGGATGAGAAGTGTAGCGTCACCACCATCATCAACGATGAGCTCCGGTCCAAGACCGTCTGGGCTCACGATCGCATTCCAAGTACAGTCCCAGTACTCTTCAAGAGTTTCACCCTTCCAGGCAAACACTGGCACACCAGCTTTTGCAATCGCTGCAGCGGCGTGATCCTGAGTGGAGAAAATGTTGCATGAACACCAACGCACTTCCGCACCAAGATCCACAAGTGTCTCAATCAATACAGCCGTCTGGATCGTCATGTGAAGAGATCCCATCACGCGCACACCATCAAGCGGCTTCTCCGATGCGTATTTCTCACGAATAGCCATCAATCCTGGCATTTCGTGCTCTGCAATATCAATTTCCTTGCGACCAAAATCAGCCAAGCTAATGTCAGCGATTTTGTAGTCGTCTGTTTTTTCTAATGTTGAAGTAGACATGTTCTTAATGTTTTTTAAGTGATTAGGTTGTTACGTTTTTACGTTTTTACGTTAAAAGATTCTATCCGATAAAGATTTGATGAGATTCTGTAATTTACTAGAAATTTTCTTAGTGTCGTCGAGCAAAACTGTAGCAGCTTCGTGGTCCACGATTTTCATTTTGATTGAGAGGTAGAGTTGGGTTCGTACTTCAGCACATGAGCCTTTAGCAATATGCAAAAAACGAATTGTATCCTTTTCAGATCCGCGCTCACAACCTTCAGCTATATTTGAAGGAACTGAGATCGATGAACGGCTGATCTGGTCACGCATTGCATAGTCTCGTGATTCTTTGAACAATTCATGAATGGAAACAGCCAATCTGCATGACTCCTTCCAAACATCTAAATCCTCAAAGCTTCGGTAAGACATGAACGTAATAACGTAACACCTAACAACATAAAACCACTACGAGAAAACCATTTAACTAATTACTGCTTTCAGCTGATCAACCTTGTCGGTCTTTTCCCATGTAAGCGCGTCCAAATTATCTTCACGTCCGAAGTGACCGTAGTTCGTTGTGTGCTTGTAAATCGGACGCAACAAATTGAGCTGGCTGACAATATCAGCAGGCTTGAAGGAGAAGACTTCCTTCACTGCATTTTCAATTGCAATCTCTTCAACCTTGTTAGTCCCAAAGGTATTCACACTCACTGAAACAGGGTGCGGATGACCAATCGCGTATGCCAATTGAAGCTCCGCGCGGTCTGCAAGCCCTGCAGCCACAATATTTTTTGCTACCCAGCGGCACATATAGGCTGCCGAACGGTCAACCTTAGACGGATCCTTACCAGAAAAAGCACCGCCACCGTGACGACCAGAACCACCATAAGTATCAACGATGATCTTACGTCCTGTGAGACCCGCGTCACCTTCTGGACCACCGATCACGAAAAGCCCTGTAGGGTTGATGAGAAGTTCAGTGTCCTCCGTGAGAAGATTGGCTGGGATCACTTTCTCAATGAGATCCTTTTGCAAAATGCTGCGAATCTCTGGAGTGGTGATATCGGCTGAGTGCATCGTTGAGACAACCACTGCTGTCACGCGGGTTGGCTTGCCGTCTACATACTCCATAGACACCTGAGTCTTGGAATCTGGACGCAACCATTGATGCTGGCCAGATTTGCGCAATGTGGTGAGCTCTCTACCGAGCTTGTGTGAGTAGCTAATCGGAGCCGGCATCAACTCTGGAGTCTCGTTGCAGGCGTATCCAAACATGATCCCTTGGTCACCAGCTCCCTGCTCTTCAGTGTCCTTGTTCTCAGCACCTTCCGCATCCACACCCTGTGCAATATCAGGCGATTGCTGACCAATCAGGTTCACAAAGAAAAAACTATTCGCATTGAACTTGCAGTCATCGTGCACATACCCAATCTCGCGAATCGCTTTCTCAATCAATGCGCGACTGTCAAAATCTGCATGCGTCGTGATCTCACCAGCAAGACCCACTACGTTGTCTTTTACGAATGTCTCACATGCCACGCGGCTGTTCACATCCTGCTCTAAACAAGCATCAAGAATGGTATCCGAAATCGTGTCACAGACCTTGTCTGGATGACCTTCAGTCACGGACTCAGAAGAAAAAATGAAAGGACGGCTCATAGAATTTTGTTGTTGCATCAACAAATCGTGATGTGTTGATGTGAGCTACATATAAACGCTTTCTAGATGCCGTCAAATTTAATTTCTCTCAAGCTCATCACCGACCCCACACGCCTCCGTATTCTCATGCTTCTTGCCCATGAAGAGCTCAGCGTCGCGGAACTTCAAAGCATTCTAGGCATGGGCCAAAGCCGAATCTCAACCCAACTCTCCAAGCTCAAAGAAAGCGCACTCGTGAGCGACAGACGCGTCGGAAAAAACGTACTCTACTCAGCCTCTGCGCCTGAAGCCCTCCTCGAAGTCGCACACTTCGCTGCGGCCGACATTGAAGAAATTACTACCGATCGTGCTGCCTTACGACTCGCACTGCGCAAACGCCGTGACCGCGCGCGGGCGTACTTCGATGAACTCGCAGGAAAATTTGGCCGACAATACGTTCCGGGTCGCTCATGGAAAGGGCTCGCCGAAGCATTGCTCAAAATCCTTAACTACGAAACCGTCGCCGACCTTGGAGCCGGTGAGGGCACCCTCTCCCAACTCCTAGCACAGCGCGCCAAAAAAGTGATTGCGGTAGATAACTCACCTAAAATGGTAGAGTTCGGCCAACAACTCGCCAAAGACCACGCTCTCCCCAACTTGGAGTACCGTCTCGGTGAAATCGAAAACCCACCCATCCAAGCCAATAGTATCGACCTCGCAATCTTCTCCCAAGCACTTCATCACGCCGAACGCCCAGAAATAGCCATCAACAAAGCCTACCAAATCCTCAAACCCGGGGGCACCCTCGTCATCCTCGACCTACTTCAGCACACATTCGAACAAGCCAGGGAGCTTTATTTCGATACCTGGCTCGGCTTTTCTGAGCTTTCCATTACCCAGATCTTGGAGCACAATGGCTTCGACCAAGTCGATACTGCTGTCGTTGATAAAGAAGATGAAGCACCCCACTTCCAGACCCTACTCGCCACCGCGAGAAAACCACTCTAGAAAAAGATTAGAGAGACTCCTTCCGAGTACCGCCCTCATCTGCTGCGCACTTGCCACTGAAACCCTTGCTGCCCCGAGAGCGATTTCAGTAGGTCAAGAAACCAGCCCCAAGCCTCCCAGCTACACATTGGTCACCAGTGAAGGAGTGCGCCTCCACCTCATCCACTTTGATAGCCGACTTCACCAACTTAGTGTCATAGACCAAGTCCAAGGCCCTGCTAGCCAATGGCGCGATTCCAAACACCTCGGCTCCCATAAAAATGCCATCGCCTGCCTCAATGGCGGCTTCTTCCAAAAGAATGGACAACCACTCGGCCTCGTCATCAGCAATGGCCAACGACGAGGAGCCAACCACTCAAGTTCACTTGCCTCAGGTTTTGTCTTCAGCACCGCCCACCATATCGGCATGGCCCGCCGAGCCTCTCTCTCAGAGACACTGCGAACCCATCGCCCCAAAAACCTCCTCCAAACTGGCCCCATGCTTTCCTATCAGGGAGAAAGTGTCCAAGGTCTATCTAGCAAAGAATGGCGACCACGCTCCTTTCTTGCCACCGACGGCAGCTACCGCTGGCTCATGGGATACGCTGAAAACACAACTCTCCAACAATTAGGTGTCGCCCTGACAGGAAAAAACTTAGCTGGCGTACCCATCTACCATGCTATCAACCTTGACGGAGGTCGTTCCTCTGACTTATGGGTCTCGCCCCAGCTCACTCAGGGTGGCAAACATCTGCGCGCCTTCTGGAATAAGCCGGTTCGCAACTTCCTCCTATTGACTACAAAATGAAGCCATTGCTCATCCTACTTCTCACACTCGTATCTACCTTTGGCCAATACCAAAAAGTAGACGCACCCGTGAATTCCTCTGGCCGAACTCTCTCATTCCACATCTACCATTTCGACACCAGCCGCCACCCAGCTGAGCTCCATTCCCGCCCCACAACCATTTCATCCGCCATCAACCGACGCAGCCACCTAGCAGGCGTGGCCCTCGGCGCTCCAATCAATGGCGATACCTTCACCCTCGAAACCCAACATGGCATGCTCAAGGTCGTTACGGGTAACTCCAATGGTGCCAATATGGGGCCGCAGCTCGTTGCTCAAAAAAGCCCCCAACCAGGCCTCGATAAACTCCACTACGCACGGCGCACCTTCCTACTCCATAACGGAGACAAACGCTGGGCCATCGGCTATGCCCCCTCACTCAGCCAAAGCCAACTCGCACACGCACTCGCACACATCAGTAAAACTACTAAGCGAGGCTACTCACTTGCCTACCAACTCAATGCCGGAAATTCTTCAGGCCTCTGGATTCGCAATGACTCCTACCAGCCATTCTACCTAAAAGAATTCCAAGCTCCCACACACGTATTGAGCATCAGACTCAAATAACACATACCCACTGAGCTTGAACTACTACGCGATTCGGGTTCGATTTGAGTATTAGCCCTCGGGAAGCCGCTCACCATAGCGCTCAATAGCGTCTCGATGCTTCGGATCAATCAGTTCCTTTTGATCTGACTTCTCATCCTCCTCAAACCATTGGTCGCAGCCCGGTAACAAACTACCGATAAATACCGCTATGACCAACCGCTTCATAGACGCACCCTGCCCTATACTCAGCTCGGCGCCAACCAAATAAGCCGATAGCTTAGCTGACAAAAAACCCTCAGCTACCAATCGGCAGCTGAGGGTAAATGATATTATTGAGCTAACCGGAATGCTATAAGTACAGATGCAAGCCAAGGCTACTTCTGCATAAGCTCGTCCAAGCTCAGTCTCTCAAATGTCATATTCGATTGACTCCCCTCATAAATAATCCCGATGTCGCGACGCCCGTTCTCTTCGATCAAACTCAAACAAGAATACGCCCCACCAAGTTGATCTAAAAGGTACGGCTCAGACCAAGTCTCACCTTCATCTAAGCTATAGCGAATAGACATATGCGTGCGTCGCTTCTTGCCTCCATCTGCCGGGCCAGAGAAAAGCAAGATATCTTGCTTGTCGCCATCCTTAGTCGATGAGTAGCGCAAGATCGAAGCCATGCAGCCACTCATGTTGAATGTCCCACGCCCCGACGTCTTATGCTGAGTCCAAGTCTCACCCAAATCTTTCGTCGTGAATACTGCCCGACCACCCGCTGAGATACGACAATTTAACATCAATGACCCATCATTCAATTCGACAACCTGAGCCTCAGTCGTTTCCTGCGGGTACTCAACTCCAGGCGCGACCTTCCAAGTCTCACCGTGATCCTTGCTGTACAAAATAGAGGAACGAGCTGAGTAACGAGGCTTCTCTTTACTGCCTAGGTTTACCTTGTACTGGAAGGCAAATACCAATGTGCCATCGCGCATCGAAATACCTGCCCCAGGTCCCTGCAACATTAATTGCCATGCAGGATCCTTAATCTCAGGCGTGAGATTGCGCGGCTTAGACCACGTCTTCCCATCGTCCTCAGATTTAACAATCACCACTTGCCCAGTGTCCTTCGGGTCCATACCCGGCTTTGACTTACCCCAATACCAACCACTACTCAGACCGTGGGCTACCAAGCCAGTGATATAAATGTGTCCAGTCTTCTCATCCACCAAAATTGCCGGATCTCCTACACCATTCTTGTTCTCAGGCATTCCTAACCATTCTCCCATATCTAACACTGGACGCGGCGCCTCCCAGCTGCGACCACCATCAGTGGAACGGCTCAGGCCAACATCAATGTCACCCGGCAAATCACCATTTTGATTCCAACGTAAATCATAGACAGCTAATAAAGTTCCCTCCTTGCTAGTCACCATCCCAGGAATACGCATCCGCTTACACACCATCTTCGTACCATCAGTGCGAACAACCTCATCACCAGAATGCGCCACATTGAACCCAATCCGCTGGCTCTTCACCACCACCTCTGCGTCACCTGCCGATAACTTACCTTTCTTCTCTAACTCCGCTCCAACAAAGTCAGCCACGACTCGATTGGTTAACTTAGCATCGTTAGAAATGCTCGCCTGCACAACAAAGTGGTTTTCCCCACTCTCCAATGCGTAGTCAGTCTCGAAACTCACACCATCCTTCGCAGGCTTTGTGTCTAACTTTTTAGCTTTTGAAAGGTCACTAGATCCCCCCTGTAAAGCGTACAAACTCAAGCTCTCGATGTCTTTCAAATCGCTCGTCCCCTTCACGCGAACATGGAGCTTCTTGAGCTTATCCACGTTCTTGCTGCCTTCAGCCTTGATGCTATAGCGCAAAGCTATCGCGTCAGACTTGCGAATCAATAAAGGAATCTGAGCTTTCTTAGCACTCGCCCCCTTCACAACCATCGGTCCATCAGGGATCACAGTAATGTTATCTAGCAGCACACCACTACCCTCCTTAGTTGTAGCTGTGAAACGAAACGCTTCAAACTCTTCACCTCCCAAGTCAGCTTCACGTTTAGTTGCTAATGCCCTCAAAGGAAGCTTATTGCCATCATACACACGCTTCCACTTCCCTCCTGACTTGCCCTCTATCTGAAAAGCAAATGGACTGGCACCTGTCCATCGCTCAGCATTGAAATGCAATGCCAACAATGGCTTCTTTTGCAATGCCTTCGCTAACTCTAGCTCCACTACCTTGTTCTCCCCACCTGTAATTCTAAGACTCCCCGCAGTGTCATCCGCAGACATAGAATTCTTTTCCATGTGCCCCTTGCTGGCTCTAAAAACCCCCAAATCACTGGAGATTTCCCCCTTAGCATTTAGACTCACATTGCTAAAATCTTCACTCGCAGCATGCAGGCTCCCCATACTCATTGCCGCCATACAGCATCCCATGCCCTTTATTCGCATTACATTCTTCATATTTTTGGATCGGTGATTTTGATCAGCTAGTCACACAAGCACCTACTAGCACATTGTATTCTATCAGATCTCCACCCACTGTCGAAGATTTCCCGCAGAATAGCACGCAGACTACACAGGTACGAATACCCAACCAGCTTAGTCCCTCAATCCCCCACCCCAGCACACTTCCACCATGCACGGCACGCGAAATAACTGCCCCAACTAGAAGGCTGAGCCCATTCTCATAAACACAAAAAAGATAGAATGAGAAGAGAGGTGAGGCCGCGCCATGGTTGCTGGTAAGCTCATGGCTTATG
>NZ_JBHUJB010000035.1:0-211940 GCF_042683245.1 Rubritalea tangerina
TCACCTTTGCAAGCTTTTTATTTACTTATTTTCAATCAGTTATGCTTAAGTGAACGCGCATGGGCAGGGACCACTGTCCCTCCCGCGACTGCAGGATCCAGCTCTATAGCCACGGCAAACAGCTCAAAGCAGGTAGGCTTATTCCACCTCCCCTATGAGCCACTCCATACGGATCGCAAATCCCCACAACAGCTAAAAACTGTCATGGCACTGTCCAGCTGCATCCACTTCACTCACAACTTCCTACTTGTCTCATGGCCCCATCCTTACCCTCGACGACTTCCTCAAATCTTCCGGCCTAGGCCCTCAATCACAAACCACCTCTTGGACAAAGCTCACGCATCCACAGTGAGCCCCTCTCTCCTGAAAGCAATGCCTGACAAAGATCTTCAGATTATAGCCATTGATCAGAATAAACCAACATCTGCTCAAGCCATGACTTCTTGTGACGCTACCAGCGCATCTTCAAACTCTCTAAGCTTATGATGAAACTCGGATTCCACATAGTTAGTAAACAAGCCATTTAGCTCTTCAGATGCAGCGTCCACACGCTCAGCAATTTCGAGCTCAGCATCGAGGATATTCTGCTCACTTGGTTCCAGCCCTTCTAGACAGATCTCTTTGGACTTTTGCAAATATTCCAGCATACCCTCAGCCCCGATCACTTTCAGCCCCTCTGTGATAGGAAGGTACAAAGGTCCAACTGAGGAGTCGAAAAATTTATCCGCTCCTGTCATGTTTACCAGAACACTCAAACGCTCCAAACAGTAGACAGCTCTCTCATTCGGGCTCAACTCACCAACTCGCGCGTCATCATGATCGATTTTGGCTGCAATTTCCTCCGACAATTTTACCCTACGAGCATGTGGATCTTCCACTTTCGTACTCGCCAACACGTTATCAGTCCTCAGCGTTTCACCAAACTGAACTGGGGTAAAGGTGAGAGGCAAACTTTCACTAACCGCCCAGTCTCGAAATCGCTTAGAACACAGTAAGTGTTGGAATTTGTAGATATCTGAATATTCTTCTAAAGCATGAGGGACTTCACCTAAAGATTCCATTGTAAAGACTAGGTCAGCACCTTGCAGTCTCTCTAGTTCTGAATGTTCATATTGCAACAGTGGAGGGTAAAATTTATCGCTTATATGTAAGCTTTTTAAACTGAGATGATCGGATGTAATTTGACCAACACCATCAACTAAGTTGTTTTTCAGAGGGCCACATAAAACTGAAGATTCAATCTGGAATATTTTATAAGTCGTACTCCCGTTCAGGGCTACAGGGCTTAGACTCAACCCATTGAAATGCTTTTCTTTCAGAAGATCTACCATGGCTTCGTTGCAGATAATTCTTTGGGATCTTCCTGCAACTTTACCTATGAGAGGCTTACTAGGTAATTTTTTTGCCTCGAGAACTAACTGAGACACCTTCTGTATTGTAGCGTGATCCATGCTTGATAATTCTAGATCAGAATCGACTTTATAGTATGCGGCACCCTCCATTTCAGCTGTAGTAAAAAACCTCGTTCCTGTCACAGGAAACGACAAAGGCTTACGTTTCAATCGTTCATTACCAAAGTGTGGACTACGACCTATGCCCGAGAAATATTTTAACACACTCACTGACAAGTCAGATTTGTAGTCACCTTTATATGTAATATAGCCTGCTGGTGTTCTCGGATAAGAATGTAGACTTGGAAAAGCTTGTAATAGCCCATCAATTTCATTGCTAGGCAAATAACGTTCATGACGCCTAGGCTCATCACCAGTAGGTGATAGAGTAAATTCAATTTCTTCAATCATGTCTATAGGTTATCTACGTTGGTTCTGCCTTTCCAATCTCTAACTATCAAAACAATACCTACACTACGACACGCACACAAGCAGGGAACCACTGTCCCTCCTGCGCCTGCTGAATCCGACTGTATAACCACAGCAAACACCTAAAAACCAAGCATTGATCTTCCAACATTGAATGGAAGAGTTCTTATATGAACACTACGACTTCTTGAGCAATTACTTTTCTATCTCAGCTAGTCCCTGACGTAATTCATTGAGTGTATATCCTTTCGTACCGAAAAGGTACTTTCCACGACTTGAAGTTCTAATATTATGCAGAACGGTATGATCTTCAGTTGCATACTTCGGAACAAACATTACATAAGAAATATCACGTTTATATCCCCTCCTCTCATGCTGCCTTTGTAATATTCTTCGCAATCTCCCCAAATACCACTTATCAGCATCTTCAACTAGCGCGTCGCTTCGCAAGTCTCTAATTTCAACTTTGCCACCTCTATCTATTTTTCCATAGTAAGCTTTTTGTCCACTCACACTCAAAAAAAAATCCTCCCCATAGGCAATCGAGGACAACAACGTAATAATGATAAAACATCTCAATCTCATAACCAACAACCTATCTATAATCTAACGGAAAAACTTACATTTAGAATCACAAGCAATGCTTTGTTAGATACAAAAATTGCTGTGACCTTTTCTACCTTATACCTATTCGTAAATCCCCACAGCCCTAGATATAAATATCTCTCGGCTTCGCGCCGTCGGCAGGCCCAATCATATTGCGCTCTTCAAGGATATCCATCATCCGTGCAGCACGTGTGTACCCGAGGCGCAACCTGCGTTGCAGCAATGACGTACTCGCCTTCTGCTCTGTGGTGATCACCTCAATACATTTCAACAAACATTCCTCATCGGCATCGGAAAGTTCATTATCATCACCCTCCTCAGAACTACCTCCACTGTCGATACTCTGCTGCACTGATTCCTCAAACTTCTGTTCTGACTGCTTAGCACAATGGTCCACAATCGCCTCCACTTCCTCATCGGAAACAAATGCCCCCTGTGCACGTTCTAACTTTGCTGAGCCAGGTGGTAAATACAGCATGTCGCCCTTACCCACCAACTTGTCTGCCCCCTTCGTATCCAAGATCACCCGTGAGTCGAGCGCCGATGATACCTGGAAAGCAATTCGGCTCGGAATGTTTGCCTTGATGATTCCCGTCACCACATCCGCACGTGGAGTCTGAGTAGCAATGATCAAATGAATGCCCGCCGCACGCGCCTTCTGCGCAATGCGAGCAATATTCATCTCAACGTCCGCTGGCGCCGTCTGCATCAAATCTGCTAGCTCATCAATAATCACCACAATATAGGGGAAACGATCCGGTATCTCAGACTCTTCATCCTCTAAATCTAACGCGTCATCCTCGTCAACCATACTAGGTCCCAGTTCTCCATCTTCCAGCGCTCTGGCTATCGACTCGATTACTTCTGGATCAGGCTCCTCTTCCGGCTCTGCCTCTTCAGCTACCTCAGCTTCCACCACCGGCTCTTCCTCTTTCTCAGGACGTGGACGGTTATTAAAGCTGTCGAAATTCCGCACCCCACACTTCGCAAATAAACGATAGCGCTTCTCCATCTCGTTCACCACCCAGCGCAATGCTGCCACCACCTTGTTAGGATCGGTTACCACAGGCACCACCAAGTGCGGTAGCTGGCTATACACCTGCATCTCCACCACCTTCGGGTCCACCATGATGAAACGTAATTCATCCGGGCTAAATTTAAATAAAATAGAGGTGATGATCGAGTTGATACACACCGACTTACCTGCCCCTGTGGCACCAGCCACTAACAAGTGAGGCATCGCAGCCAAGTCACCAATCACCGTGTTCCCATACACGTCCTTACCCAAAGCCAAAGGAATCTTCTTCTTCGCCGAAGTAAAGGAATCGTCTTGTAGCAACTCCCGCAGTGGCACTGCCACTTTGTCATCATTCGCAATCTCAATCCCCACCGTGTCCTTGCCCGGAATCGGTGCCAATATGTTAATCCTCTCCGCCTTCGTAGCCCTAGCAATGTCCGCTTCTAACTGAGTAATTCGACTCACTCGCAAACCCATGCTAGGGTAGACCTCATAACGTGTGATCGTCGGCCCGCGTGTGATGTCACCCGCCGTCACATCCACACCAAATGCCTTCAGTGTGTCCACGATCGTCTTCTGCACACTCAGAAGCTCACCTTGATCCGCTCCTGCTTGCTCAGGCTCAGAGTCGTCATACGCTAACAAATCAAAGCCAGGCAACTCGTAATCTTCATACCCATCCGTCGCCAATGAAATGCCATCTTGCTTTTTCTTCTTCTCAAATGGCTTAGCCCCCGGATCTAACTTGGGCTTCTTGCGCTGCGATGAATCAATAATCTGTGGCTTTGGAATCTCCTTGAGATCCATCTCCACCTGAGGGTTCGCCTTCTCTTCTTTCTCCTTCTTCTCCTTCGCCTTTGCCGCCTTCTTCTCCTTTTCCTCTTTCACGCGTGCCTTCTCAGCTTCTGCCTTCTCTTTCGCCTCCGCCTTTGCGGCATCGCGCTCAGTCTGACGCGCCACTCGCTCAGCCTCACGAGCCGCACGCTTACTTTCCTTCTCAGCCAGACGCTCTTTGTCGTTCGCTCGCTGTTCCTTCCACTCCTTAAACTTAGCCCAACATACCTTCGTAAATTGAATCGGATTCAAGCCCGTGAGCATGATTGTCCCAATCAAATACAAGACAACTAACAATATGATTGCCCCTGTCTTGTTCAATAATGCCTCCAACACCTTCGTGCCAATCCCATACCCAGCAAAACCTCCCGGGTACATGATGTGGTTCCGCTGCGCCCACCCAGTCAAAAATTCCGTCACCCCAAGCAAACACGAACCCGTCAACACAAGACAAAATAAACCAATCACCGTGCGCCGCGAAAACTTCGCCCCCATGAAGGCATACGCCACCCCTAACCAAACCATCCCAATCGGTAACAAATACCCCGCTGCCCCAAATACAATCAGTACAAAATACGACAGCAATGCCCCCACCACTCCGATCGAGTTCTCTCGTGGCACGTTCGGCTCATTGTCCTCAACCCCACCAATCCCCAATATAGGCATGTCATGCGGCGTGTAGGTAATCATCGCCAATGTTAAGATAACCCCAATACCTATCAGGGCTATTCCCGCTACCTCATTGAACCATGAAGGCAAATTGCTCTCAGGCTCTTCTCCGCGCACCGTGTTCTTCTTTGCTGCCATACTCGCTTCTGGTTCCTGTCTTTGGGGAGAACCCGACTCCCCAACATCCCAGCCTATCCCCCTCATGGCAAGCGAGAATTCTTAGGATTCCTTTATTGTTAAGGACGCACGGAAAGCCCGCCCCCCTCTCCCAGCTACCCACCTCCTCATCCTGAGGTCGTAAAATCCCTCCTCTTTATAGAAGCCCCAATGTTTTTTGACCTCTCTACCATTCAGGCCTATACTCAGGCATCGTCATGCCAAAGAAACTCATCCCATTTTTCCTAAGCCTCTTCACCCCCTGGTTCGCGCATTCCGCTGAGCCCACTGAAGTAGAGGCCCTCGATGCACCAGCCCCCACCGAGTTCATCCGCGTCACCCGCAGCGATACCAACACGAAACTACAAACCGCTGTGACGCGCTATACCCGCGGTGACACCACCGTCGACCTCATCGGTGCCGTCCATATCGGCGACGCCAACTACTACACCACCCTCAACGAAAAATTTAAAGCCTACCCCGCCCTCCTCTTCGAAATGATCGGCGGAGAAAACCTCGGCGCCGGAAATGCCATCCCACAAAATGGCGAAAAACCCAATGGCGCACTCGGCATGCTCAATACCGCATTCCAAAAAATGCAAACCGCTCTCGACCTCAAAGGCCAAAAAGACCTCGTCGACTACAGCCCAGAAAACTTCATCCACGCCGACCTTACCATCGAAGAATTCCACAAACTTAACCAAGAAAAAAAACAATCGCTCGGTAGCTTCATGCTCAAACAAGCCTTTGCCAAACCCTCCGGTAAAGAACCTAGCTCCATGGGCCTCATCATGGCTCTCATCGCCCGTGACCCCAACAAACTAAAACTCCAACTCGTCGATACCCTCGGCGAAGGAGATGCACAAATGGCCGCCATGACCGGCGATAATGTCATCATCAATGACCGCAACCTCAAATGCCTCGCCGTCATGCAAGACCAAATCAAAGAAGGCACCCAAAAAATTGGCATCTTCTACGGCGCTGCCCACTTCCCAGATATGGAAAAACGCCTCATCGAAATGGGCTTCAAACAATCCCAACAAACCTGGTTAGACGCCTGGGTCATCCCAAACAAATAACCCCATCACAACCCAATGATACCAAGTGAGGTGCCAAATCAGCCTCAAAGCCATTTTACGCGCTCACATAGCTAAGTGATTTTCCACCTCATTTTCTTCCTGTTCGCACAGTGAAGCAATTTGTCCACAGCGCCTAAACCTCCACCCAACTTCTGCACCCACCGTGAGACTTCTTGTACTCAACCACGAGTGGCGTCGCTAACTCCTCAGTCTCCACATAGGCGACATTGATTGCCCCCGCCAGCATCCCCTTCCCTTCCCACTCAAACCTCTCCCGCACCAAGCTCTCGGCGTACACATGCCTACCATCCAAGGCCATCACTTGCTCCCAGTCCCTCAATGCCTCCACCCTCAGCACCCGACAACAGTATCGGATCTCCACCAACTCTCCCACCTCATAAACTTTCTTCTCACTATCAGGAGCCCAATGCCGCGCAAGCTCCTTGACCTGCCCAACCTGCTTGTGGAAAAGGGTCGGAAAAAGGTAAAACCTCTCGTGCTCGAACTGAAATCCCTCCCGTCCCTCGTGAATCCCTCCCTTGCGGATGATCACGTCCTGCTCCCCTCTGCCCAGTGCTTCACACACACTCGCCCATTCCTTGAATGCCACTGCCATAACAGCGACTTACGCTGACATCTCTCCGATTTCAAGTTTTTGCTAGATGCCCATCCTCCCAAAAGCTACCTTTCGAATACTATGTCTGAGATTCTCCTTGCCCTCCTCGCTGGCCTCCTCGTTGGCCTCATCTTTTCCGCTGTCAAACTTCCCCTCCCCGCACCCCCCGTCCTCCCAGGCATCATCGGAATTCTCGGAATCTACCTCGGCGGCCACCTCTATCAGTGGATCCTCAAAAGCTTCTTCTCATAACTCCCAACTCCGAGTTACAGTTCAAACGTCTTATTATAATTGCAGTAGGTCGGTAATTTGCCTAATTACCACCTATCACTATGACTAAGAATATTGCAAAAATCCTAACGGTCTGTGTCGGTGTCGCTTTGACAAGTTGCTCAAGTAACGATGAAAACTCCGCTACCACAAACCCAGAAAATCAAAAATCCTTCAAACTCGCCTGGAGCCCATACACTGGCTGGGAACCCATCGCCTATATGGTCGATTCCGGTATCCTCAAAAAACATGCCGATAAACACGGCATCGAAATCCAAGTCGATAAACTCAACGACTACGTAGAATCTATCAATCTCTACACCTCAGGCGAATACGACTGCGTCAGCGTCACAAACATGGACGCTCTTACCATGCCTGCTGTCGGTGGTGTCGATTCCACCTTCATCCTCCCAACAGACTTCTCCAACGGCAATGATGCCATCGTATCAAAAGGTGCCCAGAGCATCCCAGAGCTCAAAGGCGCTACCATAAACCTCGTGGAATTCTCCGTCAGCCACTACTTGCTCGCTCGCGCCCTCCAAGAAAATAACCTCTCCGAAAAAGACCTCACAGTCACCAATTCCTCAGACGCACAACTCGGGGCCCTCTTCACCGCCAGTGACTCAGCCAATGTCGTCACTTGGAATCCAATCGTGAATTCTATCAAATCACAACCCGGCGCCAAGGTTCTCTTCGACTCCTCCATGATCCCCGGAGAAGTCATCGACACCCTCCTCGTAAAAACCGAGTCCAATGACGCATTCAAACAAGCCCTTACAGATGCGTGGTATGAAACCATGGCTGTCATGCAAAAAAATGAGCCCGAAGCCATGAAAATCATCGCAGCCAGCGCCGGTGGCTCACTCGAGGATTACCAACAACAACTCGCCACTACCGAGATGTTCTATAACAAAGCTGATGCTGCCAAGTTCTTCAAATCCAATGAAGTGAAAACCACCATGGAGTTCGTCCGCACCTTCGCCTACGATAAAGGACTCTTCGGTAAAGATGCTCCTAACAAAGACTTTATTGGTATTGAGTTCCCAGATGGCTCTATCATCGGCGATAAAGAAAACGTGAAGCTTCGCTTCTCAGCCCAGTTCCTAAAGTAACTCACCTCACACTTCTAGCACCCACTCTTTTCTCCAGATCAGAGTGGGCCTGCTCAGACCATAGCCCCATTCCTCACCCAAATGGCTTCTTCTAAGCACCGTAGCCCATTGCTTCTCGGAATCTTTGCCAAACCAGGTAAACTTGGCTGGCTCCTCGGCATCCTGCCTTTCCTCATCTGCATCTTCTCCTACTCCCATCTCTCAAAAAAACGCTTAGACGAAAACCCTAACGACAAGCTTACCCCAAGCTGGTCAAAAATGGTTCAAAAAACCAAATCCCTCATGACTGTTCCGGATCGTAGAACCGGAGAACTCGTCTTCTGGGACGATACCAAACATAGCCTCGTTCGCCTCCTCAAAGGTATCTCACTCGCCGCCCTCGTCAGTATTATTCTAGCCATCCTCCTCGGCCTCTTCCCCGCCGGACGTGAGCTAGGTCAAAACTTCGTCAACACACTCTCATTCATCCCACCAGTCGCCATACTCCCTATTTTGTTAGTCGCCGTCGGTGTCGGAGAAACCAGCAAAGTGGCACTCATCTTTATCGGTACCTTCCCCCTCATGACCCGTGACCTCACACTCTACGTCCAACATATCCCCAAAGAACAAATTATCAAAACCATGACGCTCGGCGCCAACCAATGGCAACTCGTCTACAAAGTCGTCCTCCCACAACTCCTTCCCAAAATTATCGAAACAGTAAGACTCAGCATCGGCGCCGGCTGGATCTTCCTCATCGTCGCCGAAGGCATCGCTTCTAGTGAAGGCCTCGGATATAGAATCTTCCAAGCCAGACGCTACATGGCCATGGACACCATCATCCCCTACGTCCTCTGGATCACCCTCCTCGCATTTCTCGCCGATACCATCTTGCGCCTCACCACTAACCACTTCTTCAAGTGGTACAAAGCTACCAGCAAACGCTAAATCATGGAAACGCTCCACTTCAACGACATCTATAAGTCCTATCCTACAAAACACGGTGAGCCATTCCTCGTCCTCGATAATATCGACCTCACAATCCATAAAGGCGAATTCTGTACCCTCGTCGGCCCCTCAGGCTGCGGAAAGTCCACCTTGCTCAAACTCATCCTCGGTCAAGACTTCGCCACCAGCGGCCAACTCACCATTAAATCAACCCCAGTAGGACACCCAGATTCTACTCGTGGCGTCGTTTACCAAAAATATTCCCTCTACCCTAACAAAACAGTCCTCCAGAATGTCCTCATGGGACCATACTTCAAAATCCCATTCTGGAAAAAACAAGAACGCCAAAATGCTAAAGACTACGCCATCGAGCTCCTCACGAAAGTTAAGTTAGAAAAACACCTCAATAAATACCCACACGAACTCTCAGGGGGCATGCAACA
Source organism: Rubritalea tangerina (assembly GCF_042683245.1). Taxonomy (NCBI): domain Bacteria; kingdom Pseudomonadati; phylum Verrucomicrobiota; class Verrucomicrobiia; order Verrucomicrobiales; family Rubritaleaceae; genus Rubritalea; species Rubritalea tangerina. The sequence goes on from NZ_JBHUJB010000035.1 coordinate 9,551, forward strand.
ACGTGTCGCTATCATCCAAGCACTCATTACCCAACCCGAAATCTTGCTGATGGATGAACCCTTCGGTGCCCTCGACCCCGGCACCCGAGAGTTTATGCAAACACTCTTGATTGAACTCTGGGAAAAATACCAACTCACCATCCTCTTTGTCACTCACGACCTCGAAGAAGCATGCTTCCTAGGTACCCGCTTGCTCGTTCTCTCCCAGTACTACACCGACGACCGAGGCGCAGACTTCCAAAGAGGTGCAAAGTTTGTAGTGGATAGACCCCTCCATAAAGAGCCAACATCTACACACATTAAAGAAACCGCCGAATTTGCCGAACTCGTAGAAAGTATCCGCCACCAAGGCTTTAACCCAGCACACCTCCAGCACGTTACCGAATTCGACCTCAGCCACCCACAGTCGTGGAGCACCCTCAACTCACAAGAAAATAACTCTAGTCACTAACCATGAAACTACGCAACCTAATTGCCTCAGCTTCCGCGGCCCTCATCGCCTCCCTGAGCCTCTCTCACGCCCAGCTCTCACAACAACCCCTCACCGAGGTCATTAAAGCCCCTACAGGCACTCCTAATACTTCAAAAAATTGGCGCGTCCCCATGATCACTTGGGGCGCCGACCTCCAAGAAATCGAAGCTAACGGCGGCCTCAAAACAAGCCCTAACTCAATCTTCGGCTCCAAAGGCCTCACGATCGAACTCTTCCGCCAAGACGACTTTAGAAAACAAGTCGAGCTCTATAAAAAAGGCGAAATTAACTTCCTGCGCGGCACTGTCGGTATGCTCAATGCCGCTTCAGAATTGCTCAATACTGACCCAGCCACTGAGTTTGAGGTCATCTACCTTCTTTCTCGCTCCAATGGTGGTGACGCCCTCGTCGCGAAACAACATATCAAAACCATCAAGGACCTCAAAGGCGCCACAATCGCCGTCCAAGCCTACGGACCACACGTCGATTATATGTCCACCATCCTCCGTAGCGCCGGCCTCTCAATCAAAGATGTCAAAGTCGTCTGGTGCCCCGACCTCTTCCTCGTCGATGAAAATTCAAAAAGCCCCATCCTCGCTCTCGAGGGCAGTGGCGTAGATGCCGCATTCGGTATCATCCCAGAAGCTCTGGCGGCCACTTCAGACGGTACCGTGGGCTCTGGCGCTGAAGGATCTATCAAAGGTGCGCACATCTTGCTCTCTACCAAGTCAGCTTCCAATGTCATCTACGACGTCTACGCCGTACGCAAATCCTTCGCCACACAACATAAACAAGAAGTCGAAAAATTCGTAAATGGCATGCTCGTCGCCAGAGAAAAACTTGCCAAAAAAATGGCAAACCAAGACCCAGCCACACTCAAACGCGGAGCGCAAATCCTCCTCGATGATCCCTCCGCTACCGAAGACATGCTCGGCATGTATAAAGATGCCGCACAAGCCACTTGGTCAGAAAATAAAGCATTCCTCAATAGCCCACACGGCAGAAACCTCCTCCAAGTCAGCGATAAAGTTCAAGAAGACTTCGTCACCATGGGTCTCCTCTCCCGTAAACACAAAATCACTTCTAACATCATCAACTTCGACGCCCTCAAACAAGGCCTCACAAATACCTCCGAACAAAAAGCTGCCACCTTCGATGCCGCTAAACGTGACGAACTCCTCCGAAAAAAACAACAAAAAGGAGCACTCTCAGAAGGCGAACTCTATTCTTTCGAAATCTACTTCCAACCAGGCCAAAATAACTTCCCAGCCTCACAGTACGAACAAGAATTTGCGAAAGCTCTCGAACTTATCTCCATCTACGGCGGCGCCATCCTCACCGTCGAAGGACACTCAGACCCACTCGGCTACCTCAAAAATAAATACAAACAAAAAGCCGCCCCCATCGTCCTCCAAAAACAAAAACAAGCGGCTCTCAACCTCAGCTATAGCCGTGCTAATGCCGTCAAATCAAGCCTCATGGATTTCGCCAAATCCAATCAACTCGTCATCGATGAATCACAATTCGGTGTCATCGGCCACGGTATCGTCCACCCAAACTTCAAACTCGACTCCAATGGCGACATCGATAAATCCAATGCCCCTAAAACAAAAGAGGAATGGAACCGTATGCGCCGTGTCAAATTCCGCCTCGTCCAAGTAGAGGCTGAAGCTGAAGTCTTCGAACCACTCGGACTCTAAACCCTATGCGTTCTCATTTCCCAATGAAACCAATCTATAAAAAATTCGCGCTAGCTTCAGCTGCCAGCTTCGCAGCCCTGCTCCATACATCATGCGATAACTCTAGCTCAAAGAAAGAGGCCTACTCAGAAGCCACCTTCGAGCTACGCAGTGATGCGTCGGACTCCCCCCAAGGCTCCCGCAAAGTCTGGCCACCGGCGACCGATACCGTAGCCCCTAACCTCATGACCGAAAACTACCTCGTCGTCCTCGACGATAGTGGCTCGATGAGTGGACGCCGCATTGCACAAGCCAAAGAAGCTCTGAAAAAAATTGCCCGCACACTCCCAGCCGAGCACAACCTCGGACTCCTCTTCCTCAACCGTGACTCTGAGCTCAAACTCGGTACTGAGAACCGAGACGCCTTCACCCAACTCATTAGCACCACGCACGCAAGCGGTGGAACCCCACTCCTCGCGTCAACCAAGCGTGCCGTCCTCGCTATGACCAAGCAGGCCTCCCAACAAAAAGGACTAGGCGCTTACCACCTTATCATCGTCACGGATGGCGAGTCCTCAGATGGTTCCCCACTAGGACTCGTCGCCTCAGCCGTTCTCCAAACAGCTATCCAAGTCCACGTCGTCGGCTTCCACGTCGATGACCACGAACTCAATGACACCCGCTTCGTCGACTACCAAACAGCTTCTAACACCGATGAACTTATCAAAGCATTCGAAGCCGTAGCCGCAGAAACAAACACATTCTCAGACCCTAAAGAATTCTCAGCACACTAGCGTGCTGTCTGCTAAGTAATCGACATTTTTTGCGAAAGGCCATTTTTCTGATCAAGAACGTAATTGATCAGAAAATAACCCGAGCCTCACGAAAGAAGCGACCAACAAGAACTATTTCCTCACCCTATAATCAAACAACGATGTTGAGAACCTAGCTGACACCATACCAGTGCCACATGAAACTTAAAGCCACGATCGCCTTCGTCTGCATTGCCGCAACCGCCATCATCTTTTCCTTCCTCAAAAAAGAAAAAGAACAACAAGCTGCAGATCACGCCAAAACTGAGCTCGAAAAACAAAACGCCTCAGCTCAGCAAAAAGCCAATATCTCACGTACCGACCAAAATCGATTCAAAGGTGACATCACCATCGGACTCGATAACTATCTCGGGTACTTTCCTCTGCGCTCACCTCGGCTGCGTAATCTCATGCTCAATGAGGGCTATAAGTTAGAATTCCTCGACGACCAAGCTGACTACCAAAAACGTAGTGCAGCACTGCGCAATGGCGAACTCGACTTCGCCGTCTTCACCGTCGATTCCTACATCCTTAATAACGCCCCAAAATTCCCCGGCCAAATCGTAATGGTCATCTCAGAATCCATGGGAGCCGACGCCATCGTCACAACCAAGGACATCAAAACCATTAACGATCTCAACGAGGTCACGGTCACCCTCAATAGCCCCTCACACCAACTCGTAAAAGCCTGCACCATCGACTTCGGACTCGATACACTCAAACAAAATATCCGACCAGCCAACGGCTCAGAAGACGCCCTCCAACAACTCCTCGATGGCCAAACCAAAGCTGCCGTCCTCTGGGAACCCGATATCTCAACCGCCCTCAATGACCCGCGCTTTAAAACCCTCATTAGCACTGAATCCACCTCCAAACTCATCGTCGATATCCTCGTCGCCAGCGACCAAGTCGTCCATCAACATCCAGAAAAGCTCAACAGCCTCCTCACCCACTACTTCCCCACCCTGCGCTACTACGAAAAAAATCCAGAAATTCTCAGCCGCGCCATCCAACAAGATAGCAAACTCCCCGCAAAAGCTACGCAACGTATTATCGACTCCATCTCCTGGCAGTCGCTCAACCAAAATGCCTCACTCTGGTTCGGAATCCGCTCGCCACGTACCCCACTCGCACAATTCAAAATTATCGAAACTATCGATCTAACCGACGATATCCTCACTAAATTTGGCGACTTTCCTAGCTCCCCACTCCCAGCCTCCGGCGCCTTCTCTCTTCTCAGTAGCAAGACCATCGCCACCCTCCACGCCCGCCAGTCAGACGGCCAACTCATCACCGCTGAAAGCGATTCCTTTAAGCGGCTCAGCCCACACGAATGGAAGTCTCTCGACCCCGTCGCCTCACTCCGCATCGACCCAATCGGCTTCAAACGCGGCACCAGAGAACTCGATAGCTCCGGACAAGAAAGCCTCAAAAATATCAAAAACCTCCTAGCCCGCTACCCACACTACCGCCTCCGTATCGAAGGACATACCTCCACAAAAGGTGACCCAGAAATTAATAGAACACTCTCACAAGAACGAGCCGATGCTATTCGTCAGCACCTTGTTAGAAACTTCAATATCCCAGCCACGCGCATCCTAGCACAAGGGATTGGCTCAGATAAACCACTCCCGAGATCCGAGTCTCTCTCCTATCGAGCTTGGCTCTCAAGCCTACCACGTGTAGAATTTCACCTTCTTGAAGAGATCTACTAACACTTATGAAGCCAGCTGAAAACTTCTCCCAGGATGAGATTGATAAGCGCGTGAACCACCAAATTCACAACCACTCACTCACCCTATTCCCCGCTGCTGCTGGCGTCCTCATGCTCCTCTGGGGTGGCCTCTTCGCCTCCTCAATCGCCCTCGTCCTCGGCGGCCTCTCACTCGGAGTCTCCCTCGGCTTTCTTGCCTATCAAAAAAAAGTAAAGTTCCCCGAACTCTCAGAAAAACTCGTCGAGACCCTTCGCAACCAACAACTCAAAGAACTCAAAGAAAAACTCTCCCCACTCAAAACCGAACTCGAACAACTCAATTGCTCCCAAGGCGCCGAACAAGTCCACCGCCTCAAAATCAAATTTGATGACCTCAGTAAAATGATCCAAGAGAAACTCTCTCATGATCACGCCAATGCTGCTCGACTCAATGCCATCGCCGAACAACTCTACCTCGCCACCATAGAAAATCTCATCCAGGCAAAACAAATCCTCACCAGCGTTGCTAATATCAATGAACAATACATCGATACTCAAATCCAACGCGCCCATAGTGACGAAGAACGTGAATCGCTTCTTGAACGCAAACAAGTCCTCAAAGATGGCCAACATGCCGCCGAAGATTGTATCGCTAACAACGAAGTCGCCATGACCAAAATCAACCAACTCTCCATGCAATTGGCCAAATCAAAAAATTCCAAGTTTGATATGGAACACGCCTTGCACGAAATCACCAATAACGTCAGAGTCGAACAGTGGCAGAGCGAATAGCAACAGAAGACTTCCTCCTAGAATTCTACAAAGAAAACCCAGATAGCCTCTTCAAAATCGGCGAGTGGGAAACCGAGTTGGCCTGCGCACAATGCTCTGGCCCCATCGCCAAAAATGCCCATTGCCTCCACAACCAAGAATTCCCCACTGAAAATACAAAACGTCGAAACCTCGCCCTCGACAATGCACGCTGCCCCCATTGCCATACCCATGGTGAAATCCAACAAATCAGTGACTCGAAGTCGCTCTATACCCCCCTCTCAACAAAAGAAGTCTGGTTCAGAAAACTCACCATCGACCCCCCCGTTAAAAAAATAAAAACCCTCTTCGGCTACAAAGAAGAGCCCCAAGACCAACGCTATATAAAAGAATACCGCCAGTAAGCAACTACACAGCCCACTGAAATTCATATAGTCGACTTTCCCTCTTAACAAGTCTGCCAATTCCACGTATCCTCAAGCGATAATGGATCTCGGCGACTGGTCACTTCTCTTATTTGCAGGCACCGCCTTACTCGTACACCTGTTAGGACTGCTCCACTGCCTCCATGTCCTCATCCATGTCCGCTCATCTCAGGGAGCTATCGCTTGGATGTTAGCCTTCCTCGTCATGCCATGGATCGCCATTCCATTCTACTGGGTCACTGGTCGCACCCGCTTCGAAGGCTATGTCAAAGCGCGCCGATCTGGTGAAGGTGAACTCCGCGACATCTCCCGAGAGATGCGTAAAAAACTTGAGGACTATTCCCTCCCACCAGACGAAGCCTTCGGCAGAGCCGCCGAGTTTCTCGGAGGACTGCCCTTCACCCGTGGTAATCAAATTGACCTCCTCATCGACGGCGAAGAAACCTTCCCAGCCATATTCGAAGCCATCGCCAATGCGCGCGAATACCTTCTCATTAACTTCTATATCGTCAAGCATGACCAAATCGGCAAACGCTTCCAACAAGCATTGATAGAACGCGCCAAAGCTGGTGTCCGCATCTACTTCATCTATGACGGCTTTGGCTCCCATGCCCTCGACCCCGACTACATCCGTGCACTTGAAGGTGAAGGGATCCAATGCCATGCCTTCGGAGTGAACCGCAAGTGGGGTTCACGCCTCCAGTTAAACTTCCGTAACCACCGCAAAATTATCGTCATCGACGGCAAAGAAGCCTTCATCGGTGGCCTCAATATCGGCGATGAATACCTCGGACGTAGTAAAAAATTTGGCAAGTGGCGAGACACCCACCTCAAACTCCAAGGTCCGTCCGTCCAAGCCATCCAACTCGTCTTCCTCGAAGACTGGAATTGGGTCGCCAATGAACTCATCGACCTCCACTGGAATTCTAGCCCCCAATCAGCCGACCAACACACCGCAATCATCCCCACTGGCCCCTCAGACCCCGCCGAGTCTTGGAAACTCATGATGGCCGAAGCTGCCAACTCCGCCCGCCAACGCCTCTGGATCACCTCCCCCTACTTCGTCCCCGACGGTGGCGTCCTCACCGCCCTCCAAACTGCCTCACTCAGAGGAGTCGATGTGCGCATCCTCATTCCCGAAATGCCAGACCACCTCACCGTCTGGCTCGCCGCCTTCACCTATCAGCGACAAACCCTCCCCTTCGGAATCAAACTTTACAAGTACACCAAAGGCTTCCTCCACCAAAAAACCCTGCTCATTGACGACTCCATGGCCGGTGTCGGTACCGCCAACCTCGACAACCGCTCCTTCCGACTCAATTTCGAAATCACCGCCCTCTCCACAAACATCAAATTCATCCGAGAAATCGCTGCGATGTTAGAAAAAGACTTCGCATCCGCTCGACTTCTAGCCCACAATGAGCTGGATGATCGCTCCTTTGGCTTTCGTCTCTTGGCGCGTACCGCCCGCCTCTTCTCACCCATTCTCTAAATGCCCAAAAAAGAACCATCAAAAGCCCGCAAAGACTACGCCGGCATCCTACCCAAAAAAGGCTGGGTCAAACGCAATATCCACTTCTTCGGCAAACGCATCTTTGCCCAAGTCTTCAAACGCCGTCTCGGCAGCACCAACAAACCCGTGCTCGCCCCACCAGATAAAGGAGTAGCCCGCATCACCTGGATTGGCCACGCCTCCTTTCTCCTCCAATTCGCGGACCATTCCGTCCTCGTCGACCCCAACTGGGCTGGCTGGCACGGTATCGTGAAACGCCAACGCCAACCCGGCCTCGACATACGCCTCCTCCCCTACATCGACCTCGTCCTCGTCTCTCACGCCCACTTCGACCACCTCCATAAAAAATCCCTCAAAATCGTCGACTCCCGTGAAGGAATCGTCGTCCCCAAAGGAAGCGGTAAACTCGTACGCAAACTGGGCTTCCACGCAGTCAAAGAAATGGCAATCTGGGATGAACTCATCTTTGACGACCTCACCATCATCCACACTCCCGCCCACCATTGGGGCGCCAGATACATCCACGACACCCACCGCGACTACGGCGGCTATATCGTCAAAGCCGGCGACCTCAGCATCTTCCACTGCGGCGATAGCGCCTATTTCGACGGCTTTACTGAAATCGGTAAACGCCACCATATCGACGTCGCACTCATGCCCATCGGTGCCTATAACGCCCCCAGTGGCCGAGATGTCCATATGAACCCTGAAGAAGCCGTCAAAGCCTTCCAAGAGCTCGGCGCCGAATTCATGATCCCCATGCACTACCGAACCTTCCCACTCGGAAATGAGCCCGACCACGAGCCCGAAGAACGACTCCTCGCTGAAGCCAAACGCCTCGGCCTAGAAGAACGCATCATCATCCTCGACGAAGGCGTCGGCATCGAACTCGAAGGCAAATTGAAGTCCCCAGAATGAGCCCCCTAAGCTCCTCGATACTCCTCACCCAACCCATAGTAATCGAGCTCCCAATTGAGACACTCTCCCATGCACGACGACACACCCAAAGAATTCGATAGCTCCACCCCTGAACGCCTCGCACAAATCGCCCGCGCCAGAGCACTCACACTCCAGTACAATCAACTCCCCGCAGACGACCCAGCCGCGCGCTCCCAGCTCCTAAAACAACTCCTCGGCTCACTCGGTTCAGACGCCTATATCGACACCCCCTTTCACTGCGATTACGGCAAAAATATCCACGTCGGCGCCAATGTCTACATCGGGCTCAATTGCACCTTCATCGACAACGAATCCATCCATATCGGCGACAACACCCTCATCGCATCCGCCGTGTCCATTAACACCGCCACCCACCCAATCCACGTCGCTGAGCGAATCTACCCCACCCCGGAACGCTCCAGTAATTACCGAACCCTCGCAGCTCCCGTCCATATCGGAAAAAATTGCTGGATCGGAGCCAATGCCACCATCCTCCCCGGTGTCACCATCGGTGACAATACCACCATCGCAGCGGGCAGTGTCGTGACCAAAAACATCCCAGCCAATGTCCTCGCCATGGGAGTCCCCTGCCGCGTCGCTCGCTCACTCGACTGAGGCAATCTCGCCACCATCTCAGATTTTAGGTTGAATGTTAGTTCATCACGTTGACACTAAAGGCATGACTCGGCGCCTTTTCCATATCTGTGTCTTCCAAACACTCATCAGCTTCCTCCTCGCAGGAGCCCTCCAAGCCGCTCCAGCCCCAAGCATCGGGGCCAAGCGCGCCATCGTCATCGATAATAAAACCGGCCGCATCCTCTACCAAAAAAATGCCCATGAAAAATGCGCCGTCGCTTCTACCCAAAAATTACTCACCGCACTCTGCGTCCTAGACGCCGGCTCCACCCGTGACCGCGTCACCATCCAAAAAACTGACACCTACTGCGAACCCACCAAACTCTACCTCCGCCCCGGCGATTCCTACACCCGCCACGACCTGCTCAAAGCCCTCGTCGTCAAGTCTGGCAACGACGTCGCCCGCGCCCTCGCACGTGATGTCTCCGGCAGCCAGGTCAATTTCGCCAGATACATGAACCAAAAAGCCCGACAAATGGGCATGCAGAACTCCAACTTCATCAACCCCAATGGCCTCACCGAGAAAGGCCAGTACTCCACCGCATACGATGTCGCCATCATGGCGCGCAATGCCTATTCCCGACCAGCCATCCGCGAGATGATGAAAACCAAAGGCTACTACTTCCAATACGCCAATGGCTCGAAAAAATACCTCAAAAATACCAACAAGCTCCTCACCAGTGTCCCCTACTGTGATGGCATGAAAACGGGCACAACCATCGCCTCTGGTCGCTGCCTCGTTACCTCGGGAACCTATCGCGGCCGTACCGCCATCGTCGTCTGCCTCGGCGCCACCTCCAAAACCATCTGGAGCGATTCCGAAAAGCTCCTGCGCTGGGCGCTCGAAAGCTAATCCGCCACCATGCGTTCCCCAGAGGATGAATTGGCCGAACTCGAAGCGGCCTCACTACGCCGCCACCTCCGTGCCGTCGACTCACCACAGCTCGCTCACACCCAAGTCGCTGGCCAGTCACTCAGCAACTTCGCATCCAACGATTACCTCGGCCTCGCAAACCACCCCCACATAAAACAAGCATTCATTGAGGCCACAGAACTATGGGGGACAGGATCCGGAGCCTCGCGCCTCATTTGTGGATCACTCCCCCCCCATCGCAAACTCGAGCTCTATATCGCCACCTCCAAGGGCACTGAGGCTGCTCTCGTCTTTGCCAATGGCTATGCCACCTCCCTTGGCGCACTCTCAGCACTCCTGCGTAAGGGTGACACTGTCATCCTCGACAAGCTTAGCCACGCATCATTGATCGATGGAGCGCGCCTCTCAGGCGCCACACTCCGAGTCTTCCCCCACAACGACCTCAATAAACTCTCCAAAATCCTCGAGCAAACCTTCTCAAAAAAATCCACGGACGCACGTGTACTCATTGTCACAGAATCCATCTTCAGTATGGATGGCGACCACGCACCACTCGCCGATATCATCGCACTGAAACAAAAATTTGGAGCCCTCCTCCTCGTCGATGAAGCCCATGGCCTCGGAATTCTTGGCCCCACCGGAATGGGCCTAGCGGAACAACTTGATTGCGCAAAGGGGATCGACCTCCAAATGGGCACTCTCGGGAAAGCCGCTGGCGTCGCCGGCGGATACATTGCCGCCACAAAACCCCTCATCGACCTCCTCACCAATAAAGCGCGCTCCTTCATTTATTCCACCGCCCCCCCACCCTCCCAATCTCACGCAGCCCTCGTTGCCCTCCAGCTCATTCGCAGCCCCGAGGGATCCAAACTGCGCCAGAAACTGTGGAATAATCTGCAAACCTTCGCAGATGCCACACAGACGCCCCTTCCTGCCAGCGCCATCATCCCCTGGCATGTCGGCCCTTCTGCACAAGCTCTAGAGCTCTCGCAAACCTTGCAAAACACCTCTGCTCTCCTCGTGCCCGCAGTCCGCTACCCAACCGTCCCCAGAAATACGGCACGCCTGCGTATCACCCTCACAGCCGCTCATTCCACACAGGACATTCAAACCCTAGCAGCCGCTCTCCTGCACCACACTGCATAGCTTTCTCCTTGGCGCTCGCGACCAATTCCATTACCCTGTTAGGTGCGCACTTTTGTGCGCCTTCCACCCCAACCTAACACAATGAAAGCACCACTCTCCTCTTCCCTTCTATCCCTACTGCTCTCAGCCCCTTTCCTTCCCGCCGAGACCTCAAGCCTCCAAGAAATGGGTAAAATCGCCACCGCTTCTCCCACCACTGACATCTATCTTGCAGATCAGTTTATCACCATGGACCCAAAGAGGCCCAACGCTAAAGCTGTCGCCATCCGCAATGGGAAATTCATCGACATAGGCACTCTCGATGAAGTCAAAAAAGCCGCTGGTCCCAAAGCCAAAATCATCAACGACTACGCCGATAAAACCATCATTGCCGGACTCATCGAACAACACGTGCATCCAGTCCTCGCCGCCCTCACCATGAGCACCCATGTCATCTCTATCGAAGATTGGGATACCATCGACGGCTTCTCCCCCGCTGTGCGTGACCCCAAAAATTACCAACAACGCCTCAAAACCGCCATCGCCGAACATCAAAAAAATAGTCCAAAAGACCCCTTCATATCTTGGGGCTACCACCACTATATGCATGGCAAAAACCTCAACCGCACCTCCCTCGACCAACTCTCAAGCACTTTCCCCATAATCATCTGGCACCGTTCCTGCCACGAATTCTTCCTCAATTCCAAGGCCCTCGAACTCGCCAGTATCGACCAATCAACCATCGACACAATGTCAAAAAGTGCCCAGTCCCAAAGTGACCTCAGTAAAGGGCACTTCTACGAACAAGGTGCCCTCGCCATCCTCTCAAAACTCGCCCCCATCATGGCCAGCCCTGTAACCTTCAAAAAAGGACTCGAATATACCGAAAAATATTACCACCAAAATGGTGTCACCATCTGCTGCGAACCCGGCGGCTTCTTCTCAAAAGAAATGCAAGAAGCCATCAACGACGTCTACAGCGACGACGATACCCCATTCATCCATTACTTCATCGGCGATGGAAAAAGCTTCGTCGCTCGTAACCCCAATGACCCTGCCGCCATGGTCAAAGATACCGAACAAATCCTCACCTGGGGAAAAGGTAAAACCCGCTACCTTCCAAATCAAATCAAGCTGTTGTTAGATGGCGCGATATACAGCCAACTCATGCAAATGAAAGATGGCTATACCGACGGACACAAGGGAGCTTGGATCATGGACCCTCCAGTCTTTGACTACGCCTTCCAATCCTATTGGGATGCAGGCTACCAAATCCACACCCATAATAATGGCGACGCAGGTATGGATACCTACCTCAAATCACTGGAAAAAGCCATGCAGCGCACCCCCCGTAAAGACCACCGATCAGTCCTCGTCCACTTCGGCTTCGCCCAACCCCAACAAGTTAAACGATTAGGCGAACTCGGTGGCATCGTCAGCGCTAACCCCTACTATGTCACCGCCCTAGCAGGTAAATATAAAACAATGGGAATCGGACCTGAACGTTCCAAAAATATGGTCCCCCTCGGAGAGGTCATCAAAAATAATATCTCCCTTTCCTTTCACTCAGATATGCCCATGGCCCCCGCTAAACCACTCCAACTCGCCTGGGCCGGTGTCAATCGCATGACCTTTGAAGGCTCAGTCGAAGGCCCCGAACACTGCGCCCCACTCGATGTCGCCCTCAAAGCTATCACCATCGATGCCGCTTACTCACTCCAGTTAGAAAATGAAATTGGCTCCATCGAAGTCGGCAAAAATGCCAACCTCACAGTCCTTGATAAAAACCCATACAAAGTCGACCCCATGAAGCTCAAAGACATCAATGTCCTCGCTACCGTCCTCGAAGGCCGCCACTTCCCAGTCCCAAAAACCACCAAAAAACTCAGCTCTAACATCCTTTTTGGCCCCTCCCCCTTCGTCGCTCTCCAACTCCCCCAACACGACCCTCTGAATCTCAACTCACACAGACTACACGGCAGCCCACACTGCTCCTGTAAAACCAATCAAAAGCTCGCAGAAGCCATGTTCCCACCACAATAACATCGCCTAACACAGTACTTCTCCCTCCATTGACTCCCCCACGCACCTCCACCTCCCAACACAAACAAATTACTAAAGAATGCTTATCCATTCTTACCTAACGTGACTCTCTATACCTCAGCTATAAACCCCTAAAAATACAGGGATACCTACCCAGCTCAGATTCTGCACCCAAGTCACATTGACGCCTTCTTAACCCAAGTCTACTATCAGATAGGAGGGTCATGTGAAAACTATCTTCTGGCTCCTAATTGCGCTGTTGGCATCTTGTTCAAAAGAATCGCCAAAGGAAAAACTGGCGCCGCTCCCAAAGCCACCCCAAGACCCTATGACCATCCGCGTCGCCCTCGAGGAAAATGTCGAATGGGGGTATTACCAATTCATCCTCGATGGCCAACACCGTGGACTCGAAATCGATCTCCTCAAACACATCGATACACAGAGCCCGTACACCATTCAATTCACTGAAAAACCTTGGAAACGCGCCATGAAGTCAGCACTCAATGGAAACATCGATATCCTCATTAGCGCCACCTCTAGCCCAAAACGAGACCATTACTACGACTATACCGATAAGATCTACGAGATTAACCAAGTCCTGTACTACGACACCCGTCGCTACCCAGATGGCTTCTCATTCATGAACCAAGACCAACTCGGCGCATACAAAATTGGCTCCATTCTCGGCTATAACATTGATGCCATCCGTTTCCCTATCTCCCACTCAGGCTTCCGCTCCCTCAGCGACATGGCCCAAGCTATCGAAAAAGGCCACATCGACTTCGGAGTCGGCTACCTCGAATTGGAAAACTATAACAAACACATGCCAAAACCCTTCAGCCATGTCGCTATACCTAACCACCCACCACTCCATTGCCATTGGCTCATCGCTAAGGATAACCCCCGAAAAGCCGATATTCTCTCAGAACTCAACCTCGGCCTCAAAAAACTGAAAACCTCTGGCCAGTACGCCACTCTAGAAGCAGTCTATACTGGCCACACTAGCCCTCATGACAGAGATTAGACCGTGTAGGTAACCTACAAACCAATATTCTCTTTGCTCAAAGGTACAAACTTGTCTTCAGCACCTTTCCACTTGATCTGAAGCTTTGGCTTACCCTTTTCGGATTGCAAAACCACGGTCATGGGGTGCGCCCCCTTACTCAAGTAGATGGCTCCAGAGGACTTTTTCGTGCCCGCCTTATAATGGCTGTCGGCATCTATCAACAATGCTTCGTGAAGACGAACCACCGCCTGACCATTGCTTACTAACTCAAAGTGATAGGCCCCATCACTCGGCACATTCACTAAAGTCTCAAATACCTGAACCCCTGGCACATCTTGCACTACAAACCCATCGACTAACTTGGCTTCACCCGATACTAAATCTGGACTCGGCACCCACGAATTGCGCTTCTTGCCCACCCTATGCTTTACCTTTCCTGGACGATTGATAGAGGCTTCCAACGCTGGTACAAGCTCCTTGTCATATGGACGCTTCGCACTTGCACTGGCACGCCTCGCTCTTAAAAACTTAGCTTCTAATTCTTTCTGGCTCGGGGCTCCATCTTTGCCAGCCAAATTCTTGGTCTCCTTTGGATCTGACACCACGTCGTAAACCTCAAAAGCTTTATCAGGCTTCCCAATTTGCGTACGCACTCCCTTGAATCGCCCCGTATAGACGCTCTGCATCTGCCCGTGCTTTTGCCCCCGACGGCTTTCCTCAAATGCCTTGTACTTTGGTGTTCCCCCACCTACTCCATACTCTACATAAACTGTGCCCTCTTCCTGCTCACCCTCTCCTGTCAAACTTGGAACTAACGACACACCGTCGCTCAGCGCTGGCTCAGCCACACCTGCTAATTCACAGAACGTCGCCATCCAATCATGAAACTGTGATGGGTGCTCAGAAAGACTCCCTGCCGCAACCTTTGCCGGCCAACGTACCAAAGTCGGCATTCTAACACCACCTTCCCACAAATCACGCTTGATACCATCAAAACGACCAAAAGTCGCCAAATAGTCAGGCTTATACACCCCAACATTGTCCGCCCCACCCTCGTGGTGTGTGCCATTGTCGGAGGTAAATACAATCAATGTATTATCATCCACCTTCAGATCTTTGAGTAATTGAACAAGGTCTGCCACCGAGTCATCAATTCGCTTCACCATGGAAACATGCCGCTTTGCATGCTGGGGCCACGGCTTTCCATCATCACCTTCCGCCTTTGCCACGAGTGGGTGAATCCCCTTATCAAAGTTCCCCTTCGCCGTATTGATGCGCCCATCACTAGGATCATCATTCCACTGTACTCCACCTTTCAGCCCTCCCCCCTTCGGGTAATTGCTATCCTTACTCATGTGAGAGTCAGTCGGAACACGCAATCCTGCATGCGGTGACGTATACGCCAAGTACGTGAAAAACGGTTGCTCGGGGTTCTGCTTCACATGATCAATGATCCACTTCTTTGCACGCGCAGTGAACAAGTCAGTAGAATAACATTTCTCTAACTCGTCAGTCACATCCTTATAGCCATCAAACACAGGACGATTCTTCTCGAATGCATACTGGAAATGCCCATCCACATGCGCCGTGTAACCGTAAAAATAATCAAAACCTCTCTCTAGCGGATGCGAGGGCTCAAGCTCAGCACTCCTATCCCCACGCTTCCCCTTCTTGATACTGCCACCTTGTAATCCCCACTTTCCGATCACTGCTGTTTTATATCCAGCCTCCTGCAAGACGGAGCCAATCGTGTGCTCGTCAGGCAATAAGCGATCAAACTGATTGTCCCGAATAGAACAATGCCCCTGATGCTGCCCTGTCAGTAACGACCCTCTCGATGGAGCACACACAGGTGCAGGCGCATAGTGACGATCCAATATCATCCCTTCCTTAGCAAAAATGTCTAACTGAGGAGTCGTGTACTTTTGCTTCCCCTCTCGCTGGTTCTGCCACAATACCCCAATATCTCCAGGCCCTAAGTCATCACATAAAATAAAAATGATATTCGGTCGGTCTGCCGCTGCTGCTGCTGACAAAACCATCGCTCCAAGTGCACTGAGATATTGAATAGGCTTCTTCACAAGAGACATATGCCCGATCCCGCCCCAATATTACAGAACACGTCTCAATTTTTTTTCAGCCCCTCTCACTCCCACACCGTAGCCTAGGTGCCACTACCCCCATTGCCACGGCCAATAGAAAACACAGCACTACAAACCAGTCCCCCAACTGAGCGTATACCGTCATCGCCGGTTGCTCCGGAATTTTCACCTTCGCATAGAGCGTTCCTTTCACAAAGGGATTCTCTAAACTGCCAATCACATTGTCCTCTCCTCCTTCGCCACGCATCGTGCCCATCACATCCACTATCCCACTCACCCCTGTATTCGCAGCTCGCGCCATCGGCCTGCGCAACTCCACACTGCGAAACTTTGAATTCGCAATATGCTGAAGCGCCGCCTCACTCGTGCCAAACCATCCATCATTTGTGATATTCACAATCATTTGAGACTCTGACCTAACAAACTGCCTCACTAAGCGCCCGACTGTGTCCTCAAAACATACCGACGGAATCACCCCCAAGCTCTCCCCCTTCACCTCCACATACATCGGCTCCCTCGACTGACTCGCCGAAAAGTTAAATGCATAAGAACTCCCAGAACTCCATTCCATGATCGTCGCTAAAAATGGAATGTCTGGAATGTATTCACCAAATGGAACTAAATGACTCTTCCCACGTGCCTGTACAGCTGCGGTTGGATATTCCTCCTGCTCAAGTAAGTCTGACCCAACAATCGCCAATGCATTGTACGACTCCCCACCCTCTGGATGAAATGCAAACCCCGTCTCAGTCTCCACCCCCTCAAGCATGTTCGAGCCAAATATCACCTGGTAGCTCTCCCCATCTAAAACATAATTGCGAAGAAGGTCATCTGTAAGAGGTAACAAAATACACCCCTCCATCCCCTTCACATACACTAAAGGCTGAGTAAAGGCACTCTCCGGAAATATAACGAAGTCAGGATACTCAATAGATATGACCTCCCCACTCTGGGCTTCCAACGCCTCACGCATCTTGCGCTCATTCTCAACTTCTAAATCAACTAGAGCTCGCTCCGTTGCTTCCGCATACCCCTGATAATGTTCCACCTCCTGCGCCTCATCCCACTTCATGCGTTGCTCAATATTCTCCTGTACTAATAAAACATTCACTGCCCGAGCTTCCTGATTTGCATAGTAGCTCATACGGTTCACCCCATACGCAAACACCACCGCAATCATCCCCACAGTCACCGCAATCTCAAAGTGTGCCTGAAACTTCCCTGCCCTCAATTCATCAATAAATCGCTTCCCAGTCTGCAATACCACAGAACATAAAAATATCGGTAAAAAAGATAAACCCGTCACCCCAACAATGTCCGCCACTTGCATCATCACTGGCACCTCGTGAAACGCTACCCCCACTCCATTCCATCCAAAACCCGTCATCAACCAACCGCGTAACCATTCCAATACAACCCAAGAAGACGCATGCAGAGTCGCATAAACCACAACCCGAAGCGATGCTCCCACGCCACTCACACGTTTTCGCCCTCTCTTCTTCTCCCCTTCTTTCTCAGCCATCTTCATCTCAATCGCTGACTTCACTCGCTCCCTTCTAGCTCGCCATGGGTTCCCTACGCTAGCTAACAGCATTCCCCATAATCCAAAATACACCGCCACATAAGCGCTTAACATCAACCAGCCAAAGAACGCCCCAGCCACCGGAACCGTCGGTAAATCCCCCATCGACTGCAACCACTTCAGGTTGATCAACCAGAAGGATAATCCAGCTACCATCCCCACCCCAAAACCATAGCGCTTCCTCTTCGTCTCACCACCACCTATCCATAGCGCTGCCATCAGCGGCACCGCCCATACCCATACCATCCCCGGAGCATACTCAAACCCCGGAAAACACATCGCCAAAAATACCCCGCTGAGAACCGAAGCTAGGTAACACATGACTCGTTTCCTTTTCTCCATCGTCTCAATAACTTCCAGTATTCTTGTGATCTGTGGCGCAGACCACATGTAGCCCACACCCACTAACTTCCCATCTCGGCTTGCGCGCGCTCAACACACGCACAAGCCCTCGATGAAAATACTCTACTAGGCCATGCGTGCTTGCGCATCAGCCTCCAAGGCCGACCACAAATCCACAAGACCCTTGCTGACTTTCTCTTTACTAGATGCCAAATCTCCTGATGGAGCATCCTTACCAAACAAGTAAAACTTAATCTTCGGCTCAGTCCCTGACGGACGCACTGCAAAGGAACGACCATCTTCTAACTCAACAATGAGCATGCCAGCATTGGGGATCGCATCCCCCTCGCTATCTTCAAACTCCTCCTTGGCGAAGTTACGAACGCGACTCACAGCCACACCATCCACTTCGCTCGGTGGGTTGTTAGAATACGACTCATTCAATGCTTTAATCTGCGCAGCTCCCTCAGCACCCTCCATCACCATCGACTTTCCTTGCTCTAAGTGGTAGCCAAATTCCTCATAAATAGAATCTAACAAACCTGCGATAGACTTACCTACACTCTTTGCATAGGCCGCAACCTCAGCAAACATAACTGCTGCCATATTGCCGTCTTTGTCTCGTACAAAGTCTGCCCCGAGGTACCCGTAAGACTCCTCACCTCCGAAGATGAAGAAGCGTGAATACTCAAGCCTTAACTTGCGGCTTTCCTCCTCACTCAGGTCTCGATAACTCCCCTCAATCTTGGAAGCAGGAATCCCATTCTCATACTTCTGCAGTTTGTCCGAAATAAATTTAAACCCAGTTAAGGTATCAACCATGTTCACGCCGAACTTCTCAGCAATCGCCGTCTGCAGCTCAGTAGTGACAAATGTCTTAATCAAGACCGCGTGACCACGGTTAGAATCATTCAAAATTCCAAGGTCAAACATCGTCTTCGTGCGATACCATGCCATCAATGACCCAATCTGGTTTCCTGTGAGCAATTGCATCTCACCAGCATCATTGCGCACAGCCACTCCCATACGGTCACAATCCGGATCCGTGCCAATTACAATCTCAGCATTCTCCTTCTCAGCCAATGCGATCCCCATCGCCAAAGCCGGAGCATTCTCTGGGTTCGGCGAGTCAACCGTCGGGAATCTGCCATCTCCCCCGTCTTGCTCAGCTACCGTCAACACCTCAAAACCTAACTCACGTAAAATAGGAACCGAGATATGGCCCCCTGTGCCATGAATATTCGCAAACACTACCTTTGCTCCACCATTCTCCAATAAATCAGGACGTAACAACAAAGTCTTTAACTTGTCCATGTAGCGACGATCCGCTTCCTCCCCCAGTACTGTCAAACTACCCTGCTCTGACTCAGCTAAGGCATCGTAGGCTTCACTTGTTATGGCTTGAAATGCATCTAACACTCCTGTCGCGTGAGGCTCAACCAGCTGAGCCCCTTGATTGAAGTATGCCTTAAACCCATTGTCATGCGCAGGATTGTGACTCGCAGTGAGAACCACACCCGCATCCAAACGTAACTCGCGGATCAAAAATGATAACTGAGGTGTTGCTCTAGCATCCTCAAACAAATAAGCATCACAACCAAGGTCGGTACAAACCTTCGCACAAAACTCCGCAAAATCACGCGAGTAATGCCGCGTATCGTGAGCAAATGCAAAACTCGGCTTACGTTCAATGCCCTCGCTTGCTAGATACTTCTTCACATAAGTAACCATCCCGCGAATCGCTCTCCCGACATTGTAAAAGTTCATCGTCGCGGTGCCCACACAAGGATGCTCAGGCCTATCGAGTGGTCCACCAGCCCCTTGCTCAGCCTTGGTAACAACACGCCCCACCGTACGACCTCTCAAACCACCAGTACCAAATACCAATGTCTTAAAAAATCGGTCATTAAGCTCATTCCATTCACCTGCTTCAGCAAGCTCAGTAATTGCTTCCTCCGCCACAGATCCTTTCGCTCCTGCTAACAATGCCGCAATGTTCTCGCGGGATGACACCAACAACGCACCGCTATCCACGGCCTTATCCAAAAGGGGTAATAAGTCACTCATTTCGGTCTGGATCATAAGAGTCAAAAATGAGATGGCAACCCCACAAACTCGCTATTCACTCGAATTCACGTCATTTTTCCGTCACATTTTTCTCATGCAAGTACCCGTCCACCAGCTTTTCGAAACAGCCATCGCTAAGCGACAACACCTTCTCGATGACAACACCAATGCCGTGCGCCTGTTCGATGGATCCGGTGATGGCCTCGCCGATGTCTTCCTCGAGTGCTTCGCTGATCGCTGGGTCCTATCCACTAGAGATAATCGCATCTCCCAAGACCTCCGTGAATTCTTCCAACAATGCGGCAAAACCGTTTATTGGAAACAACTCGACCAACACCAAAAAACAAACCCCACACACCTCTTCGGTGCCGAACAAACCACCCCATTCATCGCTCGGGAGTCAGGCATCCAATACGAAATCTCATTCCAGTCAGGTTACTCACAAGGAATCTTCCTCGACCAACGTGAAAACCGTAAACGCGTCCGCCAACGCTCCAACACCGGTGACCGCATCCTCAATACCTTCTCATACACCGGTGCCTTCTCCGTCAGTGCCGCCATGGGTGGAGCCACGACCTCCACACTCGACCTATCCCAACCCTACCTCGACTGGGCCAAAAACAACCTAAGCCATAACCAAATCGACCCAGCTTCCCATTACTTTTGTAAAGGGGACACCTTCCATTGGCTGCGCCGCTTCGCAAAACAAGGACGCAAATTCGACGGAATCATCCTCGACCCCCCAACATTCTCACGTGACGACAAAGGCAAGGTCTTCAGAGTCGAAAAAGACTACCACCGACTCACCGACCTCGCAGCCCAATGCCTCAACCCTGGCGGTTGGATCCTCGCCTCTACCAATTGCCGAAAAATGAGTGACCACGATTTCCTTTTTGAAGCCTCACGCAGACTCCCCCGCCACTACAAGGCCACTCCCCTACCCATGCCAGAAGAATACACCGGTGAACAATACCTTAAGACCCTCTGGTTCGATCTCTAGAATCCTCACCCACTCGCCCATTCGCTAGAGAATTTATTTCGCTTCACAGCCACACTCCCATCCCTCTAACTTCATTCATGAGTCTGATAAAAGCCACCAACCTGCACCGCGGATACAGCGTCGGTAAAAAACGCATCGAGGTCCTCCACGGAATCGACCTCAGCATCCAAAAAGGAGAAAAAGTCTTTCTCTGCGGACCTTCAGGTGCGGGCAAGACCACACTCATGTACACCCTCGCCGGCCTCGAACAACCAGAACAAGGCTCCGTCATCATCGACGGTATCGACCTCTACAAACTCTCAAAAAAACAACAGGCCAAACTGCGTAACGCACGCATGTCCTATATCTTCCAAAACTATTACCTCATGCCCGAACTCACTGCCCTCGAGAATGTCCTCGTGCCAGCCATGATCGGAGGTAAGGCTAATACAGATGCCGCCAAGGCAGCTCTCGACCGCGTTGGACTCTCCCACCGCTACGACCACCTTCCCGCCGAACTCTCCGGTGGTGAACAACAACGCGTCGCCATCGCCCGTGCCATCGTCAACCAACCAGAAATGATCTTCGCTGACGAACCCACTGGCAATCTAGATTCAAAAAACGGCGAACAAGTTATGCAACTCCTCCTGGAACTCGCATCTCAAGACCATGCAACTCTCATTGTCGTCACCCACGACCTCAGCCTAGCCCAATTCGGTGACCGCACACTCATTGTCAAAGACGGTAATGTCGCCGACGGCGAAGTCGCCACACTCACCTAAAAATGCGACCCACCCTCATCCGAGTAGGTCGCATCTCAAATCACCTAAGGTAATTCAGTTGAGTATCAACTAGCTGCGACGACGTCGCAATATCAACCCCACCCCAGCTAAACCAAGTAAAGCTGTGGATGATGGCTCCGGTACTGCAACCACCACCGTCTCTGTGGGTGTCTTAAAGACCGCCTCACCAGCAAACAAGATGTTACGACCACTTCCACCAGGTGTCGTCTCCATCTGCAGCTGAAAACTTGAAGTGTTTGTTAGAGTGAATAACACAGAGCGATTCTCTTGCTGAGGAGTCATGTCTGTCGGATCTGTCGGGTTATCAGTCGCACCACCTGATGTCGTTGCAGTGAAGGACGGATCCAATACACTGCCGCCAACAGTCAATTCAGAATCAACAGTCTTTACGTAACTCTGTAATGATCCATTATCCACTACTCTAATAGTCTCAATGTTGTCGATCCCATCCTTGTTACCCCCTGTGTCTAAATCAAAAAACGCAAAGTCCCAAGATGAAGCCACAACCGCATTCGATGTTCCACTC
Source organism: Rubritalea tangerina (assembly GCF_042683245.1). NCBI lineage: Bacteria > Pseudomonadati > Verrucomicrobiota > Verrucomicrobiia > Verrucomicrobiales > Rubritaleaceae > Rubritalea > Rubritalea tangerina. Next base: position 31,940 of record NZ_JBHUJB010000035.1, read on the forward strand.
TCCACAATCGTAAAGGTGAACTCCACTACCGTGTCATTCTGAATGTTGATCTGACCAAATGCTCCATTTAATCCATTGTTCGCTGTATTCGCAGCTTGGTACTGGCCACTACTTACAACTGCTACCAAATCGATCGCTTGGCCTTCTACAGATGCAATGTTAGACCACCTGATCGATCCCGCATTGAGGTCATTCTCATTTGCCCCGAGGTCACTAGAAACCGAACTTCCGCCAAAGTTCAATAATGTCGTGGATTCAACACTTGTCACACCTATCGCCGACGCCGCTAAGATAGGGAGGAATAGTTTTTCTTTCATTTCGATGTTATTGTTTATTCTTACAACATCTACTTAATCCCTTTCCTAGGAAACATGGCTTCCCATGTCTTTCACCGACACCCAAAACCTGAACTCAAAATACATGCAAGAGGGTATACAGTATTCACTAGCTCATCCGGGGAGAGAGTTAAGCAATGTCGAGAACCCACCACCTAACAGACATCAAAAACGCAAGTGATTCCACACTCAAAATCACCACTGAACAATAATTGTTAGAATACGATTAGAAAAAAATCAACACCTAACAAAAACACAAAAAAGCTGCCCCCACTACCAGCAGGAACAGCTTCTCATTATGTATATGGGGTTCTTATCTTATGAAAAAATTATTGTCGCTTGAGCCAGATCTCGACTCGGCGATTCTGAGACCTCCCAGCATCTGAACTATTATCCGCTACCGGCATTGCCTCACCGAATCCTGCAGTCTCAATACGACTCACACCCTTTGCAGAAAGTAACTCTTTAACAGCCTCAGCACGCTTCTTAGAAAGTGAGAGGTTCGCCGACTGACGACCAACGCTGTCTGCAAAACCTACCAAGACTACCGTGTAGTTCTCATTCCCTGGGTTGGCTAGAAAGCTCGACAAACGATCAAGGTTATTGATGGAGTTGATATCAGGTTCATTGGAGCCCTGAACAAAACGAATATTAGCCTGAGTGTCGCGACGGTCAGCAGCACGAATCAGCTGCTTATATGCATTCGGCACACTATTATCTCCAAGAAGTTGCTGCTTCAACTTTTCAGCGTTACTTTGATCTCGCTGTGTAGAAAGCCCCTGCCCAACCAAACCTACTTTATCCACCACTGCTTGCCCGTCGTTTGACATTACAAACTTGATTAAGTCACGTGCCATAGGCTTGGAGTCGATCGGTAAGTAAAAATACAATAAGCGTGCCAATGGGTAATCCTGTGTCTTGACAGTCAAACGAGTTGGCTGGAAGGGACGCGCCTCCTTACCTGCTTGAACCGCAAGCCCCTTGACTGATGAATCAACATACGCCAAGCCTGTAAAACCAATACCTCCTTTGTTGCTAGCAACATTACGCACCAGTAAAGCTGAATCCTCAAAACGTTTCACATTCTTCTCAGTAAGACCAAGCTTATAAGGTTTTAATACCCGAGACTTAAATGTGTCCCATGTCCCAGATTGCTCATCACGAGCAAACACTGCCACAGGTAAATCTGCTCCACCTAGCTGCTTCCAGTTCGTTATTTTGCCAGAAAATAAATGGGCAATCTGCTCCACAGTGAGTGCCTTGATCGGGTTCGAACGGTTCATCACTACAGCCACCCCATCCAATGCAATGGGAAATTCACAAGCCGCAGTACGCAGATCACCAAAACCAGCCTCGTTCAACTTCACTTGCTCCTTGTCCTTCATCGGACGAGATGCCATCCCGATGTCACAATACTTGCCATATAGCCCCACCTTCTTGGTTGAGTCCGTCTCGCCAAACGCCGTGCTAGAACCGTGAGCCTTGATCTCAATCACACCTAACTCTTTCTTCCCAGGACGCTGGTAAGTGATAGTCGCCTCCACACCATCGCGTTCAATAGTGATCCCAGTGTATCCTTGCTTCGCCAAAAACGCCTTCACCAATTCAGGCGCAAGACTCGCTCCCACAGTGTTAGAACCATGCACTCGAAGCATAGTCACGAGCTGTGGCGCTGATGTGTCCACACCCATGCGCTCCGCAAATTGCTTCGCCACTGCAGACTTCGTAGAGTTCTGCATCTCTGCAATGATCACGAACATCCTATCGCGATCCTTATTCTCCGCTGCCACTGTCTTTGCTGCCGCTTCCGGAGCTGACCCTGTCACCTGTAACAAGCCATCAACTCCCTCTTTCACCACTGCTGTGGATTTAAGGTAACCGACAAGCGCCTCGCGACTCTCACGACTCTGCTTCAAGCTCGCGAACTCTTCCTTCAGTGCATCCGCATGCGCAAAAGACATCATCACAGCCATTGCTAACCCGACCAAATAGGTCCCTATGCTTTTAGTTTTCATTGTTTATTTGTAGTTAAAAATTATTTCACCATCTCACCAATGAGATCCCCCGATTTTCCCTTCTTCTGGATCATCGACTCGAGCGATAAATCTTCCTTCTCCCCATTCGCCTTCTTTGTCTCTCCACCTAACAAATCCTCCATACTTGGACCACGCTGCTTTGCTGAAGCTAACATCGCAGCCTCCAAGCTAGGTGCCTCAAGTTCAGGCTCTGGCTCCACTACCTGTGCCACTTCTGCGACAACTGCTTCTTTCTTCTCGGACTCAGCTTCCTCAACTTTTGCCACCACAACCGGCTCCTCCACTTCTGGCGCCTCCGCTACTTCTGCCACCTCTGGAGCTTCGTTTATCTCTTCCAGATCAGGCTCCGCTACGACTTCTTCAACTTCCAAGGTGGTATCAAAAGCCTGTACTGGCACCAATTGAACCTCCGGCTCCCTATTCATCGCATTAGCAATCAATACTCCTCCTAAGCAAAGGGCCACCACACCTACCGCCGCAAATCCTAACATTGCTTTGTTACCTGAACCAACTCCCCCACTTCGTTTACCTCCGCCCTCTCCCGCTTGGGCCGATGCTAACATCTGCCCCACCGGCACTGTCGATGTAGTCGGTGTCATCGATGTCGATAAAATACTGCGCATATGCCCCAAAGGAACATCCATGAGAATAGAAATGGCTCTCTCTAATGAAACTGCTCGGTTGTCTTTAGTCTCATACCCCCATCGAATCACCAAACGCTGCTCATCTCCCTCCTTATAAAGCATATAGCGATCCAAAGAATCGCGTGGATTGGGTACCCTGAAATTTAACAAAATCCCCCCCACCTTGCTCGGAATCTCTTCCTCCTGTAACTTGCGCCTCAAACGAATCCACCCCTCCATGAGCCGCAACATCTCTGCCCTTGGTATGTCACCAATGTTCTTCGCCGGCTTCGCCCTCGGAAAAATGTCCACCCCACTACTATTCAAAATCTGATAACGCTTTACCCCCTTCTTCTCTGTCACAATCGACGGAAACATCGTCTTGAACGATTCAGCCAATACCTTCTGTACCTCCTCACTGTCATAAGACAGCTGATGCCGAGGCGCCCTCAAACCCGGGCTCTGCACAGGCTTCCACTCCTTCGTGTCTATCAATGATAAATCCCCCTTACTCATATAGAGGCATTCGATAGCATCACCAATCTAACAGCCGACACCTTTCAGGTGACAACAACGACACCAAATCTAACAGAATGACTAAAAAGTCACACTCACAAACAATGTTCCATACGAACCATTCTCAGTCTGAGTCCTGAATGTGTCTGACCTCAAAGTATGTACATAACCGAAATCTAACTTTCTATATCGAAACCCTACACCAGCAAACCCTTCAACTACCCATGTCTCCTTCTGCACTCCTGTGTCATAGGACCGAAATACAGGGCCGTCGAGTGTGGCATCATGTGCCACCGCCGTCACCCTGCCGCCTGCTATCAGATAGCTTCCCCAAGTTCCACTCTGCCACTTACCACTATCCCAAACCACCTGTTGCGCATTCTGACTTGCTCGAGTTTCGATTAGTGCATCAGTGATACCCCAGCCATAACGTGTCATCATCCCAACAGAAGCGTTGGCTTTGAATGTCCCCAAAGCCACCCGCACATCAAAATGACTGTCGATCACAGACTGATTCTCAAATGCTCGCGTCAACCCATTCAACCTCCTGCGGTGAGTGAAATACAGATTCCCAGTCACTTCATCAGGAATCTGCGTATCCCATCCCTGAAACTGGTAAATCCCTTGGATATTGTGCATCCATTGCTGCACCTCGCGTGCGCGCGCACTCGGCCCAATCACCCCTAATTCTAACTCTACCGAATTAAAAACAGACGGACTTTTAGCGTGCAATGCATAGCCCCCGCCTAACCAACCAGCGTATGGACGTTCACCTGGTTTCGGCACAGGCGCATATTCGTCTTCGGGTGTGTATATATATTGGCTGAGAGCCAATCCACGTTGATAGACAATCTTGCTACCGCCATCAAACCCAACCATACTTTGCCACCAACTATTCTCCCCCTCTACTCCAACTACATGCGCCAGAACACGATCAAAGCCATTCAGATCTCGATAAAATCGAGTGCCTGAAACCCAAGAGAATCTCAGGCCATTCGTATAGTTACTGTCCTGTCCAGCAACGACATCATTGTCCCAAAAAACTCCAAAATTTCCACTCCCCCGCTCCCCATCATCTGCTTGTATGCCAGCACCCGCCTCCCCAGCTTGCAGCATCCCTGATGCCACAGCTACTGAGACCAATGCCGAACACAACCTATGCATCCGGAGTCTCTCGGCCTAGACGTTTGTCAATATCTGCAATGTACTTCCATGGACAACGCTTTCGCTGATACTTGCGGAAAAGTACTTCCCTCAGCTTCTCCCAAAGCTCATCACTTGCCTCATCAATATCTTCCCATTCTGGGCGCTCCCGCCGTGACCCCTTCATTGCGGTAGCAAATCGCCACTCGCGCGCAAATAGTACCGCCTTATACACACGCACACCTTCGTCGGTATCCTCTCTCCATTCGTGTCTTTCCTTACTTGGCATGCCCGAAGATTCCCAAAGATATGCCAGAAAAGCAACCTCAATCACGCCTACTCAAAGTCGCATACAACATCGAACCAATCACCAACACACCTCCAATAATTAAGCCCCATCCCGCTGATTCACCCGGTAAAAAAAGTAACGACTGCACGACCCCACAAACCGGAATGATAAATCGACAACTCGCCAATAAGGGTACCGGATATTGGATAGAAAGCGCATTCCATATCGCAAACCCCACAGCGGATACAAAAGCCAACCACAGCGTCATACCAAGCACGTAAGTGTCAAACAATATGCCCAGCCTCCCCCATGAAGGAGCTGCTAACAACACTAAGGCCACGCCTCCAAAAAAGAGAGAAAAACCCGTCGCAGCCCTCGAACCCATCGTCTCCTTAATCTTGGTATAAGTCACCACACCCAATGATCCAAAAAATGTTGAGGCCATGATGCATAATGCTCCCAACACTGGGTTCCCAGCTCCAGCTCCAGGCGCATAAACCGCCATCCCGACTCCCACAGCCCCCACACACAACAACAACCATTGCCGAACCTGTGGCCACGCAGTCCCCAACATCAGAGGAGCTAACAGCATCCACCAAAAACTCCCCGTTGCTGCCATCAATGCCCCCAAACTCCCGCTCGAAAGCGAAAGCCCTAAATAGAAAAATAAATACTGAAAAAATGTCTGCCCCAATGACAAGGTCACCAAATGCCGCTTCTCCGTCTTGCGCCATTCTTCCAGTGGCTTCTTTGCCACCAGCAATAGCCCCAAGCCTCCAAGCGTAAAACGTACCCCCGCAAACAACCAACGATCCCAGATCTCTACCTCCACCCCAACCTGCCCCCAGTGCTGGTACACTAATTTAATACACGGAAAAGCACTGCCCCATAACAAAGCACACACAAGTACTGGGAGAAAAACATAATAGGGTGAGCGCTGCATCACTTCGCAGCCTCACCCTAGATCAATGAGCAAACAAGCCCGAATACTCAGCTCTACCCAATGAAGTCCTCCCTTCTAAAAGTCTCGCCCAGTAGCTACAACTTTATCTCACTCCCCTAACAGCCTTCACTAGAAGAGCCTCCACTCCAACTCCACCCAAAGAATTACTTCTCTACGGGTAATCCCTCTTTCTCCCAGCTCAACATACCCTTGTTCATGTGGTAAATCTTCTCAAAGCCCAGTTTTTTGAATACCGCCATCGCCTTGCCACTGCGCCCACCACTTCGGCAATGTACCAAATACGGCTTCTTCTTATCTAACTTGGCCAACTGCGCCTCAAAGCCCTTATCTTTCACATCAATCACCACTGCGTTCTTTAAATGCCCAGAACCATGCTCCCCCTTTGTCCTGACATCAATCACTTGCGGTGGGTTCTTTGACTTCAATAACGCAGCAGCTTGCTTCGCCGAAACATCCACAATCTCTGTCGCCATCCCCATTGCTACACCCATAAACATCAATGCTAAAATACGAATAACCATTTTCATAACACCCACCACTCTACCCGAATTCCTCCCTCCCGTCTACCACTCTGAAAACCAAACTCCACCACCACACTCAGTGCCTCTCTTGATACCTCCCCCCACCACTCCAACATTGCCGGATTGCTTTTCCCCTCATCCCAAGCTTAGCTATCCCTATGAATATTGAAGTTGCTGAAAAACCACTCGCCTGGGGCACCCTCGACCTCTCACTCTTCGGAGTCGATAAAGACTGGTTCGGAAAACCCGTCCAGCCCCCCGTCGCCTTCGGATTCGCCGCCGACCTCAATTACCTCTGGTTCGTCGCAGCTCACCAAAAATCCCCAGTCATCCACCCAGAAGCCCGTCCAGGTGACTTCAAGGCTGAACTCTGGAAATACGATGTTGCTGAGTTCTTCTTGTTAGACCCCTCCAGCGGTCGCTATCTCGAATTCAACCTCGCCCCTAATGGCGCATGGTGGTCAGCAGAATTTACCGCACCCAGAATCCGCGCAGAAATTGCCGACGAACCATTCCCCGGTGTCGCCACATACGCTGATATGGCTGCCGACGGCTCTTGGCTCACAGCAGCAGCCCTCCCACTCGAACATTTGCGTAAACGACTCAACTTCAGCCCTGAGTCTAAGCTCAATGCGACCTTCATCCTCAATTCCCCTGATCAACAATTTTTGACTGCTGCAAACCTAGGGACGGGGGAACCCAATTTCCACCAACCAGACAAATTTCCGAAAGTTAACTTCTTCCACAACAAACCTCAGTAACTTTCCTCCCCCAAATCCCTGTCACTTCTTTGCTCGTGAGTAGCGCGCCCTCCGCTGCCCCGCATCCGCCTGTGCACGAGGAACCCCCTCTTCCTGAACCGGCTCACTGGTTTCAGGCTCTGCCACTGCCTCAGAAGCCACATACACTTCCCTTCTACGCTTCCTCTCACCACTCTTGAAAGAGAAACTAAACTTCCGCCAAGGTACAGCATGGAAACTCCAGCCCACTCTGGTCACTAAAGCATCCAAAACCATGAGTACTAATGCCAATACCGCCAGCGGAATACGTAAATCCGCCTGCTTCTCTAACTGAGGACGCAACCAGGCATCTGATAGATCAATCACCTCACGACCATCAGTCTGTGCCGAAACCTCCCGCAACTCGTGCACCCTCTCAGGGTCAAAGGCCCATTCCGCACTCGTTCCTACAGCTAAGGGACCAAATGGAATAGCTTGGTCGCCAACCCGTATCGCCCCCCGCACCACGCTCCCTTCCTCCAAATCATAACTCATCGAAAAATGCCCAGGCGCGATCCTCTTCCACGCTAGCGCACTCACACCCGCTGTATCGCCAAGTTCTTCAAACAAACGCACCTCGGGTGCCCGCAATCCAAATGATTCAGCCCAAATCTCTGGATCGTACATCAAATCAACACTCAGTCGTGTCCCGACAATCCGGTGCCGCACCCCGATCCCCGGTGGCAACTCACTCCCCATCAACCACCGACTTATTGTCTGAACAAAATCTCCATATTGCTCCCACGCCCTAACTTCCTCAGAAAATTCTCCACCTAAGGGAAAAGAAACCGCAGCAGTCCTGCCAATCCCTCTCCGTGCGTGCGCAATCAACGGCGCCTTGTACTCATCACGCGAAATTAACGAAACCGTAGCATCCTCTCGCGCATACGATAAATTATACCCACCCACCTTCGCTAACCATCCCATCGGCTTGGGTGATACATCTGACCAATGCCCCGTCGCCTGCGCCCCAGTCACTTCCTCCACAAAAGCTGAACGCGCCAAAGTCACCGTCTCCTGCGCAAATAACTTCGGTATATCCATCGGCTTGTTAGTGAAAAACACCCTCCCTTTCCCCCTCTTGGCGATGTCCTCCAAAAACTTAGCATCCGTGTCCGAACGCGAACCCAATCCAATCACTGAGATAGTCGCCCCCTTCTGGTTCATTTGCTCAATGAGCTTCTTATAACCACCTGGCTCTTCCGCATCAGCCGCATCAGCAAAAAGAATCATATGCTTCGTCGCTATCGGGACCTTCTTTAACTCAGACCATGCATCCTTCAGCCCAGTATAAACGTAAATACCTCCCCCTTGAGATTTGATCCTCCTCACCCTCTTTATCATCTTGTCCTTGTTCCCCAATATCCCCTGCTGCTTCACAACGGTATGCGTCCCTGAGTCGACAGCATAAACAGCCACACTATCTTGTGCCCCTAACAACTTAATGGCATTCTCAGTCCCGCTATTAGCGAGATCCATCTTCGTCCCCTTACCTGCCGGCGCACCCATCGACCCCGAACGGTCAAGCACCACCGCCATAGCCACCGCTAACTTTCTCTGATCCTCTTTCAGCTCCATCGAGATGGGCAGCAAAGAATCAATCGATGACTGGAAGTACCCTCCCGATCCAAATGAATGCTTTCCTCCCACCATCATAAACCCTCCCCCTTGCTCACGCACAAAGAAGTCTAACGCATCAAGAAAATCTGCAGGCACTTCATGCGCAGCTATGTTGTTAAAGACCACAGCCCTCGCCCCTGAGAGCTGGCCCACCTTCAAATCAAGCGGTGTAAACACCTGCTTAACCTCCAAGCCTTGCTCCCTCAATGCCTTTGCAACGGGATCCCCCGTATACTTCGATGCCAACAAGACTCTAGGACCTCCCGCTACTTCCACCCACTTCACAGCTTTGTTGTTTCCTCTGTGAGTATCCGTCTCAGGCACAATCTCAGCAGCAAATTCATACGCACCAGACTGCTGCAAACGCGTACTAAACTCAGCCTTTCCTACACCATTGAGCACCCTCACTTGAGCTCCAGGTTTACTGATCATCTTCCCATTTTGATAAATTCTCAATGGTACCAATCCGTCTTCAAAGCCTCTTACCGTCACCCCCATCACAAAGGGTTCACGCACCTGAACCCGTTCGGGTAACTCAATGCGCGCCACCCTAAAGTCGTCCGTCATATCCTCACGCACCAACCTATAATCTAACGGAATTCCCTGAGCGTTCATCTTACGCACCACATCCCCCAACGGCTCAGTGCTATAACCATCCGTGAATAAGAGTACCCTCGAGGGCCTCTCCTCGCTAGCCAATGCTGCCACGTGCTCTAACGCCAATCTCGTGCGTGTTAACTTCTTGCTCCCCCGGTACACCTCAGTCTCAGAACCTGCCTCCTTGACCAAGGCGTCTCCCGCATAATGCATCACCTGAAGTCGAGACCCGTTGTTCGGTTTGGAGCTATCAAGCAAATCTGTCCACTCCTCACTATGAGCCGTCACCAATTCCTCGGTAGATTCAGAAACATCAAACAACACCCATAAATCTAAAGCATCCTCATACTTGTCCACGGATGGACGCATGAATAACAAAGTCAAAACTGCAAGCACACACACCCGCAACGGCCGAAATATATCCAACCGCTTCACCACATACCCCATCAGCATGAGCGCGGGAAATAATAATATCCATTCTGGGTGCTGAAATTCCATTGATCAACCAATCCGTTTATTTGTGAAAAACCACGATCCTAACAAAGCCACAACAATCATCAAAACAACATAGCGCCAAAGATGGTCTTCCTCAGTATGCCGATCGACAGCCTCCCCTAACTCAGGCGCCCAAATATCCTGCTCCACACAATCCGTAAAGTCAGCCTCTCGTGTATCCGCAAAGTGAGCCCCCCCATGCACCAGCTCAACTCCCCCTTGCTGAACCTTGAAAAATCCTGGTTTTCCTAGAGCTGTCACATGCGCCGGACGCACCTCTACTCCCTTCCCTACTGGGCTGCCATTTAAATCCACTTCCCTAAACTCCACCATTCCCGATCCTGCAAGAGGGTCAGTTGCAACTTCTAACATTTGCCCAGTCTCGACATTAAGCGACTCAAAACCCACCTTCGCACGCCTCAAGCGCTCAACAAACCTCCAAAGCAAAACCACAAAAGCTTCCTGTTTCTGAGCATTTGATTGCTCCCAATCAAAATTTACGACTAAAACCTCATGCTCTCCTCCCCTCAGATAAAGAAGGGCACGATCCCCCTGCCATAATAAGACCGTATCATGCTCGGTATGCGGTACCCCTGCAGACTCTCTCACCAATAAAGACTGCCAGTTCAAACCATCCATCAGTGGATGCTTCTCAGCTACAATCTCACCTTTCTGGTACTTCCCACCAGAACCCTTCACAAACACTATCGCATCACCTTCCACCTCACTAGATGGACGTACCAGTGAAACATCCACCTCACTCGCATCCTGAGCTCGAATCACACCCTCAAAACTACGTACTAACTTCTCATCTAACCCCTCCAGCTCACCCGTACTTAACACCTGTACCTCCTTGGGCTGAGGCCGAACCACCGGCATCACATCGTCCAAAACAAAAGCGTCTTCACTCAGCCACACCTTACACACATCTTGCCCCTCTGGGAATAAACCTTGCAAAGTAACCACACCTCGCGCCGGAAGCTCCACACTCCTCTTACTGCTGCGCTGCCCACCAGCTAACTCAACAAACCACTCCCGCACTTGCGGAACAGCTGCATAATTCTTCACGCTCACCCGCCAAACTAAGTCCCCATCGCGCCTCTCAAACTCCACCCCTGTCATGCCACAATTCGCAACTTCTTGCCCCACAGCAAATACGTGCGTCCCAAACTCCGGCTGAGTCACTTCTCTATCAGTTAAATAAACCACACTCCCCTTCTCTCCCACCATGCTACGAGCCATTTTCAAACTATCCCTCACTCCATGCGCACTGCCCCCTGCCTCCCACGCTCGAAACGCCTCTAAAAAGCTTTGCCTAGAATCTCCATGATAAATCCGTGCCTTAGAGGGATCAGAATCTAATAAAAAAAATTCCACAGCACTGGCATTCCCTCGCAGCTTCTCTAACTCAGAATCAATCTTAGCTATCGCCTCGCCCTTGAATACCGCCATCGACGCCGAACTATCCACCACCACCGCCAACTTCTGCACAGAAGCTTCCTTCAAATAACGTGGCCCACTCAAAAGCCACGTAAATAATAACACCATCAATAACTGTAACCACAGTGGCGGTGAATTGAGCAACCTCTCAAAATTGCGCCCCCTCGCACTCTCTCGCTGGGTTTGCTGAACTAAAAACAGCGTGCTCACTGGCAAGGCCTTCGCTCGCCGCTGAAAAAAGTGAATCACCAATATGATCGGTATCCCTAACAAGCCTAATAGACCATATGGATTAGAAAAAATCATCTCACTTTAAGACCAAGCCTCCTCGCCCAACTGCCTCCTGACTCAATGCTTCAAAGAGCGCCCCATCTGAAGGGACTCTGGCAAAACAACTCTGGTACCGCCTCGCGGCCTCCTGCCAAACATCAAAGTGCTTCGCATAGGCACTCTTGTACGCCATCACAGCCTGCACATCCATCGTGTGACTGTGCCGAGTCCCCTTCTCTACATCAACAAATTCATAATTCCCCGACCACTCAGGGGTCGATTCCCTGCGACTGTGCGGGCAGAGTAAAATCAAACTCCCGTGCCGAGCACTCAATTGACGAAAAATAGGTGCAGGGTCCCCCTCAAATAAACAATCTGATACCCAAACACGTATCGCATTGCTCCTCAATGCCACACGCTCCACCATCGGCACAGCCCCTTGAGATGCCTCAGATAACTCCCTAGCTATCGTATACCATTGCCCGTTGGAAAGACTCTCCATCTCAATCCCTCTCACTTCATTTCCTGAAACCAAATGTATCGATAAAGATGCCCCAGAACTCATCGCACTGAGACCAATAAATAAAAACACCTCCGCCACCCTCCGAGCCTTCTCGTCATCAAAGAACATCGACTCAGTGACATCTAACATTAAATCCACAACTGGACGCACCTCCTCTCGGTACAACTTCATCGTATACTGCCCGGTCCGAGCATATGCCTGCCAGTTGATATGCCGAGGGTCATCTCCCGGTACATAACTCCGGTGGTCCTGAAAATCAATCGATGAACCAACCCCAGCGCCGGCAAACTCTCCCGCCTGCCCGCGCCAAACCCGCGCATTGAGTGGAAGACCCAGCCTGCTGAGACATGCCTCGGCGCACACCCGCGCCTGTACTGCCTGTACTAATTCCACTCCCATCCCTACTTCTTCTCAATCAGTTCCTCAGCTGCTAATTCTGACTCTCTCACATGCTTCCAAACTACCTTACTGGTCACCAAGGCAATCGCACTATACGCAATGTAGGACAAATAACCAAAGGCGATCATCGTCCCCTCATACGAATTGCCTAACGAAAACGTGCCAAAAAGATTTGCAGTCGGCAACCAACAGAAGAGTAATAACAGCCCATCTTGATCAGTCACCTCCGCAAGAACCAGCGCCAACAAACCGACTAACCAAGTGAACATCATCACCGCTAAGTAGATACCAAAAATGTTCGCTGACTTTCGGAAAAACAACCGGTACACCACAAGCGGAAATACCAATATGCTAAACGAGTTGATCACAGTCGCATGCAACTCATCATCGTCAAATAACTCAAAACCACTGATCGCATTGAGCACCTGCAAAATGACAAATAAACTCGCCACGTAAAACACCCCACTCGCCCACCCCGGATACAGTACGCGCCCAGTCACATTGCCCACACCAAACTTCCTCACAAAGGGTAAACACACTTGCGGTACCAAATAAGGATGCTCAGTCAACGCGGTCAGCGCCAAGGGCAATATTAATATCCAGCCCAAAATCAGAGCAGCGTCCTCATCCACTGGCATCATCAAAAGCGTCGCAAGAACTACTAGACCATACCCGATTAACTTCCTTGGCGTGCTCCGGTTCTCCGCTAGTGGAGCAATCAACGACGCCCCAAAGTCTAAACTTAACCACATCACATACCCACTAACACCGATAAAGGCCAATAATCCATATAGAGCATCTGGATCACTCAAAGTTAAAGCATCAACTAAACCCTCCCTCGCAAAAATCACTCCCATCGATATCGTCTGTAAGAGAAAAAAACCTCCGATCAAACAAACTATCCCCCTCAGAATGATCGATGGCACAGCCGACAAACCTACCGTCAATGCAGTCAATGCCGCCGAAGCTACAAAAATAAGCAACAACAACGCTATCTCTGCAAATAACTGCATCCCACCAAAGAAATAACGCATGATCATATACGGCAACAAGGTCACTAATATTAACCCAGATTGCCCAACCAAAGACACCCACTTGCCAAAGACAATTCTCCATGCACTCAACTTCGTCAGCACCATCAAATCAATAGTCTTGCCCTTGATCTCCGACGATAGAGCTGTGATCCCTCTCAACGGCTGCACAAACATTACCGCCAATGAGAAAAATGCAATCAATGTACTCGATAAGGATTCACCAGAATTTCCATAAGAGGATGCTGTGCTGAATCCTATCATCACTAACACAAGCAATGCCTGTAATGCGATAAACAGAATCACAAACCCCATCCCACGCATCCCCTGACGCAGTTCCTTAACTAACATCGGACTCAGCTTATCTGAGAAGTCGTTAATCTTCTCTAACACTGGATTCACTTTTACTACTTCACTCACTTTCTTATAAACGTGTTATTGGTTCACTTCGACATTTGCCGTCTCCTTGGCCCGCTGATTCGGCAATGGCGGTGGACTCACCTGAGGCACCTGCCCCTCATCTATCTGCCCTAAGATATCAATAAAGGCATCCTCTAGGTTCCGCTGCTCCTTGTGGAACTCCACCACCTGCAAACCATCTTTGATCATACGTGATAACACTTTGGCTGCCTGCTCCGGCTCATTCGAATCAATCCGTATCCTCCCCCCTCGCTTCCTCTCGTCTACTAGCTCCACATAGGGTGATGTCACCGCCCAGTCCGCTAAGGCTCTCGCCTCACCTACCACCTGCACATCATAAAAGACTCCTCCCGCATGATCAGATCCATGCTTCAATGACTCCGCATCCCCGTGGTGGACAATCCTCCCCCCATTGATGAATAACAACGAGTCACACATCTCCCCCAATTCCGATAAAATATGAGAAGAGATAAAGATCGTCTTACCCTCCTCCGCTAATATCCTAATCAGATTCTTCAGCTCCACCCTCGCTTTCGGATCCAAGCCCGCTGCCGGCTCATCCATGATCAATACCTCCGGATCATGCAATAACGACCTCCCTAAACATAAACGCTGTGTCATCCCTTTTGATAACTTGTTAGACATTCGATCTGATATATCTAACAAATCAGCAAACTCCATCACCTCCTGCACTCGCATCATTCTCTCCTGCCCCTGATAGCCCAATGCTCTGGCATAAAAATCAAGGTACTCAAGAATCGTCATATTCTCGTAGTTGCCAAAATCATCAGGCATCCAGCCAATCAAAGAACGCACCTGTGTCGGTGCATTGATCACATTGTGACCACAAATTTCCACCGTCCCCGAGGTTGCATAATCAAGGGTCGCCAATATCCGCATCGTCGTTGTCTTGCCCGCCCCATTGGCCCCTACAAAACCACACACTGAACCACGTGGAACCTCAAATGAAAGATCATCCACTGCCTTAAGCGCTCCAAAATGACGCTTAAGATTTTTTACTCGTATCGCTATATCTGACATCACTTTCTTGCTCTATTGGGCCACCACTGGGCCAGTAATTATGGAATGCGTCGCCTGCCAGTCGATCGATGGATGCGTATCAATCGCCGGTGCCGCTTTTGTAATCGCAAAAAAGTGCTCTTTCCTGCCCATCAAATCAGTCACTGTTAAATCTCGCAAATTGTGAGTTAATAGCTCTCCAGCATCCCACAAAATGTCTCTCGCTTCTTGCGCGCTCACCAGCTCAACCTTTGCCTTTGCCCCCTGCTCCACTGAGGCTGCACTTGACCACCACCGGCCATCCGCATCCTGATAGAGAACCTTGTCCAACGCGAACTCAAAACCTGAATGCAATACCGGACTCTCAGCATCTCCTGATAGTGACACACGTCCTCTTGTTGGAACGACGGCTTCAACATAGTGCGCTAACTCAGATCTCGACTGAAACCAGTCACCCTCAGCAATAGTCCCATTCTCCCCCTGAGAGATAACATACTGCCCCGCTCCCCCAGCCGTATCCAAAGTCACCCTTGATAATCGAGAACGCTCAAGCGGCAATGGCGATAAACTTGCATTCACAGAAGTCTCAAAACTTGAATCTAACAAGATCCCTGTTCGACAAAATTGTTGCTGCTTCACATAGGCTTTGTACTCACCATCGTCAGCCCTCACTTCTACTAGCTGCACCCGCTCACCCTCTCCACCAAATCCATCCTGTAAAATGATCACACAAACCAAAATCGCACTCGCCCCCAATGCTATTAATGGCGTCGTGATAAACATCCGATGCCGCCGACCAGCCTTCGCAAATACAAATAAATTCACCGGCCCCACCACAATACCGAAGGCTAACAATACCAACACTAACAATGTTGGTTTAAAACCCTCGCCCTTCAATTTATCGTATAAGCCCCAACTCGAACTACTGTAATCGTGCTGCAGTTGTTGTGGCATTGGCTCTTGAGTCTTACGCCCCATCACCACTTGACGAAACTTCTTCTCGTCCACCTTCCCTTCACTATCCATCGACATGATGTCCACCCTCCCAAAAGATCTTCTCTCACCTCGCTTCTTCTCGCCAAATCCAAGTCGCAGCATGTCGATTGAAGCATCTTCAGTGTACACCATCAAGTGTCCACCCAGTCGGTTCCATTCCATGATCGCATTGCGTGCCGGAGCCTCGAGACCTAACCATTCAGAATCCGTAAGCACAAGCGTGTCAAAGCCGACATAAGCGCGCCAGTCACCACTCAATTTCTCAGGCACAAACTCCCCAGCCGCCTCAATATTTCCACGAGAAGAACTTATATAACGCTCCACCTCATCGTCAATCTTCGCACCATTCACCCCATTCAAAAATTCACTCATCACTACCGATGGCCACTCAGAGCTCTGCTCCCAACTCATGTAATCATCTTGCGCTTCAAAACCCGACGTCTCCGTGCGCATCTCCAAACTTAGATCATTGACATCCGCTCCGTGAGGACTCGCATACATCGTGACGATCGGCACCAATACCTCATACTGCTTGCTCTCACCCGCTGGACAACTAAAGGCATAGCTAGAACTCAAAACATTATCGTCTGAGCCTGACCCATACCAATGATAACCCGCACCATCCGTCGATTTAAAACTCACATACCAAACCCTCTCAGACTGTGACATGTTGCTCAACGATACCTCCACAGGTAAATACCCATGCGTCGGTAGCGAACTGTAGTCACTCGTCGCTTTCAGCTTTAGCATGCCCTTCAGGTGAGAAATGTCAGCAATGACCTCTCTAGCCTGCGCTGCCACAACCATTAGGGACGCCAGCCCCATACTTAAATATTTATTCATGTTCTTAAACACCGGTCTTCTTCAAAGTCTTTGGAGTCTCTTGCGTCTGATAGGGTACCTCATCCACAATCTGCTCAATCACCTCATTCACTGTCACACCATCCACTTGCGCACTGTAATCCAGTAACACCCTGTGCCTCAGAACTGCCGCAGCAATACTCTTTACATCCTCAAAACTCGCATTTGGCCGCTCGTGCATCAATGCCCTCGCCTTCGCTGCAGATGCCAACGATAATGCAGCCCGCGGACTCGACCCAAACTTTAAATGCTGCGCCGCCTCCGACTCCCCAGGGTGCGTCGCTGTCACCAAACGCGCAATGTAATTGGCCACCACATCGGGTAAGTAAACCTTACGTACCACCTCCAATATCTCAGTAAACTCCTCAGGCTGCATCGCCTGCTCTACCACAGGCTCCTGCCCTAACTCACGCATCATCACAATCTGCTCCAAAGTTCCCGCTGAGTTCCTCGTTACCTCTAACTTAAATAAAAAGCGGTCGAGCTGCGCCTCAGGTAGTGGATACGTCCCTTCTAACTCAATCGGGTTTTGAGTCGCTAATACAAAGAAAGGTGCCGGCAAACTATGGGTCTCACCTAACACCGTCACACAGCGTTCCTGCATCGCCTCCAACAATGCTGACTGCGTCTTGGGTGAGGCCCTGTTTATCTCATCAGCCAATACCAAATTCGTAAACAAGGGCCCAGGCTGGAAAACAAAACTCCTGTGTCCATCCACTTCTTGCAAGACCGGGTTTCCTGTGATGTCTCCAGGTAATAGATCTGGAGTAAACTGCACACGCTTTGTGTCCAAGCCAAGTGACTTAGAAAGCCCCTTTACTAACTCAGTCTTACCCAATCCCGGTAAACCCTCCAATAGTACATGTCCGCGCGCCAGTAACCCAATAATCACAAGATCTATCAGCTCAGATTGCCCAAAGAGCACGCCGTTCATTGACTCCTGCAATGCCCTTATCTTTGGCACCACCTTCTCGACTTCTTGTTCACTCGCGTATTCCATGACTATTTAAAAAATTGCTTCAGCGCTTTTTGCTCGTTGGGGAGCAACTCGTTCTGCCAGACTCGCTCGCCACCTCGCCCCTCTGTCCCTACTGCTCCGCCAGCTTGTGGCGCTGTCTCCCTCATGTCCACCTCGTGTTCTGTCACCCGCGTTTCTAGTAAATCTCCCGGTAATGAACCGTCAGGGTTCTTCGGATCTATCCCCTCAAAACCACCCGCCTCTAGCGGGTCATTAGGGTCGCCTAACACCCCTGGTGGATGCCCTGGACCACGCTCAATGCCCCCATTGCCAAATTCACCAGGCCCACCCTCACCCATCTCTCCAGGCCCCTCACCAATCCCCTCTCCCTGCGCTTCCTGTTGTTGCTTTAACCTCTCCGCATGCTCGCGCATCTTTTGGCGCATCGCATCCAACTTCTCTTTTGGAATATCCCCCAACTTGTCCGGGTCAATCCCCTTCAGCTGCTCCAGCAATTCCTTGTTAGGCTTCATCGCCCCACCTTCCATGCCTTCTAGCGCCTTATCAAACTCATCGAGCAAATTCTTCTGCCGCTCCTGCGTCATCTTTCCTTCTGCCTGTTTGAGCTCCTGCAGAGCCCTCTCCGATTTTCTCAAATCTTGTTCTAGCTCAGCAGCGCTGTTCTGATGCGCACTTCTCAAAGAATCAATCGCTTCCAAGCTCGAGTGACTATACCAATCCTCACTGTTTGCCTCCCTCAGTTGCTCGACCTTTTCCTTCATCTCCTCGATGTATTCCTCATCCACTACCTCATCGAGCTCTAGCTCCTCCACCGACTCTACTAAATCCGTATACCCTTTCGGAGGCGCCGCCACATACCCACCATCTTGTTGCTGGCCAATTGGGATAAATGCAGCAGAACTAAATAAACAAAAACCTCCAATAATCGGTAGCAACAAACGCGACCATCTCCAACCTAACTGAATATCTACCTTCTTTCCACACGCGGGCCAACTAGCCACCCCAGCACGTGCCGCACTCAGCCCATTATGCATCCCTAGGCTGCTCTCTAATCGTACTAAAGCCTGGTCCTCAGTCTCAAATTTCCCTCTAACTATCCACCAACACCCCCCAATAGTAAACACCATTCCCACAGCCGCAACACCACCAATGAAAAACCAATCAAATACTCCATTCACATAGCGTATGCGAATGATCACCACTGCTAACACCATGCTAAAAATTAGCATGGGCAAACGACACCGCTCTAGCAACCACGCCAGATTTACCTTGCGCGCCGTGCTTCTCGCTACACGCATCCATTGATGCTCTTGTGGGCAATTCTGCATTTCAACTACACAAGTAACTCCATGGGAAACCCCTACGTCGAGCTACTTCGTCAGAAACTAACTTTTTCTCACACCATGACAAGCCACAATCCTCACAATTTCACTTTGCATCTCACAAAAATGAATGGAACCTTAGCACAGTGAAATCGGCCCACCCAAAGAAGCAACGGATCGCCCAACAGCGCCCCACCTTCATGTACCTTCTCGATCTCGTGCTCATCGCCTGGATCATCGAAGCAGTCGATCAGTTTTTCCTCGCCGGCCAATTGGATAGATTCGGCATCCACCCACGGCAGGCATTCGGTCTGCTAGGCATCCCAATCATGCCTTGGCTCCACGGCGGTTTCGGTCATCTAAGCTCTAACACCGTCCCCTTCCTCACTTTGGGATACATCATGCTCAAATCAGAAGGTAGACGCTTCTACTACAGCTCTGCCATCATCATCCTGCTCGGAGGCCTAGGTACCTGGCTCATTGGTGGAACCGGAGAAGTCCACATCGGTGCCAGCGGCCTCATCTATGGCTACTTCGGCTACGTTATGACCCGTGCTATCATCGAAAGTAAACCACTCTGGCTCATCACCGGCATCCTCGTCGCCGTCTTCTATGGAAGCATGATCTTCGGAGTCCTCCCCCAAGGCCAAATCCCCGTCTCATGGGAAGGTCACCTCACAGGTATGCTCGCCGGTATCTGGCTCGGCCGTCGCCACAAAGGCCTCAGCAGCGAATAATACCAGAAACACCTCACGCCCAAAAACCTCGCTGGATTTATCCTCGAAGCTGTGTATCAAGTCCCCAAGCACATGCCCATCAAGATTCCAGACACACTGCCAGCGCGCGCCACTCTGCGCGCAGAATCTGTCGACCTCATCGATAGCTCTACAGCCGCTCGCCAAGACATCCGCCCCATGCGCGTCGTCCTTCTGAATCTGATGCCCAAAAAGGTGCAGACCGAGATCCAATACGCCAGACTCCTCGGCGCCTCACCGCTCCAGGTCGAACTCACCCTCATGACCACAGCAAGCTATAGCCCCAAGAATGTGGGCCAAGACCACTTGCTCGAATTCTACCGCACCCTAGACGACATCCGCGATGAGTACTTCGATGCCCTCATCATCACCGGCGCCCCTATCGAAACCCTCCCCTTCGAAGAGGTGAAGTATTGGCAAGAACTCACTGAAATCATCGAGTGGTCGCGAAGCCATGTCTTTCGCCGCCTCGGCATCTGCTGGGGGGCACAAGCCCTCATGAAAACCCTCCACGGTATCGATAAATTCCAAATGGAGGACAAGCTCTTCGGTGTCTACGACCACCACCTACGCCAGAACACTGGCACCCGCCTCATGCAGGGCTTCATCGACCGCTTCCCTATGCCTGTCTCCCGCTACACCGCAAATAAAGCAGAAGATATCGAAGCTGCTGGCCTCGCCGTGCTCGCTCACTCCGATGAAGCAGGTACCGCAATGGCACGATGCTCAAAAACTGGTGACCTCTTCATCCTCAACCACCTCGAATACGACGCCGACACCCTCGGCCAAGAATATTTCAGAGATAAAGAGGCCGGACTCGATACCGCACTTCCTGAAAACTACTTCCCAGGAAATGACGACTCCCAAGCTCCCATCAACCGCTGGCGACCCTACGCGTTCTTGCTCTTCAATAATTTCATTAACGAACTCTACCAAGACACCCCCTTTGATCTCTCAACGATCAAGCACTAGGCAGAGTGATGTCAGCTAAGTAATGGACATCATTGCGAAAGGTAATTTCCCTGATCAATAAGGCTAGAGGAAGTCCTGAATAAACATTCCGGACTGCCGAAGAACAAAGGTGATCAGAAAATGACCCGTGCCTCATGAAAAAAGCGACTAACAGGAGCCATTTTATCAACATAATATCAAACAATTATCTTCAGGACTTAGCTGATACCACTCTAGTCGCGACGCATTGATTTGCTTGCTGCTTGGGATCATTTTGTGCCCCACAAAGCTACATTTGTTGAGTGAACCTACATCCTAAATACAAAATTTAACCCTGCCCCCCCACAGCTACAGACGCACAAAGTTGCGCAGCACACCTGTAATATAGAACTGCCTGTGCACTGTCTCCACAGGACTCTATCCCTGTATCTACCAATGATTTTCAATCATTTAGCCCTCTTTTTGTGTCACTGTTTTTGCCAGTCATCATCTTCCTAATGCCATCTCGTTTCGTTTGTTTTGTCACATAAAACTCCAATACCATGATGAAACACACCCGATGTCCCCTCAAAACCTACACGAGACACACCTATGATGACAATTTTGCCACAAAAGCATCACCTCAGCCTCTCTATGGCTGCTTTACTATGCCTCCTCTCGAGCCAGTCTGAAGCCCAAATCTCTAGCTCTGGATTACTTGCCTATTTCCCCTTCGATGGCACAGCCGACGACAATTCATCCAGCCTCGGAGGCTCCACCTCCACTAACAATGGCACCTGGACCGGCAACGCAAACTTCCAAACGGGAATCTTCGGCCAAGCCGCCATCATCGGTAATGGAGCCGGCTCAAATTACCTCGTCACCAGTAGTAACGAATACCTCTTTAATGACCAAAGCTTTACCATCCTCTATTGGGTCAACCTAAAAGCAAACATCCCCAGCGACCCAGGTATCATCACCAGCGGTGGAAAAAATTGGTCCAGCTCCGGTGGCTACCAAGGCTGGGTCTCCGCAGTCGCTGGCGACGATATCAAAGCAAATATCTCCAGTGGCTCCGGCCGTAACGACACATCATGGGTCGAGCTCAATAACGACTCCGACTACCAACAAAGCTCCTTCAGCTGGACACTCGTCGCTCTCGTCGTCGACCAAAATAATAATACTCTCACAAACTACGTACTCGATCCCGAAGTCACTACCATCGGTGACGATGGCTCAGCCCCCACTAGCTCTGGGCTTCCATCAGGAAACCTCGTTGGCTCCAATAACTCCATCGTCATTGGCCAAGACGGAGACCTCAGCGGCTACAGCCTCCCCGCCACAGGCATTGACGACCTCTCCATTTGGTCCCGCCCACTCAGCCAAGAAGAAATCCAAGCCATCTACTCAGCAGGCAGACAAGGCTCCCCCCTCTCGGCGACTCTAAGCCAAAATATCCTCACCACAACCTTAGATAAAGACGCCGGTACTGCCACTCTGAGCTGGAATAGCTATGACCTCACCGGCATCAGCGCACCCACAATCAAAGTGAGCCGTAATGGCTCCACCATCGCCACTCTCACTGCTACCGACACCAGCTACGTAGATTCTCCACCCGCTCCTGCAAACAGCTCCCTCAACTACCAATACAAGATCGAACTCTACGATGCCGACTCCCCAGTCGCTAACACAGCAAGTATCTCAAACCTTACCTGGTCCCCAAGCGGTACCGCTTTCGACCTCGTCGCCCAATACAGCTTCGAGAACGGCTTCAATGACACCGCTGGTGCAGCCTCCCGACACAATGGCTCCGGCGCCAATAACCCCACCATCTCTGGTAATGGCGTCGCCGGCCACCAAGTCACCTTCATCGACCAACTCAAACAAGCAGTCATCGTCCCAGATCATAATGACCTCGACTTCGGCGCTAACACCGACTTCACTCTCTCACTCTGGGTCAAACGTGATGGCTCCATTACCACCAGCATCCCAAATGCCGGATCCTCAGATGGCACCATCATCTGTAAACAAAATTGGACCAATGGATCAAACCCTGGGTGGGGCCTCTACGCCACTGGCGATGGTGGACTCAAGTGGAACCTAGCAGGTTCTAGCAGAAAGCAAGGAACCATTATCAGTGGATCACAAATCGCCGATGAACGCTGGCACCACATCCTTGTATCTAACAGTAGATCCGGAAATGCAGAGTGCTACGTTAATGGAGAACTTGCCACAAGCTTCAGCATCGCAGGAGCTGGCTCCGTCGACAATGCCATGGATCTGGCTATGGGCACTGATGGTAATGGCAACTACGCCTGGAGAGGCAGCATCGATGAAGTCACAATCTGGCGCCGCGCCCTCAACTCCGAAGATGTAAAAGAAGTCTACCACTCCAGCCAAAAAGGAATCGCGATGAGCCAATCAAGCATCCTCGACTCCGATGCTGACAAAATGGACGACGACTGGGAAATCACACACTTCGGTAACACTTCTCAATCTGGAGATGACGACTTCGATGGCGACGGCCTCACTAACTTCCACGAGTATGCTGCTGGCACAAATCCTAATTCGGCCAACACCGCCGCGCCAAGCCGTGTCACCTTCGAAGAATTCGAAGGCCAACTCTACCCAGTGCTCCACTACGTCCGCCCCAGCCTGATCAATAATATCCAGTACCTCCCCGAGTCGAGCGCCGACCTCAAACTCTGGAATAGTGACTCTAACAAATTCATTCCATTCGTATCCCCAACCGATCTAGGTGGCGGTAAAAAAGAATTCCACCTGCGCTACTTCCAAACAAAAAGTGCCGTAGCTGCGGGTAAAATCATGATGCGCGTGCGCATGGAACCTCATTACCAAGGGGCCATCAGCGAATCCATTCAGCCCACCGTTGAACTGCGCAATGGCCAAGCGGTTATCAGCTGGACCACCACAGAGCCAACCGTGACCATCCTCGACTATGGCCTCCAAGGCTCCACCACCAGCAGATACGAGGACTACACACTCAGTACCTACCATGAAGTCGTCATCACGGACCTCACTCCCGATGCAGCCTTCACCTACACAGTCATCCAAGATAACAACGGTGTGCTCACACGCTCAAAAACCTTCACAACAGAATCACTCTGGGATTACAGCCCACCTCCAGTCGTCGACCAAGCCGGCTTTGACTCCGGCAATGGCTGGACCCAACAAGCAGAAGCCATCCTCTCCACTCCCGGCGTTCTAGACCGAGGCTACTGCCTCGACTACCTCTGCGGTGACGGCCGCCTCGCATACGAACTCGCACGACAAAGCCAACTCGTTGTCATCGGCGTTGAAGACACTCAGGCTGAAGTCGATGCCGCGCGAGCATTCCTCTGTGAACGTGGAATCTATGGCTCACGCGTCACCGTCGTTCTCGCTGACGACCTCGCCAACCTGCCCTTCCCAGAGGACTTCTTTAACCTCATCGTTTCCCAGAGCCAAGTTGCCAGCCAGTCTCCAGCAGCAGCCCTAGTCTCTAATACCGAAAAACATAGTATCCCAGGCCGTGGCATCGTGGCCGCCCTCGACTCTGGCTCATTCCAATCCCACCTGCGCGCCACACTCCCAGGTACAGGCTCCTGGACCATGAGCTACGGCAACCCAGCTAATACCGGCGCCTCCCAAGAAGAATTCAGCGGTAAAACCCGGATCGATGACTTCGAACTGCGCTGGCTCGGCTCACCAGGACCAGAACTCGCTTGGGACCGCCAAGTCGCTGAACAACCGCCCCTCGCTGCGAACGGCCGATTCTATTGCCAAGGTAAAGGACGTATCCTCGCTCTCGATTCCCATAATGGGAGTATCCTCTGGACCCGTGAACTCGATGATGCACAACGTTTCAACATGCTGCGCGATGCAGGCAACCTCACCGCCGATGACGATGCCGTCTGGCTCTCACTGCGCAAAGAAGCATGGAAAATGGATGGAGATACAGGTAAACTCACCACCTTCCCACTCGTCAATGGCCCACGCAATGATGTCGAATACCATTGGAACTACATCTGCCGTACCGGCAATCACTTGTTAGGATCCGCTTCTGTCCCTGAAGCTTTCTACAAAAACCACTGGGGTAGCCAATATTGGTACACCCACAATGGTGGTGCTGCCGCTCAGCAAGTCATGTCTGACAACTTGTTCTCTCTCGATAAGGACACGGGTAGCCAAAACTGGGAATACCATGATGGCCTCATCCTCAGCGTCTCTATCACCGTGGGTAACGGCAGAGTCTATTTCCTCGAAACGCGTAATGCCAGCGCCCTCAGCGCCCAGACGCGGAGACTCTCCCCCAGCACCTGGAAACAAGACCTCTACCTCGTCTGTCTGAACCTCTCCACGGGCTCCAAAGCTTGGGAAACACCACTCACCATTAGCGGTGGTGATTTCACGACCTTCCTCATGTGTGATGAATCCACTGACTCACTTGTCATCACCTCAGGCAATGGCAGTACCAATTTCCTCTACGGCTTCAATGCCGCTACTGGAGCCGCTACTTGGAACCAATCAGCACCATGTTATAAAACTGACCACGGTGGGAAATCCCAACATGCTGTCATCACTAACAGTGAGGTCCTCATGACCCCTAACGTCTTTGACTCGGCCACTGGTACACTCAAACGTTCCGATATCCCCAAAAATAATGGAGGCGGTTGTAACACCTACTGGGGCTCGAAAAACCTCCTCTTCTACCGCACTGGCTACAGCGGTAAAGGCCTCTCCATGTGGCCCATCCAAGGTGGCCAAACCACAGGCATCGACCACGTCCGCGGAGCGTGTTGGCTCAACTGGGCACCAGCTGACGGCATGTTCCTTATCCAAGAAAAAAGTGCAGGCTGCTCATGCGGTGCCTGGGTCCATATTTCACACGGCTGGGGCCCTAAAAAATAAGCCACTCACACCATTGTTAATCTTATGAAAACTCTTTTTTACCTTACCCTTCTTAGCTCCCCCCTGATCGCCGCTGAATGGCCTACCCACTTACATGACAACCTCCGTTCGGGAGTTAGCTCAGAACAGCTCACCCCATCCACTCTCGCACAGAGCTGGGTCTACACCCCTAACGCAAAACCACAACCCGCTTATAAAGGTAAAATGGCGCGCGATTCCTACGCCAAAAGAACCTTCCAGTCCGACAGCTTCGACTACGATAAAGCCTTCAACCTCATCGCTGCTGACAACAAAGTATTCTTCGCATCTAGCTCAGAAAATGCCTGCGTTGCTCTAGACGCCTCCTCAGGTGTTGAAGTCTGGCGTTTGCCCACTGGTGGTGCCGTCCGTATCGCCCCCACCTATGACTCGGCGAAAGTCTATTTCGGATCCGACGACGGCCTCGCCTATTGTGTCAATGCCAACGACGGGTCCCTCGTCTGGACCTACCGCGGTGGCCCCTCAGCTACCATGATCACCAGCGATCACAAATTCCTCACACGCTTCCCGTGCCGCTCTGGTGTCATCGTCCAAGATGGCTTCGCCTACTGCGGATTCGGCCTCATGACTTGGCACGGCAATTATATCGCTAAAATTAATGCCACCACCGGTGCCCTCGAAAATAGCACCTTGCGCTCAGGATCTAACTATAGCTTTGAAGGTCTCATGGCTGCCGACAGTTCTAACATCTACGTGTCTCAAGGCAAAAACACTCCAGCCTCCTTCACCCTCAACAACCTCAGCTATAACGGCACTTTCCCAGGCTGCGGCGGCACCTACCTCACTCTCACCACTACTGGTAAACTCTACCATGGCCCTGGCCATAATAGAGACAACCGTACCGATCACATGACCCAAACCACTGCCAGCTCAAGAGGAGACAAAGTGCTCATCGATTACCTTGAGCGCATTATCACCCACAATGGCAGTGAATATAAAATCATCCGTGACTCGGTCTCAGCCACTGGCTCTAACTCTTGGACTCAAGGAATTGAAAAACCAAGAACCATCATCCTTGGTGGCTCAACCCTTTATGTCGGCGCTAGAAAGCAGGTCTTTGCGATCAATACTTCCGACGGATCCGTTCAGAAAATTCTCTCCGTCGAAGGTGACGCCTATTCTCTCGCCCTCGCCGATGGAAAACTCTTTGCCTCCACAACGACAGGCAAAATCTATTGCTTCGAGTCACCCTAATACCGACCTATCACCCCCCCTCACCACCAAAATCCTGGAGCGCATTCCTCCAGGATTTTTTGTTGCCCTACTTTCTCTCACATCATGAGAGACAAATGGGACAGGAAACAGAGCAACACTCTCAAAAATGAAAGCCCGCCAATCAGGGCACCCTGAGCACCATTTCTATTACCTTTCCCCCATCCAACTGTGTAACACAAATGCGTAATCTGCAGTTTTTATAGACGACATAATTCCAAGCTGCGCTTATGCTTCCTCCATGAACTTGCACCCTGAGATCAGCCCCAAAATCGCTCAATGGATTGAACAACAAAAATTGTTTTTTGTAGCCACGGCACCTCTCTCGGCTGATGGGCGAGTCAACACCTCACCTAAAGGCGGTGACGCATTCCGCATCCTAGGACCGATGGAGGTGGCCTACCAAGACTACACAGGCAGTGGTGCAGAGACCGTCGCTCACCTCAGAGAAAATGGCCGCATCGTCATCATGTTTTGCGCTTTCGAAGGTAAACCTCAAATTGTAAGATTACACGGCAAAGGATCCGTCGTGCTGCCTGGCGATTCAAGCTATGCCGCACTAGCTCAACAGTTCCCTAACAACCCCGGAACGCGTGCTATCATTCACATCACAGTAGAGCGCGTCACTGACTCTTGCGACTATTCAGTCCCCTATTTCAAGTAACAAGGAGACCGTGAAACTCTCGATAAGTGGGCCGCTAGCAAAGGACCTGAGAAAATGGCAAAGTACCGCGCGGAAAAAAACACCCAGAGTATCGATGACCTTCCAGCCTTTGATCTATAAATGCATAAAAGACTTAATAAAAAGGCCACTCAGACGCTTCTGAGTGGCCTTATATTTTTTTGTTAGCTGAATCGCTACTCAAAGATCAGGTAGTTCACCTGCTCGGTCGTGTGCGAACTCTCGCTGTCTCCGATGTCATCTTCATCAATGATCAACTTGATCGCACTCGCACTCAACGCGTCATTCTCAAAGAACACCGGCCAGCCACCATCTGCTCCATCCATTCCAGCAGAGCTGAGTGCACCAGCGCTTGCACTGCTCAAACCTGTGAGCCCATAGCTGTAGCCAGCTGCACTGTTGCTTGTGTTGCGTACAGTATCGGCACCAAGTCCTGCCTCATAGGCCACACCATTGATGCTGCCGGTACCGGCTTCGATCACAATGTAACCAATCGTCTCATCAGCGCGCACTGTATTACTGTCTTCTGCGACGTGCTTACCAATGTTGAGATTAGACACATCAGCGGGTGCCGTGCGGGTATTGCCCATGCTCCAGAACACGGACCAGTTCGCATCGTTCGCACTCATCACCTGACCTAGCACCACCGGTGTGGTGTAGCTGTTAGTGTAACTACGAGCCTCTGCCAACCAGCTAGACTTCGCAGCAGTCACCGTAGAAGTGAACTTCACTGCTTCCATCTGCACGCCGTCGCTTGCAAGGGTATAAACCCCTTCTTCCACAGCGATCACGGAAACATCACAGATCACTGCAGCTGTCAGTCCATCTGCTCTATCAAGCTTCACTTCGAAGCTGCTGCCACTCACGTTGCGGATACGGGTCACCACCGGCACTTGTGCGGCACTCGCGTAGATCGGTGTCGCCACAATCACTGCCGAGTTGTAGTTCTTGCCGAGATCCACATTAGTCCAGCTGCTGCTAGAAACGCCACTCACCGTCGTGCGCACCATCTTAGGTGAGGTGTCCGCCACGGTCGTGAAGCTCGCGCTGCTGCCCCACACTGTCCCTGCTGTGTTTGTCGCAGCAATCGTGTAGTAGTAGCTCGTGCCCTCACTCAGACCCGTGATGCTTTCCACATGCGCTCCGGCATTCTTCGTTCCAAGAACCACGCTGTTGCTCCAGCTTGCGGGTGTCGTGCCACCATCAGTCTCACCGTAGTAGAGAGTCACACTCGGAGCTTCTCCCCCTTCGTCAGTGATACTGTAGCCGAGGTCGGCGCTTGTCATTGCTAGGTTCGATGCGCTGCCTGTTGCCACCACTGCTGCTGTGACTTCAAGCACATCAGTGACACTCACTGACACACTTGCCGTGTCGCTGAGTCCTCCATTGTCGGTGACCGTCACTGTGAGTGTGTAGCTGTTAGTGGTTTCGTAATCGAGGGCTGTGGCAGTAGTAATCACACCACTGTTATCAATCGCGAAGGCGCCACCAGTATTGCCCGCTGTGATTGCGTAGCTGAGGCTATCGCCAGCATCGGGATCGCTCGCACTCACTGTCGCTACAGTAGTACCAAGCGTAGCATCTTCTGCCACACTTCCACTCGTGTCGTTAGCAACGGGCGCAAGGTTGGGATCTACCACAGCTGTGGAGTCGAGGAGCATATCGGAGATACCTGCAAAGAGGTTTGAGCTCGTCGTTCCGAAGCGGAATGCGATGTTCTTGCCTGTCGCTGCATCACCGGGGTTGAAGGTCACCGTAAGGATACGGCCACCCACATTCCCTCCGAACAAAGCGGAGTTGTTTGCATTATCCATCAGGTTCTCATCGCTATTGAGTGCTAGCGACCCTGTGACGTTCGATGCGGAACCGCTATCCACCACGCCAAGTGGTGTGAAGACACCGCCGTCACGTGTGCCGAACTCTACAAACCAATCACCTGTTCGGGATGAGGAAGAACCTGTACCTACGACATAGCTGAGCGTGTACTCAGTGTCGTTAGCATACTGTGCACTTGTGATCTCAATCACGTTCTCAAACACATCTGAACTACCGGAACCGATGAAGTCCTTGTCTCCCACTCCTCCATTCCAGAGGCGAAGGTTACCTGAGACATTCTCGAAGTCGATGCTGCCCTCTAAGGTGGCCACCGTACCATCGAAGTAGGTGCTCGGGTCTGCAACTGGGTTCTGGTCCGCCAGTGCCTGCCAGTTAGAACGGAAGATAGATTCTTGAACATTCGTCACAGTGACAGTCACAGTCGCGCTGTCGCTGAGCCCGCCACCATCAGTAACTTCCACTGTGAGCGTGTAGCTTGCAAGTGTCTCGAAATCGAGCACTGCTGCTGTCGTGATCTCACCGGTGTTGCTGTCGATGGCAAAGGCACTTCCTGTGTTGCCCGCGATAATCGCATAACTGACGGAATCTCCTGCATCGGGGTCCGTTGCACTCACAGTCGCAACTGCGGTACCAATGCTCACATCTTCAGCCACTGTACCGCTGTTGTCAGAGGCTAGAGGTGACTCATTCACATTCGTTACAGTCACGCTAACGTTTGCAGTGTCACTGAGCCCACCGCCATCCGTGGCAGTCACTGTGAGACTGTAGCTAGCTGTCGCTTCATAATCCAGAGCTCCTGCTGTGGTGATCACTCCGCTGTTATCGATCGCAAAGACATTGCCCGTATTACCTGCAGTGATCGCGAAGCTCACGCTGTCGCCCGCATCGGGGTCAGAGCTGCTCACGGTGGCCACGGCTGTGCCAGTAGTCGCATCTTCTGCCACACTGCCACTCGTATCGTTAGCCACGACTGCTTCGTTCACGTTAGTTACAGTCACGCTAACGTTTGCTGTGTCACTGAGCCCACCGCCATCCGTGGCAGTCACTGTGAGACTGTAGCTAGCTGTCGCTTCATAATCCAGAGCTCCTGCTGTGGTGATCACTCCGCTGTGATCGATCGCAAAGACATTGCCTGTATTACCTGCTGTGATCGCGAAGCTCACGCTGTCGCCCGCATCGGGGTCAGAGCTGCTGACGGTGGCCACGGCTGTGCCAGTAGTTGCATCTTCTGCCACGCTACCACTCGTGTCGTTAGCCACGACCGCTTCGTTCACGTTGGTCACATTGAGGGTGACAGCTGCAGTGTCGCTGAGCCCTCCCGCGTCGGTGACAGTGATAGTCAGTGCGTAGCTTGTTGTTGTCTCAAAATCGAGAGCTGAAGCCACGCGCACCACACCATTGGTATCAACGCTGAATGCGCCACCCGTATTGCCTGCAGTGATCGCATAACTGAAGCTGTCTGCGCTATCTGGGTCCGTTACCCCTACGGTGAGTGCAGCTGAACCAGCGGTCGCATCTTCTGCGAGAGAAGCCACCCCTCCAGTTGCACTGGGTGCCTCATTCACATTGCTCACATCCACGGTGACACTGGCCGTATCGTTCAGCCCACCATTATCTGTCGCAGTGACAGTGAGTACATACTGGCTGTTAGCCTCGTAGTCGAGGGCCGCCGTCGTCGTAATGGCTCCATTGCTGTCGATTGCAAAAACTCCACCTGTGTTGCCACCAGTGATTGCATAGCTAACAGAGTCTCCAGGATTAGAGTCACTCGCTACCACTGTAGCAATAGCGGCCCCAGCCGGGGTATTTTCAGCCACACTTCCAGCAGTGTCATTAACTACTGGGGCAATGTTAGTAACTGTATACGGTAGACCGGTCACCTTGACGTTATCAATCTTAGCTCCTTTCGTGCCAGAAGTTTCAAAACGTAGGTCAACATCGCCAGGAACATTAATGGCAACCTCTGCACTTCCCCATGGCTTATCAGAGAAGTCCGGGTTCATACCCACCACCTGAGTGGACCATGCCTCAACCCAGCCTGAGCCAGTATTATCATTGTATAGCAAGCGGAAGGTCGCATTGGCACTGCTACTGAAAGACGCATAGTCAAAGCTAACAATTCCCACCCCTTCGGTAGTACCAGGGATTGAGACATCACATTGACCAGTGCCTCCTCCACTCACCCCAAATACCAAAGCCTGAATGCCTGCAGGCGGGATGTCAGAGCGATTCCAAATCTTAGCATCAGTCACTTCGGTCCATGTGACTCCATTATTGTCAACAACAGTGCCCAAACTCGCGGTACCACCTGCATTGAAGCCTGTGAAGCCGTCTGATTCATCAAAACTTGTGTCCACTAACACATCAATATCATTGAAAGAATTGCCAGCCAAACCAGCTGTGTGAATGTCAGTAATTTCACTCACACTGAGTGCTCGCTCCCAAACAGCAAAGTCGTCAAAAGAAGCTTCGAGGTTCTCGCCAGTGCCATTGTATGTAGCTCCAATCCCCATAGTGCGGTTCAAGCTCGCTACATTGTGCAAACCCTCAGACTGAGTGCCTACTGAGACGCCATCGACATAGAGTGTCGTGAGACCCGCGCCGTCGTTAGTGGCTACGATGTGGTGCCATTGACCATCATTGATATTGGTATCAAAAGTCACAGCTCCTCCTGAGCTACCGTCAAACACTGGCATCAAATCACCATTGTAATAGCGCAAAAAGTAAGCGCCACCCGCATCGTACACCTTCTCTCCCCCATTTTGAGTAGAGCTTGTGTTAATCCAAAACGAAACCGTAACGCCTCCAGCGGAAGGACGGCTCACTGGATTCGAGACGTAAGAACGGATCGTATCTGAACTCCCCGTCAAATCTAATGCCTCACCAATAACTCCAGCTGAACCAGTCACCAATGTGCCGACTGCTTGGAAATCTTGTGCAGGGAAAGCAGTATCATCATAAGTGTGCGTCACGCCATCTGCTGTCTGCACATCCTCGTCATCCATACTGAGATGCAATACCAAGTTAGAATTAAGCGCACTAGCGGCTGTATGAAAACTCCACACATCTCCGGCAATGATCGAACTGCCGTCCACCTCATCAATACGCCAAAAGTAGGTCTTTGATGGGTCGAGTGTTCCTGGATCAAAACTCGTACCTGACTGACGCCCTTGGTACTCAGGTGAGGCAGTCGTGGCTGAAGCTACTGATGCTGCATCCGTGCCAAAGTACACATCATGCTGGTAGGTGGCATTGCCCGCAAGCCACTCTAAGTCAGCTTCAAAAGCCAAATTAAGGTCCCCATTACTTGGATTCAATGGTGCTGCCGGCACTTCTCCTGCATCGTGCAATGCCTGCACCTCTGCCAAACTCAATGCCTTGGTATATATCTGTGTATCATCCACAGTGATGGCTCCAGCCCCACCAATTTTGAAGTCTTCACGTCCATTGAAAATGAAGTACCCTGATGGTATGGAAGCTGCCGAACCTACTTCCGCTCCGTTAACATAAAGCCGAAGCGTGTTGTCACCTCGATTGATAACCATCGCAACGTGATACCACCCACCAGCTGCGAGCGCCTGGCCCGACGACACAGAAAACGTGCCCTCAAAGCCATCCCATACTCGTAGAGAAGCGGTGATGCCACTTGCCTGACTAGCGGTCACCTTATACCCCAAGTTCGCATTGTTGATCTTGGTGAAAAGATTCGCGCTTGCAGTTTGATCACCTAACTTCACCCATGTCGCCACTGAGAAGTCACGATCCATAGGATCAAAGAAGTTACTAGCTGCCGCATCCAATGGGTAAGTCGTATCTGCATGTGTAATGAGGTTAGAACTATCACCTATCATGTAGTCAGAACTACCAAGTGCTAACGCATTCCCGACAGGCCCTGGTACTGACGCACTGGAAAAGTCAGTTCCGACCACTGAGCCAGTGTGCCCATTGCCGGAACTATCAGTCGCATTCGCACCAGAAGAATCTTCCATTGTCCATTGAGCTGCCAAACCTTGGTTCACAACCTCAATGTGAATAGCATTCTTAGTGAATAGACCGGCCGTATCCTGAACTTCATAAACAACCACATCTTTACCCACGTACCCATTTGCTGGGGTATAGGTAAGAACTCCGTTAGACTCCGTGACTGTACCGCCTTTTGCTGTCGTTGCTGTGAAATCCTTGATCGAGATGGCATCACCATTGGCATCGTAGTCATTCTCCAATGGTGAAACATCCACCGCGGTGTTGACCAAAGTAGAAGCTACGTCTTGGTAAGCTCTCGGGTGCAGATTCGTTGCGTAATTCGTAAGCAATTCAATCCCATCATCTTGATCAATCTGCAACTGACGAGTGTACAACACGCGCTGGCTATTCATCTCAGTATGAGCTGGATGACTCCCAGTCATCGTCTCCTTACCATAAAAATAATGCTGCGCTCTCCAGTTGTGCGCCACCTCATGATAAAGAGCATTGACCGAAATACAGTGACCCGAACCATAGAATTCATTGCCACTCGCATAGCCTCCCGCATAGGTGAAGTTATACGGGAACCAAGAATGCACAAAGCCGCGCTTGTTCTGCCCTTGAGCAGCCCATTCGTTGCGTAACATCGTCGTGAACTGTCCAGTTCCTGCTTGGGGGAAATAGAATTGCTCCTTACGAATGATAACCTCCGTGAGCTCCATACTGAGCTTACAGTCACGTGCATTGAAGAAATCAAAAATGTTCCATTGATGCTCTAACCAAACGAGAGTCTGCTCAACATTCTGACCGTTGAGGTCAAAGAATTGGCTCGGAATATCCTCAACCCCGTGCGCGCGATAAAGCCCAACAACTGGCAAGTGAGCCCCTGGCAGACCATGTGCCACTGGCGTCCCTGTCCCAGCACTGTGAGGCGCAGGCGTCGGCACTGTAGATGTTCCATTGCCTAATTCCGCCGTCACATCAATCCCTGATGCTGTCCAGACTCTACCACTCCCATCATGCACATCTACCTGCAAAGTGTAGTCAGAGTGTACCACCGCCATCACCAACTCATTTGGGTTTTGAGTCACATGCCCACGGTAGGTCCTTGCCGGCATCCCCGGATTGGCTGATGTATGCACTTCTACATAACCATTCGTGGAATCCCACGTTACAATCCGGCAATTGTTTGAACGGATAGAATACTTACTTAGTGTTAGATCAACCATCTCACCGCCACCCTTGTCCACCGTGACCGTGAAGGTCTCAGGC
The DNA here is from genome assembly GCF_042683245.1 of Rubritalea tangerina. Lineage (NCBI taxonomy): Bacteria > Pseudomonadati > Verrucomicrobiota > Verrucomicrobiia > Verrucomicrobiales > Rubritaleaceae > Rubritalea > Rubritalea tangerina. Next base: position 66,719 of record NZ_JBHUJB010000035.1, read on the forward strand.
AAGTTCGCTAATGATAGCTGCCATGATCCAAGTAAGAGAGTCCCAGCAGTCATCAGACTGCCCCATCTCCTAGAGGTTCTTTTTGTCATTGTGTGTTTTTTTAGGTTTTCATGCCAGCCCCCTCAGTCGTGAGAAATCACCACGATGGAAATCTAGCATTCACCATTATTACACAACCTCAGGCTTTGCGGTCTACCTCATCGAGGTGGTCCCGCGATCAAACCACTCACAATCAACACCTAACATCATTATTACTAGATTCAGGATGAAACCTATTCCCCCTAGCACCCCTCTAAAAAACAACCTAACTGGTAGCTCGGTCACTCCAATCACCCCTTCCAAGAAGGCCTCCAATAAAAGAAACGACGTGCATCATTATGGAATCACTTAAACAATATCTGGGACAAGTCTCAAAAAATCCACTCTAACATGACTCTATCCCTGCCCGTAATATGCTTCCTCACCGTGCTTCCGAAAATAATGCTGTTGCAGAATATGCTGTGGAATAGCCGCTGCATTGGGGCGTAGCTGATAGGTCATGAGTGCCATTTTTGCACACATCTCCAACGCAATACTATTCTCTAGTGCCTTCTCAGCCGTCTCCCCCCAAGTAAAGGGTGCATGATGCTTTAGTAACACTGCAGGAACAGCCATGGGATCTAATCCTAACTCATTAAAGCACTCAACGATACTAATCCCAGTAGCTCCCTCATAATCACTAACCACTTCATCAGAGCTCAACGCCCGTGCCACCGGCACATCTCCATTGAAATGATCCGCATGCGTCGTCCCTAGACATGGAATGCTACATCCCGCTTGCGCAAAAGCTGTCGCTGCAGGACTGTGCGTGTGTACCACCGCACCAACTTCGGAAAAACTCCGATAAAGTTGGAGATGAGTCTTAGTATCAGATGATGGCTTAAAGGCCCCCTCCACCACTTCATTCTGCAAATTCACCACAACAATACTCTCAATGGATAATTCCGCATAGTCCACCCCACTTGGCTTAATCGCCACAAGCCCTAAATCACGATCAATCGCGCTCACATTGCCCCATGTTAGAGAAACGAGACCTGACTCACCAAGTGCGACATTTGCATCTAACACCTCTTTCTTTAAACTTTCAATCACGCCGTCACATCCTCTCTAATATCCATGAGATCTTTCATCACATTCCCCATATTCCCACGCCAATCAGTCGTCCCGAAACCGTCGTGCAATTGGCTGTAAAGACGATAGAGACGTTGGTAGATTACATGATTACTATCTGATGGAACATACTCTCTGGAATGATAGCGTACTAATCTACTTTGAAGTCTCTCGAGTGTAGCAAACCCTGACGCTACAGCCCCAAAAATAGCAGCCCCCAGTGCACATGTCTGTTCACTAAACGACACCTTCATAGGCTTACCTAGCACGTCAGCATAGATCTGCATCAAAGTAGGGTTTTTTAACGACAAACCACCTGTCGTCACCACTTCATCTACCTGCACCCCGTATGCCTCCATCCGCTCAATAATCTTAGCAGCTCCAAATGCCGTAGCTTCTATATACGCTCTGTAGATTTCATGCGCTTCCGTGTGCAAAGTCTGGCCTAACAAAATTCCAGAAAGGCGCACATCCGTCAGCACAGTTCTATTTCCATTGTTCCAATCTAAAGCTAACAGACCACATTCACCGGGCCGCATTTTCTCAATGCGCTCCCCCATAGCCTCAAACTTAGCCTGCACCGAGCCGCCATAGCTGTCAGGAACTACATGCTTTACTAGCCACAAAAATAAATCGCCAACTGCCGACTGCCCCGCCTCTATTCCCACTAACCCAGGAATCACAGACGAGTCGACCTGGCCACAAAGCCCCGGCACATCAACCACATTCGGGTCTGCAACCGTAATATCGCAAGTAGAAGTGCCTAACACTTTGACAAGTGTACCCTCCTTAACTCCCGCTCCAACTGCTCCCATGTGACAATCAAAGGCGCCCACCGCAACAACAACATCTTGATGTAAACCTAATCTATCAGACCATTCAGCCGACAAGCTACCAGCAGCCACATCCGAAGCATAGGCTTTCGAATACAATCGATCTCTCAAACTAGCCAGTGCCGGATCTAACTTGCTCAAAAACTCCTTATCTGGCAACCCACCCCAGTCTTCATGATACATAGCTTTGTGACCAGCAGCACAAATTGAACGCTTTATCTCCCTAGGCTCACTAATGCCGCACAAGACAGCACAGAGCCAATCGCAATGCTCAACAAAGGTATGTGCCGCCTCAAACACCTCCAAATCAATATTTTTGAGATGCCATATCTTTGACCACCACCATTCCGAAGAATAGGTCCCCCCACATTTAGCCAGATACTCAGGACGAATCTCTCGAGCCACTTTGCTAATACGCTCAGCCTCCACATAAGCAGTATGATCCTTCCACAACCACACATGAGCATTTAAATTCGATCGGAACTTCTCATCAAAAGCAAGAGGCTCCCCGCACCGATCTACCGGAATAACAGTCGATCCAGTTGTATCAACACCAATGCTAATAACCTGACGAGGGTCAAAATCAGGCACTCTCTCCCGTGCTTGCTCTAGGGCTGCTCGCACGATAACCTCACACCCTTCTATATAATCCCTAGGGTTCTGGCGCGCGACGTGAGGATCCACAGAGTCCGTTAGAATTCCCATCTCCCCAGACGGATAAGGAAATACCGCTGAACCTAATTCTCGCCCGGATTCTAAATCTATCAGAAGTGAGCGGCAGGAGTTTGTCCCAAAATCAAGACCGATTGCGTATGCTGCCATAAGTATTTTAACGTAATGGCGTAACACTCTGACAAAAAAACTAAGATTCGTCTAGAACTCCTGCTGCTAACATTTGAAAAAATCGGTCAACTTGCGACCTATTTCACCACCATCACCCCTTTCATGACTGACCAGTGCCCAGGAAATGAGCAAATAAACGGATACTCACCTGGCTTTGTCGGAGCAATAAAACGTAAAACCTCTTTCTGGTGCTCACCCACCAACTTCGTGCTGAATAAGATGCGCTTATCATCCGGAACAAAATGCTTTTTCATCCCTTCAGGCGACTTCGCCATTTCATTAGCAGCCATCCCTACCTCTGAAACAGAAGCTCCACGATCCAATATCAATAAGTTGTGCTGAGTCGCATCCGGGTTATCCAATGTTAACTTAACTGGCTGACCTGCTTTTACCGTGAAGCGTTTCTTATCAAACATCAAACGCTCAGGCACACAGGTAATGAGCACTTCCTGAAGGCCTTTCTTCTGGTCAAATGGATGACGCTCTTGCGTTTTCTTCTCCGGCTTCTTGCCCGATGCCCTCAAATTTTTCAAGCCCTGCTGAACGCGTTGTTCTACAGCACCGCCACGCCAATGCTTTGATAAAGCCTCAGATTCTATAGCGCTGTGAATCGCATAACTCAAATGAACGCCAGCTTCTTGATCCAACACAGGAAGTACCGCCTCCAACGCCCCAGCAGAGCCCACATAGGATGCCGCAATCACAGCCTCTCTTCTAACATGTTGAGACTGACTTTCAGCGCCCATTCTCAATAGCCGTTCTACATCAGCGCTACGCATCTCTGAAGCCCAAGATCTGAGTGTCGTATACCCCGCAGCTGCAATAATTGGATCTGATGAAGAAATAACTTCACCCAATAACTTTTCATTGATGACTCCAATCCCCTGATACACCCATAGCCCCTGAAGCTTCATCGCCTCAGAGCCTTGTGCATTCACCCAACGCCCCAATACTCCCTCAATAGACGCTCCCCTAGCACGCAGCGCCCTGCGCACCCATCCTGTCACTGTAGAATCTTGGCTATTCAACATATCTAGCAGATCAGCAACAGACTTCCCGTCAGTACGTGCAGCTGGCCCCAATTTCGCCCCCTTAGGGACAATTCTCCAAATCCTACCAGAGTGACGATCTCTTCGTGGATCTCTCAAAGAATACTGCATGTGCCCCTTAATAGGGTTATACCAGTCACAAACATAAGCAGCCCCCCTTGGGCCAAATTGAAAATCCACCGGGATGAATGACAAGTCAGAGGAAAAAATGATATCAAACACAAACTTCTCAGCATAATGGTCATCCATCTGAGTCCATTGATGAAACTCTACCTTGTTAGTCGGCTTATATCGGTTCTTAATAAATCCTCCCTGCATTTCTTCCGGCCAAATTTTAGAATCTACAAACCCGTGACCACAAACGCCAGAATAGGCCTGAATCCCTTTAGCTCCCGGATGCTGCGCTGGGTAGACACGGTTGGTGGCATGAAATGTCGATGCGAATACCGGATGAGATGCCACATGGTGCCCATGCCTATCAAAGGCAACTCCCCATGGGTTCGTATTCGGGTAGTTACCAAATGTACTCAGCTTCTTCTTTAATGGATCGTACCTAAACCACGCAGAATTTCTGGCGCGCACCGGACCATATGGGGTCTCGACCTGTGTGTTATGAAAAACCGATTCGCGGAATATCAACTCCCCTCCAGGAGTCCATATGAAGTCGTGTAAAGCGTGATGTGAATCTTCCATCCCAAATCCAGTGGCGACAATCTCATGCCTGTCAGCCACATCATCACCATCGATATCCTGAAGATAGGTCAAATGAGGCAGCTCTGAGACATACACTCCTCCTTTATCATCTAACACAAAGGACAATGGCATATGTAAACCACTTGCGAATGTTTTACACTTGTCCGCTTTACCATCTTGATCCGTATCTTCCAAAATCAAGATTTTGTCTGCAGGCTTCTGCCCAGGATAAACATGCGGGTAGGTTGTCGATGTCGAAACCCAAAGACGCCCCTTGCTGTCCCAACGCATACTGATCGGACATGCCAGCTCAGGAAAGTCTTTCTCAGAAGCAAAACAATTAACCTCAAACCTCGGATCCACCTTGAAAGCCTTCAACTCATCTTCAGGACTATGCCAAGTATTTGCCCCTCGTCCCTGTGCAACTCTATCTAATGGCGGCACCTTCGAATCATCTGGTCGAGCCTCTTCACCATTTGCTGTGAGATGGATAGCTTTATCCCTATTAGTTACCATGATGTCAAAGTTTCGCATCGCAGGTAAGAAGTCTAAATAGCCGTATGCTCCAGCTCTCCCACCTGTGTAATAAAAACTATTCACCGCACGGTAGCGTTGATCAAAATGAAATGCTTTATCGACCACTAACTTACGCATATCCTCATTCACCTCTGGCGCTTTCTTTCCAAAGATTCCTTCAAATGCACTCTGCGCAAATAATGCATAACCTCTGGCATTGAGTGCATGACCATCACGCGTATGAGAACCGTCGCTAAACATCTTCTTTGTCGGCTCAAAGACATCCACAAAACCCACCTCTAATGCTGCTGCAACCTCCCGCATCGCCTGGCTGTAGAGCGCAATATTTCCATTATTTCGGCTCCCTGCATTCACCTGTGCCACATCCTCGTTAGCTACTGGTGAGAGCAAAACAACCTGAGGCGCTGACTTTCCATTGAATGCCTTGCTCTTCAGCCCTGACACAAATTTCGCCAACCTTTTCTTAAAGGCTTCCACACCTGCCTCACCAGCAAATGACTCATTATAGCCGTAGGCTGCAATGATCACATCTGGCTTCACATAGAAAAGGTTCTGCTCAAGATCACCATACTTATCAGGACGTGGCATTAAATCCACCTCGTCTGCAGGCCATGCAAAATTTCGAAATCGTAACTTGGATTGAGGGAATGCCTGTTGCACGATACTCTCCAAGTGACCATTCCTCCGCTCTGTATCCAAAAGTAAATTACCCACCAAAGCAATCGTCGCTCCCTCTTCTAGCTTGAGTGGTAGCGTCGTCTTCACAGGAGAGGTCACTTGAGGACGTGGTGACTGATTACTGATGAAATATTTCTTCAGCTTAGCATCCTTCGGTGGACGCGAAAGTTTTTCATCTGTGATCTTTGTGTGCTTAGCGTCCTTCTGGCTAGGCGTCTTCCCCTTCTCAGTCATCCCCTTCTCAGGCATGATAGGAGAAACCATGTCGCGCAAGTCCGCTGGTTTCACACCACGCGCGTGCCCCTTCATCCGAAATGTCCGAGGCTTATACTCCCCCACGAAGTCGATAGTGTTCCCCTCACGAATCTCTCGCTCTAATCCATTGACCCAGAAAATACCATTCACCACTAGCCTCCGGTAATTGTCATCCAGTATGTCCTGAGACGCACCTTGCGTCGTGTGAAACACCCTGCCTTTCTCCCCCCCCTTGCCTTGATAATGACGTACCCAAACTGAAGGCATCGGCTTTTTCTTCGGATCAGGATCCGCCTTTGGATCCATGGACACCAATGGCTGAGTCTTCGCTAAAACGGTGAAATCCTCCCGCTCAACACCCACATACCCCCCAGCAAAACAAAATGCCTTGTCTGCCACCCCCCTCAAAATAGGATGCGCCAGTTGATCTCGCTCTAATAAAACTCTCGTCCCCTGCTTGTGATTTCTACCATAGTGCCCTTCCCAAGTATTCCCTAACACCTGCTCGCCAAAGCCATTTTTATAGTCCTCCCCTTTATACTTATAATCAAACTTAGAGTACTTTTTCCCTGATGGAATCTTGAATGCATGCGATGATGTCCTCAACCCCGCTACCGGCTTTCCCGACTCCAAATATTCTACAATGTGTTGCATCTGGGCGTCTGGAAGATCTAAAAAACGCGCGAATATCACCATTGAATCAGCATCTTTCAGCACTTCTAAACCCGGGATGTTAGAAGCACCTGCTTCTATCACCCCATCTCTATCGACCCCAAATAGAACAGTGCATTTAAAACCATGATGCTGTGCCAGAATCCGAGCAAGCGCCGGACATGTCTCCTCCGCACGATACTCATGGTCTGATGCGATGAATACAATATGCTTTCCTTTCCCTGGCCCCTCCTTGCCTTCATAGACAATCTGAGCATGCACTGACATGCTCAGCGTAACCAATGTACTGATTAGAGTGAATAGTTTCATAATTGTTTATCGTGTGTGTGATTCTTCCCTTTTTAATATGACTCTTGAGAAATTTTGCTTACCTATCCCATTCTCTGCGTAGAGTAGAACGGACCACCTACGAGGTACGTCCACACCGGACTTGAGTTTGGCTGTCACTAAAATACTACCATCTGAACAATGCTCGACCTCCTGATCAAATGAGGCTTCTAGCACCCCACTCTCGCAATACAAATAGACACCCTCCAGCTCTGATGAAGTCTTTTCCGGCCACAAGCGAACTTCTAGCATATCCTCCTTTTTCTCCGCTACGCCCCCCCATCCTTCTAACATGGGAATTTCACGTTTCTGCAGGGCCGCAAAGCTTTCTGACCTTACGGCCTCAGGACCTACAGGTAAAACTAAACGAAAGCGCTGATAGTGTGGCGAGCATCGCTTAGAACAAGCTAACCAACCAGCATCAAGCTCCACGGTAAAGCGCCCTCCTCCAGTAGATTCAGGAACCTGCACGCTCATAGAATGCGCCACATCTCTCTTAAATCCATGAGCCGCATACCCATTCATCGAGACCCGTTCAGGTAAGTCCCAATCAATTTCTGGCACCTTCCCCATCTTGGGCTCACGCCAGACTAGTTGTAAAGGATAGCCCACCTTTCCAGGCTGCTTCCAGTACGTGTGAAAACCCTCCTCGTGTCTTACAAAAAATCCCACACGCACCTCCTGACCGGGTACCACCACATCGTGATCACATCGAAATTCTAATACCGCTGAGTCGCCTGAAAACCTGACTACCTCCTCTCTCTCACCACAACACTCACGACCCACACAAACCACACAGCACAAACACACTACACAGAAAACAGCGAACAACAGTCGCCGAAGGTGTGGATTATACATATTCATGTGTGCAATGCGCATAAACACACATTAGCATACCTTCCCTCCCTCAAAGGTCTTGGATATTTACACATAATTTTTGTACAAAATCGGCTAATTAATAAATTTAAAAACGCCCACGGTATTGCTTTGGCGATTCTTTCATCACACGTGAAAATTCTCGCGAGAAGTGACTTTGGTCAGAATACCCACAATCCGCACCAATCTCCGCTAAAGTTTTCGTCGTCTGAACCAACATGTGACACGCCTCCTGGACTCGCAGATGTCTCATGTATTCTTTCGGCGTCATATCAAAATGTTTTTTAAAACGCCTCACAAATGAACTCACTGACAAATGACTCACTTTCGCTAGCCTTGAAATGGGCACATTTTCATGAAATGAATCGTGCATCAGCTGCAGTGCTGCCCCCAAAACCTCCTTGGCCTCCCGCCCACTCACCCCTCGCTCAAAAGGCCGTGTCACACCTATAATCCCAACAATCTCACCCTTCGCATCCCTCAAAGGAGTCTTGGTGGTACGTGACCAATCCACCAACCCCTTACCGCTCGTAACCAACTCTACTTTCCCTCGAATCGACTTGCCCGTCTCTAACACCCAGAGGTCGTCCTCCTTGTACGCATCAGCCATATGACTTGGTAAATAATCATAATCGGTCATCCCAATGATGCTTTGCTTATCCACTACTGCTATCTTCTCAGCCAAACGCCGATTGATTGCTACTAATCGTAAATCACAATCCTTCACAAAATACAGAAAGCCCGGCAGGTCATCAAATACCTCACACATCACTCCACCTAAATCGTACTTTTGAAAGAATGCGTCATCATGCATAATCAAATAAATACCCATCTACCTATCCCAATACAAGAAGAGAAATAGAACAAACACCACTACTCTCCCCCAGGACCACCTCCCCATTTAGAATAAAGAAAGCACAACCTCCATTCACTGAAAAGCTTGTCATACAGATCACGTAGACTCACTCTACCCAAATGAAACGCACTCTTCTTACCCTAACAGCACTCTTCGCTTCGCTGGCAGCATGCTATGCAAAGCAACAGCCAAACATACTCTTCTTCCTCGTTGACGACATGGGAACTCAGGACACTTCAGTTCCGTTCGCCTTTGATGAAGATGGCGCTCCGCTACTGACAAAAAATAACAAGACTTACCGCACACCAAACATGGAGCGTCTCGCCAAACAAGGCATGCGGTTCACACAGGCATACGCCTATACGATCTGCTCCCCCTCACGCGTCTCTCTACTCACCGGCCAAGCTGCTCCTCGGCACAAAGTCACCCAATGGACACACCCCAAGACCTATAAAACCGAGCCTGGTCCCGCCAAAACAAAAACAATCAAGAGCCCTCAGTGGAATACCAAAGGCGTGCCACAGAACACCCCATTGCTTCCTCAGCTACTCAAACAATCCGGATACGCCACACTCTTCGCAGGCAAAGCACACTTTGGCCCAGATGACACCCCCATGGGCAACCCTATCAACCTAGGGTTCGACTGTAACATTGCTGGCTATGGAGGCGGGGGACCAGGCAGTTACTGGGGAATCTATAACTACTCAGCCGAGCACCGAAATGGTGGCTCTAACTGGAATGTTCCAGGCTTAGAAAAATACCATGGCTCAGACACCTTCCTCACTGAAGCCATCACCCTTGAGATGAACGCCGCCATTACCAAAGCCCACGCAAGTGGAGCACCAATTTTCGCCTACATGAGCCAATACGCCCTCCACGTGCCATTCCAATACCCAGATAAGCGATTCACCCCTAACTACCCTCAACTCAAAGGTGATGCCCTCAGTCACGCCTCCCTCGTCGAAGGTATGGATAAATCACTAGGAGACATTTTACTCACTCTAGAAAAACTCGGTGAAGCCGAGAACACCCTCGTCATCTTCTATTCAGACAATGGTTCCGTCAGCCCACTAGGAACCCCCACTCTCAAAGGAAAAAAAGGCACTCGCTACGAAGGCGGCTCCAGAGTCCCCTTGATGATCTCATGGGCAAAAATCAACCCATCCAACCCACTCCAGCAAAAGCTCCCCATCAAGCCAAATAGCATTCAAAGTGACATCGTCACCGTCAACGACATCATGCCTACCATCCTCTCGATCACAGGCACATCAACACCAAGCGGTACTATAATGGATGGTCATGACCTCACCCCTTACCTGCTCGGAGTGAAAGGAACACACCGCCCACAACGTTTTCTCACACACTTCCCTCACGCACATTACAACTCGCTCTTCAGTACACTAAGAGACGGTGACTACAAAGTCATCTACAACTACGCCAATAGCAGCTGGGAACTCTACAACCTAAAACATGACCCAAAAGAAGCACACAACATCATTAAACAATCCCCTGAGCGCAGCCTCACACTCGCAAAACGCCTCATCAAGTACCTAGATGATTTCAACGCAAGCTATCCCGTTCACATTAAGGATGGATCTGCCGTCAGACCTAACATCGACACTCTCAAATGACTTCATTCCTATCCCAGCTACCACTGGTGCTCGCCACACTCACTCTCGCTCAAGCTTCCTCTCCTTGGAAACTCCATTGGCAAGAAAACTTCTCCGGCAATAAAGTCGACACCTCCACCTGGTCCACCGTAAAGCGCGGAAAACCCGATTGGAAAAATACTATGTCCAATGACCCTCGACTCATCGAGGTCTCAAAGGGAACCCTCAAACTCAAAGGTATCGTCAATGACAAAAAAAACGACCCAGCCCCCTTCCTGACCGCGGGCCTCACCAGCAAAGGAAAGTTTAACTTCCAATATGGTAAAATTCAAATTCGTGCCCGCTTCAAGTCCGCTCAGGGAGCGTGGCCAGCCCTCTGGATGTTAGGCGAAAAAGGCCAATGGCCTAACAATGGGGAAATCGACCTCATGGAACACCTCAACTTTGATGACAAGGTCTACCAAACCCTCCATAGTCATTTCACCCAAAACACACCTTTTGATAAAGACGCGCACCCTAACAAAGGCTCTACCACCAAGATCGATAAAGACGCTTGGAATACCTACGGATGCGAATGGGATGCAGATAAAGTGACCTTCACAGTAAATGGTAAACCTAGTCACAGCTACCCGCGCCGGCCTGAGCTCGGCGACTCCCAGTATCCCTTCCAACAACCTTTCTACCTCATTCTATCAATGCAAATTGGTGGTAAATGGGTCAACAGCCCAGACCGAGGACCAAGCAACCCCGCTCACTACCCCGCACACCTCGAGGTCGATTGGATCCGCGTCTTCAAAAAATAAGAATACCATTGAGGGAAACGGAATGAACAAATGGCAGAGCAATTGGGTATGACTACCAAAACAACTCCAGCTGGAACTGCAGAAAAAAGGCCGAGCATCTCATCAATGCCCAGCCTTCAAAAAAGAGATAAATGAGGGACCTCTGCCCTCTGATCTTAAAAGGGAATATCGTCGTCCTCATCCTCAAACTGAGGCATCGGATTCGATGGTGACCCGCCCTGTTGCTGCGGCGGAGCTTGATACGACTGCTGGGCTGGAGCTTGATTCGCCTGCTGAGGCGCGCCTTGCTGAGGCGGACGTTGACCACCACCTCCTCCAGCTCCACCACCACCAACAAATTGCATATTCTCACCCACCACTTTGAGTCTCTGACGTTTCTGACCACTCTGCTGGTCCACCCAGCTATCCATCTGTAAACGCCCCTCAATAAAGACCCCACGCCCCTTGCCCAAATACTGGCTCGCAAGCTCAGCCTGACGCCCCCATAGGGTCACATCAACAAACGTGGTCTCATCCACCCACTCTTCTCCTTGCTTCACCCTGCGGTTACAAGCAACCCCTAAGTCAGTGACTGCAGTCCCCTTCGGCGTGTAGCGTAATTCGATGTCACGAGTGATATTTCCCATGATCATTACTTTATTGAAACTAGACATGTTGCTGGGACTCTAAAAAGAAAATCCCCGCTCGACAACAGAAAAGCCAAGCAGGGATGAAATCAGTGAATTCTTGACGGCTATACGCCGTTAGAATTAGCCAAGACGGCGGTATTGGTGCATGTAAATGCCCTCTACAAGATCAAGTGCTTCCTTGATGTCTTCGATCGCTTCAGGAGCGGCATTGAAGAAGTAGTTCACGTAAACACCACCCTCGATCTGACGAGCGTTGTACGCAAATGTCTTGCGACCAAGTTGCTTCACTTCATCAAGTGTGGCTCCATTGGCTTCAATTACCTTACCTACTTCGCTAACGAACTCGTCAACGGAACCTTCTTTACCTTTCGTGTCGAGTACGACAAGGCCTTCATATTTTCTGCTCATAATTTTTCGTTTCTATGATTTGTTTTTGACGTTGTGTACATTTGCTGCGGTCTCTACTCCGTCGATTAGCGCAAGCTGAACAGCATCAGCAGCTCTTGCAAGCGCGTTTTCCATGTCAGGCTTCTCCTCAGGACTAAACTTCCCAAGAACATGCCCTACCATTTCACCAGGTTTAGGACCACCAATTCCCACCTTCAGCCTCGGAAAAGCATCGCTTCCAAAATGCTGAATCAGCGATTTCATGCCGTTGTGCCCCCCAGCCGAGCCACTCTTACGAAAACGTAACGAGCCGACCGGTAATGACACATCGTCAAACACCACAAGCACTTCCTCAGGCTTCCATTTATAGAAGCGGAGTGCCGCCCCTGCCGCGCGACCACTTTCATTCATGAATGTCTGTGGTTTCATCAACAAGGCCTGTGGATGTTTTGCAATATGCGCTTTCCATTTCAAGTGATTGACAAACTGGGCGCCCGAACGATCCGCAAGAAGATCCAGAACGTCAAACCCCACATTGTGTCGGGTCCCATCGTACTTTCTCCCTGGATTACCCAAGCCGATGACCAATTTGATCGCCACTTTTCTGAAGAAGGGTAGGCTAGCACCTTTGTTGCAGCGCTAGCACCAAACGTAAAACATCAGTGGTTAATAATTAGCCTTCTTGGCCTGCACCTGCGGACTTCGCAGCACGTGTCATGGCTACAAGTGCGATAAGCACCTTGTCGTGAAGTGTTGGTGTCACGCCTTCTGGGAACTCTACATCACCGATGGTGAGTGACTCCGTGAGGTCAAGACCGGATACGTCAGCTGTGATTGTCTCAGGAAGGTCTTTCGGAAGTGCCTTCACCTTGATGGTGTGGACAAGTTGCTCAAGAGCACCACCCACTTTCACACCCTTAGGCTCACCGAGGAGAACCACTGGAAGCTTCGCAGTAAGAACTGTCTCTTCAGTCACTGCAAGGAAATCAGCGTGAAGAATAGCACCTGTAAGCGCGTCGAACTGGAGATCCTGAAGGAATACCTTCTGAGAATCAGAACCTTCTACCTCAAGGTTGAGAAGAATCTGAGAAGATGGAGCTGCCTTAAGAAGATCGGTGAACTCCTTTGCATTGACCTTCACGTTCTTGTTTTCGGTTGCACCGTAAACGACGGATGGGACGAATCCCTCACGACGCATTGCATTCAATGCGCCAGAACCTGTGCGCGCGCGCTCAGTTGCTTTGATTGTTTCAATAGCCATTTTGTTTTGTTTAATAGAAGTTAGACATCGCCCAAATTTTCTTTATCAGACGTTTCTAGATGCGGTTTGCCCCATGGAAAAGATGGCTGGTAGGTTGGTGAGATTGGTAACCTTTCCACAGGCCGGGCGCGGGTGTTAACGCTTTGAAAACAAATTGTCAATGGTAAAGCCGCCCCCACCGAAGCCACTTAAGTAATACCATTGAGCGAGACGGAATGGACGAATGATCGGAATGAGCTTGCAGAATATCAAGGCGGAGTGAAGGAGCCCCGCACGCGCGGGACAACTGAATGACAACGATGACATTCGGTAAGATAATCCGATTTACTCTAAAATCGCGAAGCGCAAACTTCACAAGACTCAACCAAACTCCATTCGTCTATTCCGAGTCGAGAGATGGTATAACTCTTCTTACAATAACTCAGGCCATTCCCCATCTCAGGCGCAAAAAACGCTGCGGGAGATTCCCCACAGCGCCTCTATAAGCATTTTTTAAATGATAAACCCGTTCGTGGACTCACATGTCAAAGAGCGAAGTCACACTCTCACCATTGTGTATGCGTCGCATTGCCTCCCCAAATAAAGGAGCCACTGAGAGAGCGGTCACATTCTCACCGTGAGCCTGCGGCACTGAGTCCGTCGTGATCAAATCCTCAATCACGGAATCCTCAATGCGCTTGCGTGCAGTATCGCCAATCACAGCATGGGAAACCCCTGCAAAGATGCGCTTACATCCGTTCTCACGTAAAATCTTAGCCGCCGCACAAAGCGTCCCACCAGTTTCCGTCATATCATCGATTAAGAAAACATCCTTCCCTTCAACATCTCCAATGACATTGGTTGCCTCCACCCGTGTTGCACTCACCCGATGCTTAGCAACAATCGCTAAATCCGCCCCCAATGCATCCGAATACGCTCGAGCATTCTTCACACCTCCAACATCTGGGGAAACCACCGCCAAATTCTCTCCACTCACCCCATATTCTTCCTTAAGGTACTTCACCATCACCGGACGCGCGTAAAGATGGTCCACTGGAATATCAAAAAATCCCTGAATCTGTGCAGCATGGAGATCCATAGTCACCACTCGATTCACTCCCGCTGCGGATATCAAATTAGCTACTAACTTCGCTGTGATGGGTACCCGTGACTTATCCTTACGATCTTGGCGGGCATATCCAAAAAATGGCATGACTGCGGTGATTCTCCCCGCAGAAGCCCTACGGGCCGCATCTACCATGATCAACAATTCCATCAAATTATGATTCGTTGGTGGGCAGGTCGGCTGAATCAAAAAGACGTCCTCGCCGCGAATGTTCTCATTAATTTGAACAAATGTCTCACCATCAGGGAAGGCATCCACTGTCACATCCGCGACTGATGTTTCTAAGTAGGAGGCAATATCCTCTGCGAGCTGATTGTGCGCTGAACCTGCAATAATTTTCATAAGATCCGAGGCGCAGCATGAGCAGCAATCCTACTACAGTCAATCACTCACACCCTCAAAATGCGTATAAGCTCAAGGTATCATCATTCTGGCCCCTTGACTCCTGACTCCTGACTCCTGACTCCTGACCCCTGACCCCTGACTCCTGACTAATGACCCCTGACGGCAGCTCTGCTGCCATTCTACATCCCCTTACCAAAGAGCATCATATAAAATGTCTTCACCACAATCGCCACATCTAATGCCAACGAATAGCGCCGCACATAATACAAATCATAATTCAGCTTCTCCAAGGTATCCTCATGACTTGCCCCATAAGAATAATTCACCTGCGCCCAACCCGTAATGCCTGGCTTCACCGCATGGCGAAAATGGTAAAACGGAAACTTCTCCTCATACTCGCGAACCAAGTCCACCCACTCCGCTCTCGGACCAATCAAACTCAAATCCCCAACCAAAACATTCCACAGCTGGGGCAACTCATCCAATCGCGTCTTACGAATGAACTTCCCAATCGGCGTGAACCGATCATCGTTCTTACTCGTGTACTTTGGCCCCTTCTCAGACCCCACTCGCATCGAACGAAACTTTAAAATCATAAATGATTCCTCCCTCAATCCCGTGCGCTCTTGCTTGAAAATAACCGGCCCCGGACTCGTCAACTTTACTGCAAGCGCCGTCGCAATTAAAAATGGTGACGCCAACACAAACCCAAGCAATGCAGCTCCGATGTCCATCAAGCGCTTCGCCCGGTCGTAACTCACACTGCGGTTCAACCTAAACCCATCCAACATAGGCCAGTTCATCGATAACTGACTCGGCGGCTCAATCCGTAAGGTACGGGCTAAAAAGTTCTCGTAAGTAGAGATCTTATGCCTGTGAAACAATGCCGACACCATCCTCCTGCTGAAATCCTCCGGGATGCGCTCAACCTCAGTCGCCACCACATATTGCTCCACATACTTTCCGCGAATCGACGATTGAAAATTTACCACATCGATTGGCTCCACAAACGGAGAATCCGAATCCCCTAATATCAAACGCTGCCCCACCCGCTCAGGACGAAAACTCGCCACTACAAACTCATGCGCAATCTTCCTCTGCTTCATCCGCTTGTACAAATCAATCGCACGATCACCCGCACCAATGATACACACCGCATTGCCACGCTCAAAATACGCCTGCAGTCTCGATAAATAAACCCTGTAGAGAATCGAAACAATCGGGAAAACCACCAATGTCCCCCCCACAACCATGCGCGGCGATTTCAAATCAACACCATAGGCTACCACCGAATAAATAAACCCGAATACCACGATACCTACTCCCACGGACGCTATCAAATGCTCCGAAACAAATCGCGCATGCCTCTTGTCTGTCGCATAATTATACCCCCCAATTAAATACACCCCGATGATACTGGGGAGCATGATAGCCACTAATACCCGTCGGCTCACGGAATTAAAAAAGCCTATGTCTTGTCCAAGCATATAATAAGCATGCAAGTCCATCAGTAATACGAAAACCCCCGCGAGTAATATGATGTCTACTAGCAGTAAGGCAAAAGGGTATATGCGAATCACTGAGCGACGCTTCCAGTGCGTTTTCGCACCAACCTCATCACTTGTAACTGCGAAGATCGAACCACTCAATGGGGCGGTTTTATCGAGCTCGTCTTCCGTTTTCTCGTTCATTTGTCTTTTAGTTTTTGCATCGCGCCCAACATCGCGCGTTGATATACCTCAGCGTTATCTTCCTCTCCCAGTTGAGAGTTGGCTCGCATTAGCCATTCGTACGCTTGCACCAAATCCTGCCCTTTAAATTGAGCAATGTTGGGTTCAAGCAAGTTTATAACCTCGCTCCAACTCTGACGCAGCGAGTAAATATAACATCGATCAAATGCAACATTAATCGATTGCTCAGGATCAACCACCAAAATTAACCCCAATAAATCTAAGGAGCGTTGATACGTCGACCGATTATCCCCACGGAATAGATTCAAATCTAACTGGTTAGGATCACTACTCCTAGCAGCAGAAGTTGCTGCATAACGCGCTGCGACCGTCGCATTGGGATGAATCGCACGCGCTAACTTTAAATGAAATTCTGTCTTTGATCGGTTGCCCCCAACCCAAGCATCCAATGCCATCGCTAGATGCGCAGCACTACCACCCGATCGCACAACCACCTCCATGATCTGCCCAGTAAGCAATGAGTACCCGGATGAAGTGTCTATCACCCCATTGAGCGCCTCTCCTACCCTGTAATTAGGCTCTCTCGCCTGGATCACTTTTTCCAAATGCTGAAATGCCTCCACCCGTAACTCTGGTTCGTTCATCTGTAATAACAAACGAAATAGCCTCAACCGTATCTCACTCAACCAGGCATCATAAGTACTACGGTCAATCGCTAACTGCCGCTTCCCTTCGATAATCCCCACGGCTTCCTCCATCAACTGCCGGCTCTCTTCCTGATCTAAACTGAGACCCGCCAAGGTTGCTAGCCCCTCCACCTTCTCTCGAATGTAACGATCATTCTGAGGATCAAACCGCCCTAAATAATCCACCATTTCACGAAGCTCCCGCTTCGACATCTCACTATCACCAGCAGCTTGATAAGCTTGTGCTAACAACAACCAGGCCTCTGGCTCTAACTTCTCTTCCCCTTTCAGAACCTCCACAGCATCCAAAGGCTTTTTCACTGACAACAACAACCTCGCTAAAGTCATTTTCCAATAACCCGCATAACTAGCATCTGGGTGCTCCTCCACCATCGCGCGTGCCATCGCCAACAATGCATCAGCTTCCTGCTGTGTGAGCTGCCCCCGCTTGATAGCATTTTCCGCTACCCACCTCTTAGCTGGCTCATACTCCCTCTCATCTAGCAACTTGTCGCGCAGCGCCTTAGCACGCGTCACGTTGCCGTTCGCGTTCGCTGCTAACATAGCTCGAAAGGTCACTTGGTCATTGTCTTGGTAGGATGGATGGTGGATCAACTTGGCGAACAAAAAGTCAGCCTGCTTATAGTCCCCCTGCCCCATCGCCTCCAATGCACTCTCGTAATATCCATCAAATGCCTGACCCCTATTCTTGTTGGCATTGATGAAATACACCGTAAAGCCTACAAACGCCCCAATCAATACAGGCGATGCAATCAACAACTTCTTATAACTCCGGCTCTCAGCCCACGCTTGAAGAAAACTCCATACCGAGCGTATGGGCAGAGTCAGCTTATAAAAAAACTCTCGAATTCTGATGCCCACTGCGTGTTCCTCACACCAAACATCAAAACGCCACAATAGCCACTTCGGCAACAGAAACGGACTCAATAAATAGTACAAAGGTGGAATCCGATGCCTAAAATGCTCCATCCTAGGCGATTGGTAGGGGTTCATCATTGCCCACCTCCTTCTCTCACCTGAGTGCTCTCCATCACCAATGCCCGAGTTTGCTCGCGAAATTCCCCATACATCGCTCGAATCTCCTGCTTCGTTACCTCGTCCAAAGGAAATGCTGTCGTCACCATCACTTGATTCTGATAGAGAGTCTTTTCGTCCTTATTTGCCACACGCCCAAACGGGGCCACCCATTTGTTTCTCCCAAACTTGTATTTCACAAGATGCCAACCTGTCTCCACAGGCTTGGGTTCCGCATATCTCCCACCATGGTCGCTCAAGCTACACATCACAAATCCGTAATCCCCCGTGGGGAGTACCATATCCGTCTCTGAAAAATACCACCTAGGGTTGGACTCCAACAACTCCACTTTTTCCCCCACGGCAGTCCAACCGAGATTCCCATAACACACCTTCACGTCATGCCAGTCATCGAAGGGGTAATCCAAAGCCATCACGACGATTGTATCATGGTATTGCAACCTCCATACAAATGAAAATGCCCCCCAAATACTGTCAAAGGGGCGCTCTTCAGCCTCAACCTTGAGCACCTTCCAACCCGGGCGGGTAAACTCAACCGCGTTGGGGTCAATCACACTCAAGTTCTCTCGTTTATGCATCTGCTCCTCCGCACTCCCCACTCCTCTATACTCGTAAACCTTAACAGTAGAGATGAAACTCGTCAGTGAAATTAGTACCACGGACACACAGACTAGCACCCAACGCTTCTCAGTGCGTTCCACACCTCCTAACTGAGAAATTTTGTAAAGAAAAGCGCCCAAACGAAATGAGATTAAGCCATTCCAAAATCGAACCACCTGCTTCCCAGTTCGCCCACTGGGCTCCTCGATAGGCTGAAGCATAAAGTCTAACAATGCATCCACACTCATCAATAAAAGCAGTGACCCTCCATAGGATACGAGTAACACCCCCCATTGCCACACGGACTCCATCACACGCAGCTCGTGCTCATGCAAAAGATACGCGACCAAACAAAGTCGACAGGTATTCACTACCGTCGCCACGACAAAAGCACTCGCTACCAGAATGACGGTATGCCAAACATTGCGCTTTCTGAAAAAACAAAGAAATGCGGCAAGCATCGCAACCCCATAAAGGGTGAAATAGTGATCTGTCACCAGTTCAATATTAAGCTCCTTGTTCCCCATCGTCATCACCTCTCCCTGCACCACGTTGAAGATACCCAATGCATCCACCACTGGCCCAGCTATCTTCGCTGAAAACCCTGAAGACATGCGTAACAACCTCAATTCAAGTTGCCCAGGCAAACGACAAAGTAACAAAAAGAGTGCCCATATCCCAAAAAGAAAAGGAATGCTTCTGTCCCGATTGAAGGCTTGAAATACCAATCCTAAATAAGGCACAAATACGATCATCCCCAACCATGGAGTGTTATAAAGATAGGCAAAGCCCAAGCCAGCCATACAAATAACAAACCAACTCACTTTTACCCAAAATGCGCAATCACCCACCGCGGGCTGAGACGCTCGCATTGCCCTAAAAAAGAGTAGCACAGCTGCAATAATAGCTACGGGTAACCACTTGTAATAATCTACAGCAATAGTGGTCTGCCAGTACTGAACAGCCAAGGGTAAAAAGAGTAACCCTCCCCATATCAACAGCGCCCAGTACCCCCAGCTTTGCTTCCGCGTCTCCATCTTACTTCCCAGCCAATACTCTGTGCTCTTCAGCAATGATCACCTTCCCCATCTTCTCATAAGCCTGAGCCAACTTCTGATGTAATTCAGGATACCTCCCTTCCCCGAGAGCCAGAGCTTGCTCAAGTGACTCCACTGCCATCTCCCATTCTTCCTGCTTTAAAAAAATCTCACCCTGCAATACCAACAACTCAAACCGCTCCCCACGCTCTATGGCTGTGCCCAAACGTTCCGACACCTCCTCTAAAGCCTCCTCATATTGCCCGACACGCAAACCACACTGCCCCCAGTTCACCAAAAACGCGACTTCCTCAGGCCCCTTCTCCCACGCTTGCTTAGCCAAACGATACGCTTCACCTGGCTGATCACTGTATAGATCAGAAAGATACACTAATAGTACTCCGTTGGAATCATCCCCCTCTTTGACTTGGGTCTGTATCTCCTTCCTTACCCGCTCTTTCTGCTCTGGATAAC
Organism: Rubritalea tangerina; assembly: GCF_042683245.1. NCBI lineage: Bacteria > Pseudomonadati > Verrucomicrobiota > Verrucomicrobiia > Verrucomicrobiales > Rubritaleaceae > Rubritalea > Rubritalea tangerina. Next base: position 87,171 of record NZ_JBHUJB010000035.1, read on the forward strand.
GCTGAGTAGTCGCCTCAAGTGCCTCTACCACGATATTTAAAGATGGGTCTGATCTCAAAGCCAACACCAAGTTATCAATAGTCGACTCCACCTGATAGGGTCGTTCATTCAGGCTTCGCACTGCCCGAAAATAAGCAACTTGCGCCTGCAATTTTTTCCCAATCTCCTTTCCCGGAAAATCGCGCTCAATGGTGGCAATCCCAGAGTTAGCGAGCTCCTCTTGCCCCAAAACAAGAGCTCTCAAAACATGCGCTACTCGAAACCCTAAATTCCCCCTCTTGGATTGCTGAATAGCACGCCCGCCAACCGTCAATATTTGCCATTGTTCTTCCTCCAACTTTAAATCATCTCCATCATACCCACCGCAGTGAGCAATCAACACTCCGATCTCAGGTCGCTCAGAGGCTTCAACGATCTCAAACAAGCTCTCAATAGCCAAATTGCGCTTTCCCTGCGCTAATCGTAAATCCACCAGTATCAAGATCGCTTCATCTAAACTGGGATCCAACTCAATCGCAGCTTTCAAATGCCTAGCACAACGATCTGTGACCTCAGTAACACCTACCGTGTAACTAAGACTAAGCTTCTCCCCATCAATTAAACTAAGAGGAAAGCGCAGAATCGACCCACTTTCCTTGCCTGATAGCAACTCTTGCGCTCTCCACAAATGCGCTTTGGGATTACCAATAGCTTCAGTAGAAGCTTGAGGCAACGGCGCCAAGCGGTTCATCACAGCTCGAGCTTTCGCCTCCTCTCCTTCCGCAATCAACCGCAAACCATCTTCAAAGCTTAAGTCTGAAACCTCCTGAGCCCAGTCTGATATGCTCGCATCTCCGAAATCTATCTGTTCAGGAGCTTTGTCGGTCGTGATAGCATAATACACTCCAGCTCCAAGGGCCCCCATTACCACCACAGTGATTCCCACTGTGCGACCATGAAAGCTAAGCCATTTTTTGCATTTTCGGAGGAGTTTTGACATTGCTGCCGCGTAAGCTGCCCCAAGATCTCCCAACATTCAAGTCCTACCTCACTTCCTCAAGCACTCCTCATTTGTCAAAAACCACGCATAGGTTTTCTCCAATCCCTCCTCTAGGTTCAATGAATACTGCCAACCTAAATCTCTCAAACGACTCACATCCATCAATTTCCTCGGCGTACCATCAGGCTTCGTCGTATCAAAACGTAAAGCGCCTTCAAAACCCACAACCTTCTTCATCGTCTCAGCCAATTCCCGAATCGTACAATCCACCCCAGTTCCCACATTGATGTGAGACAGCATCGGCTGGGTGTGCTGCTCATAAATTTCCTTATCGAGCTGCATGACATGCAAACAAGCCGCTGCCATATCATCCACGTAGAGAAATTCGCGCATTGGTTTCCCCGTCCCCCAAACCACTACCTCGCGGTCACCTCGTAACTTCGATTCGTGAAATCGACGCATCATCGCCGGAATCACATGGCTATTTTCAGGGTGAAAATTATCATTCTCACCATAAAGGTTTGTGGGCATCACCGAACGGTAATCCACACCATACTGACGGTTGTAGGATTCACATAATTTAATCCCAGCAATTTTAGCAACAGCATAGGGCTCATTCGTTGGCTCCAAATGCCCATCCAATAAGGCACTCTCCACCATCGGCTGCTCTGCGAGCTTAGGGTAAATACAACTCGACCCCAAAAAGAGCAACTTCTGCACTCCAGCAGCATAAGCCTGATGGACAATGTTGCTCTCCATCATCAAGTTTTCATAGATAAAATCCGCTGGATACGTATTATTCGCGTGAATCCCGCCCACTTTAGCAGCGGCCAAATACACTTCATCAATCGCTTCAGATTGAAAAAAACCACGCACCGCAACCTGATCAGTCAAATCAAGCTCAGATCGTGTCCGCGTCACCACCTCACATACCACCTTACCAACACGCTCGTTCTCAGCCTCCAATTGACGCACAATCGCAGACCCAACCATCCCTCTATGCCCCGCTACAAAAATGCGTCGAGGACAGGATTGAAGATTACTGATTAAAGATTGCTGATTCTCCTCTGCTTCCTTATTTTCTAAACTCATCATTTGACTTTCTTATTTTGGACACAGATTTCGCCGATTCAAACAGATTTCGTATACATTACATTCTCATTCTCAGATGCCCCTCCAGAGTTTCTCACCAGAAAATAATCAGTCTTAATCTATGTAATCAGCGGCTAACAATTCTATCTTTCTGGCAACAGACCTCTCTATGTTATGGCATATGAGCGCCTAAGTTATCGGATCTAGCAATGCGTTTAAATTCTAACGATTTATTTCTAAAGTTAATCACCAATCCAACTTCCATCCCAGTAACAGATAGATAACTCAACATCTGTGACACATGGTTACTATTCAATTCACTAACACATTTAGTATCCACTATCACCACACTCGCCACTAGGAGGTCAGGAACCAACTTACCGACCAACTGCTCTCGATAATGTACCTGAAAGGCTTGCTGTTGCGAATAAGCTATACCCATATGAGCAAGTTCTACACACAGCGCATTCTCATATATTTTCTCAACTAACCCTGATTTAAGAACAGAATGCACCCGCATCGACGCACCAATAATTTGTTCGGTGATCTCAGAGTGCGGGTACGCCTGCTTAGGGAATCTCACAAAAAAGTAATCAGTCTCAATCTACGTAATCAGCGGCTAAATTACTTATTCAACTGCCACAGACACTTGATGGCCATGCGCTTGCAATAGTGCATGCTGCTTTGCAACTTGCACGTCACTTGCCACCATCTCCGCGCACATCTCTTCGACGGTAATCTCAGGAACCCAACCAAGCTTTTCCTTCGCTTTCGCTGGATCTCCGAGCAAAGTTTCCACTTCAGCAGGGCGGAAATAGCGTGGATCCACTTTGACAATCACAGCACCCACCTGCACTGCTGGTGCCAGCGCTGAATCAACAGCCACGACAGTAGCGACCTCATCTACTCCTTCGCCAGAAAACTCAAGCTCTATCCCCGCTTCTTTGGCCGACATACTCACGAATGCTCGCACCGAAATTTGCTTACCTGTAGCAATCACAAAATCCTCTGGAGTCTCTTGCTGTAGCATCATCCACTGCATGCGCACATAGTCTTTCGCATGTCCCCAGTCACGAAGAGCATCCATATTCCCTAAATACAAACACTCCTCTAAGCCTTGTGAAATATTCGCAATTCCACGTGTGATCTTGCGCGTCACAAAAGTCTCCCCTCGGCGCGGGGACTCGTGGTTGAACAGAATCCCGTTACAGGCATAAATACCATAAGACTCACGGTAATTCACTGCGATCCAATACGCGTACATCTTCGCCACAGCATACGGCGAACGAGGATGAAATGGCGTCGTCTCCGTCTGTGGAATCTCACGTACCTCTCCATACAACTCCGAGGTCGATGCTTGGTAAAATCTCGTCTTTTTCTCTAATCCTAAAAACCGAATAGCCTCCAACAATCGTAAAGTCCCCAGTGCATCCACATCCGCCGTGTACTCAGGAGCCTCAAATGATACCGCAACATGCGATTGCGCCCCCAAGTTGTATACCTCATCCGGCTCCACTTCCTTCATGATGCGAATCAAATTCGATGAGTCGGTCAAATCACCGTAGTGCAAGTGGAAACGCGAATCCTCAATGTGCGGATCTTGGTAGATATGATCCACCCTTGCCGTGTTGAACAAGGATGCCCGACGCTTAATGCCGTGCACTTCGTATCCTTTTTCCAATAAAAATTCAGCCAAATACGAGCCATCTTGACCCGTCACGCCTGTGATAAGAGCTTTTTTCATAATTTTGAGCTTAGAATCTGATTATATAAGTCTCTTATTTTACAAATTCTATTCTCTAAATCATGGTTATCAGATATATGCTGACAACCTTTTTCTGCGTATTTCCTGCGCATTTCTGAATGCTCGGTTAGTTGTACTAAAATCGTTGACAAATCATCAACACTTTCAGCCGGAAAAGTTACACCACACTCCCTTTGCCCCAATGCCGCTCGATTTCCCGGAATATCGCTTACCACAACTGCCAGCTTTGTGGCTAAGGCCTCCAAAATGGCAAGAGGCATACCTTCCCACCTAGAGGGCAAGACAAAAATATCTGATGCACGTAAAATATCAGGAACATCCGATCGCCAACCTAAAAATTTTATTCTCTCACTTAGCCCCGCTTCAGCAACTTCTTTCTCTAAGCCATTCCTTAACTCACCATCACCAACCAAATACAGCTTTAGACGCAAATTGCCAGATTGCTCAAAGGCTCGTATAGCTGCTCGTACAAAAAGTTCAGGAGCCTTTTGCTCCCACATCCTCCCAACCATTACTGCCACAACTTCATCGACATCCTCCGACAAGACAGATTTCCTTAGCGAACTTCTATCAAGCTCATTAACAGGATAATAGACCGTTCGATCAACAGCGTTAGGCAACAGTCTAACAGAACTCTCATCAATGCCCAATGATTTTGTACAAATCAACCGATCAGATTCAGTCAGTGCGATAACCACATCACAGCACCGTCCCGCAATCCATTCTAAAAGCCAATAGACAATATACTCAAATTTGCTCTTCGCGGCAGGAAAGGCAAAGCCATGTATAGTGTGTACAATACATGGAACTCCAGCTAACTTGGCCGCCAATCGCCCCAAAAAACCTGTCTTTGAGGAATGCGTATGCACAACATCATATTCCTCACTCTTAAAAAGACTATAAAGCTGACAGAACGCTTGGAAATCCTTCCATGGATGAATGGCTCGTTGAAGACTCGGTATACCTCGAAACGATACCCCGACAGCCTCAAGCTCCGTCACTAGCTCCCCTCTTTCCTTACAAAGGATATGAGCCTCAATACCTTCATCTAGATGAGCTAACTCTTGATAACTTACACGCTGCACACCACTCAACATCGGTAAGAGCTGTAAGTGAGCTATTTTTTTTCTCATTTCTTTGCGCCCTCCAGTATCTCAACCACCCGTTTCATCTGAACAGATCTATTAAATTTCAGCTCTGCACGACGCCTCCCCTCTGTACCCATTTTTTGTCTGAGTTGACAATCTTTTGATAGCTCAATTATACACTTCGCTAGTTGCTGAGTATCATCGCCGTCAAATAAGTAGCCAGTTTCACCATCAACCACAACCTCAGGAATGCCTCCCGCCCTAGATCCGACAACAGGCACTGATGCAGCCATGGCCTCATTAATGACAAGCGGGGTACCTTCATTTAATGAAGGCACTAATAGAATATCTATAGATTTCATCAAATCACCAACATCATTACGAAACCCCAAGTAATGAACTCGTTCATTGGACTTCAACTTCAAATCATCTTTATACTCATCATCTTCGGAATTTCCAGAAACCTCCCCAATCACCAATAGATGAAGATTCGGGATCTCCGCCTGAACCTTAGGCAACGCATCAAAAACGCGATGATGCCCCTTTCTTCGCGTGATCGTTCCAACAATCGCCATGTATATAGAATCAGAATCAGCAGGGAGATCATTTCTAAGGGATTGGTAACGGTCAAATGTACTAAAATCAACCCCTTCAAAGACTCTTTCAATTTTATGATTAAATAGAGACTTTTGCCACCTTGGATACTTGGAAGCTACTGCATAACATATAACAATATTACGAGTAACTAGAGGCAATTGAAGCCAATCAAACCAACCATGAGGTTTGTCTAATTTATCCCATATAACAACAGGAACACCTAACATCCGAGCCGCCACGCCTGATGTCAGTAAACCTCTCATATCGTTACAGTACATGACATCAACTTTTAATTCCCTAATGCGCTTGAAGGTGCTTAAAACGTACATCAAGCCTTGATAGTAACACTTGAAACGCGCCCATCCTTTGTATCGATAAATGGCTCCTCCATATGAAGCCAAAGCCTTAGGATATTCACAGACAAGCACTTTATATCCACTTTCTCGCAAAAGCTTTGTATATTCACCTTCTGCTGTACACATCACCACACAGTCATGCCCTGCGTCCTCAGCTTCATTGAGCAATCTCAACATAGTTCTCTGCTGGCCAAATACAACTTGCGGATAGCTCTCGATAAATAATATTTTCATGTTCTTAGATCTGCTTCTAAATGGTGGACTTTTTTTGCTCGATCATTGCGCGTTTTTGCTTCAACCACATTAGCTGTCTTCCAGATCGATCAATCAATGCTGGAGTGACTGCTAAAAGGCCTGTAAGAATCCAAATATTACGTTGCCTTAAGCCAAAACAAAAATTCTGATAGAACAGGCACACTACAAATCCAGCAATCAAAGCCAACAATAAGGCTCGATGATATCCAGAGGGTTCTTTTCTTAACTTTTTAAAAGGCAACCAGGCCGCATGGAAAAGCCAAATTAAAAAGATAAGAATACCAAACACTCCAGTCTCAATCATAAGACCGACGTATGTATTATGAACCTCTTCAATGTGTAATTTTTTACCAGCTAATTTCGGCCCAGTCCCCAGGAGAGCATAACTTCCAATATGCTCAAACGAAGCTTGGATCTGCGCGGGTCGAGTAGAATCCAACCCATTCTTACCTGTCACCCAATTAGTCAGCATTGCTGCGGGACGTTGCCAAGCTGGGGTTTTCCCCAAACGATAGTTCCCATCAAATGCTGCTAATGCGACGACAAAATACATCACTGTGCTGACGACCAAAGCCATACCGAGACTCCCAATCAAAGAAAACTTCACCTGCCTAGTCTTTCCCTCATAGAGCCAGACACCAAGAATACCCCCTACACTCAATATCACCATCCCGATAGCAGTGCGAGATCCTGTACCAACAGCTGTTATCAGCATTGCTCCTAACAAAGCAAGTAATGCAACTCGATGCCATAACTTTCTATTCGAGTAAGCAAATAAGATCACCACTACTGGCAAAATAGGCAACAAAAACGATGGAACCTGATTCTCATTCCTCAATGTCGAATTAACCCGCCCAGTGAAATCCTCAATAGCCCAGACAGGAACTCGCGCAATCGTCGCCATAGTCCCTACACCCGCAGCTACAACTGCTCCTGCCACCCAAGCCCACAAACAATTCCTCCATGTTGTCCAATCTCGCACCATATATAATATCGTCAGATATATACAAATCCCGTATATATAGTTCACTGTCTCTAACATACTTGAGGATGCAAAGATCCAACCCGTCATCATATTATGCGCAACCCCACAAAGCAAAACCCATAAAGCAAAGGTAATTGCTAACACCTTGTTATGCGATGCCTCACGTGACATCGGCAACTTTTTTTGGGGGATACCCGTTATAAGAATCCCAATCCATGTGAACACCATCAAAAACTCAACAGCGGTGAGCTTCTCTCGCACAATTGGCAACTCAGGCGACTTTAAGACCGCTGTCGCTGCTATTGCCATGTAGAGACCTATATGAGGCCGCCTAACAACCACTAACAAAACTGACAACCCCACGAGAAAAGCAACAACTATCATACCTATATATTTAGGAATATAAAAAAATTAACAAATAGATGATTCATACACCTCATACTCCAACAACAACATTTGAGATAAGCACCTGTGCTCTATTTTTTTTTATTAAATCTGGGGAAGTTGTCGATTTCCACTTATCTGCATAGGATGCATCTATAGCTTTATTTATTTGCTGATAACGGCGTTGCGCGTGTAAGCGATGATTCACATTCGAGCCATACCAATCCCTTTTAGTTTTATGATGTTCTAGTGTTGCCACATCAAATTCAACACCCAAAAAATTACATATATTTTCTATATTCTTCTTTGGAAATTTAACTAGTTGCTCGAAACTCAACTTACAAACTCGCTCATCATGCTCATACTTCTTGATGGCTCTATTATCATAAATCCACCTATTGATAGCCTGGCTGACTCTACTTCCTCTATTCATGAGTGACGGAACGACAGCCCTAGGGTCTCTATGGAGATAAATAACTTTGGCTCTAGGGTAACACCTAAAAATTTCGTCAAGACAATGGATATGTTTCGGAGTCTTCTCTAACGGAATCATTGCATCTTCGTTTATATTAAGAAAAGTCTCAGTGAACTTTTCTCTAATCTTTCGTGGACTAGACCAGACCCAAAAGTCATAATTTTCTCCATTCAGAGCTTTTACTTTTGGATGCTCATCTAGAATAGAAACCAACAGCGAAGTTCCGCTGTGCCCACAACCAACAATGAAACACGGGGCGACATCTTGATTTGCTTGAAGCCTATGGTTCAGTATGGCCCGCCTGAGAACTTTACCCACATGAGACAGATAGAGTTTGGCTCTAAAACCAACATAAAAATCATGAATTAATAATTTCACATTCATATCTATAAAAACTATATTAAATCATAAACACCTATATAACTTTCAGCATTCTTTCTTTCACTATAGCGCTCAGCTAAAACCTTATGAGAGTCAGCTACACATCGCTCTGGATTCAACATTACTTCCACCAGAATATCCGCCACAGCCCTCACATCATGTGTATTCACAAAATACACATGATCACGTAGGTCACCCACTACCTCGTGGAACACGGGAATCGCACTGACCACCACATTATCATTTACCGACATCGCCTCTACTAACGATAACCCAAACCCTTCTTGCGTACCGTCTGATGGTTGCACCACTGCTGTCGAGCGAGCCATCCCTCGAACAGCCTCCTCTTTCTCAACCCACCCGTGAAACACCACGCTCTTTTCCAGCCCGAGTTCTATCACCCTTTCTTGAAGCAGGGGCTCATCTGGCCCACTCCCATAAAAATGCAAGACCGCTGATGCATCTTTATCTACCACGAACCTCCAAGCCTCCAACAATGAACGCTGACCTTTTTCCGGCACCATTCTCCCCACACAGCTGAGTGTAGATGGAACCTTCTCAAGAACTGCTGATGCAATGCCTCGTAGTCCTATCACATCTACACTATTATAGATAACCTCCTCAGAACCTCCATAGTCTCCGACCCTCACAGAGCTTGAATAACTCTTAGCAACTGTTTCAGAAACATACACCATCACATCCACATAGCGCTCACTCCAGCGACTAAGGCCCCGAAGTAACGGATTCAGCGAACCATACATCTCATGCTGGGTCGATACCACCCGACAGGCTGCCTGCTTTCCTATCAATCGTGCTACCCCTCCAGGAACAATAAAATTAGTGTGAACGATGTCAGGCCGCCAAGTTTTGAGCAACTTTTGGAACTTAGGAATGAAAAAACACATTTGCCAGATCCATGCACAGGGGAACCCATCTCTCGGTACTTCAACAGAAGCCTCTTCTACTCCAGCAGGTGGCACGACTCTACCTTGCGTCTCGCCAGCAACCATACGCACCCACAAAACTTGAGCCCCCCTCTCTAACAACAGGCGTGACACAGGAGTGACCACCGTCCATATCGAGTCAGCACAGGCACGATCCACGAATAAAACTCTCCTCCCTTTCATCACCTCTACTCGTCGTTTCCCCATTTTCACTGTAATGTAAATTACGCAATAGAAGATGCAGAATCACAACTCCAGCCTTTAACATACTCCAAATCTTCAGCGTCTAACCACTGGCCTAATGTCGCTATATCGGGCTCAAACTCCTTCCACAATTCACGAGCCACAGCCTCTGAAACAGCGGGGAACTGAATATTTTGACTTTTTCTTAACCTTTTTCGTAACCAACCTAGATAGGATTTATTCTCAGCGCCCTCCCGCACCAACATAGGGCGAATTATATTTTTATACAATGCGCCCTCAGTCCTTCTCTGAATAAAGGGGGGGAGTGTAGCCAAATCAGCTGTCACATTAGAAACCGTATTAACGGTTAACTCAATCGATGGAATGTTTAAAAATTCACACAAGTCGTCATAACATGACTGTCTCTCTCGTAAATATCTATCAAATGTAACTACCCTTATACCCTCAGAGCCAAAAACATTGGACCATAACTTTATTTGCTTACCATACAAACCATAATCTAAGTACTCTCCCCTCCTATAATCATTATTAAAATCAACATCTCTGTCTTTATATCTAGTATACAAATAACGATGATGGCTAATGGCCCTATCTAGTGGATTTCTTATTATATAAATAATTTTCAGATCAGCACCAAAGACCTGCATCGCCAAATTTGGCACATCAGGGTATGTCATTGACTTCGAATATCCAGTAGAAGCTTCTCCACACAGAGCACCTTTGGGAGCTTGATCAAAAAACTTATGATATTTTTCCTTAATTACGTCAACTGGCCCATCGACCAGTATATGAGGCTCTTTTTCAATAGGCTTAAAAACTTCTGGATGTATGCATAAATCATCAAACAATGAGCTCGATGCAGCCTTCATTGCTCCAATAACTAAAAAATGTGACCTATCCTTATTCATATCTCTAACCTTTATCTTTAATCCCCCCCATGAATCGGGCTAATTTCTGCATAAATACAGGCAACCTTGGGTAGACCAACCTAGCCAAAGGGTTAAAGGCATACCATGGGGGCAATTTAAATTCACTTACCGCCTTGAGCCCTAGTTGGGCTAGATATCTATTCTGATCTTTTCTCTTGAACTGCCCCTGAAAATAACTCTCGTGCCGAATATCTCGCTTGGCCAACTTATCTGGTAAATTAGCAACCTTTCCCAACCTCGCCACACGAATAAAAAATTCAAAATCGATCAAATACGGCACGCTTGGGTCATAATTGTGTCCCTGTTCAATCAAGTTTTTCCGGAACATTACTGCACTGTGGCAATAGGGTATGCACTTGCTCGCCATGCGGCGCATACCTTCATCATTTAACGGGTATTGCCGAACAACATGCTCATGGCGTTGGCTATCCACACGCTCCTCGGCACTCCCTACCCAGACACACTCTGGATTATCATGTAAAAACGCCACCTGTTTCTCCAAACGCTCAGGATAAGCGTAATCGTCTGCATCTAATATCGCGATGAATTGCCCCTTCGCCTCATCACAACCTAGCATAAGAGCCTTGGCCCTTTTCAAACGCTCTTTTGATGCAATTAATCGAACCCGAGAATCATCAATAGATTTTATCACATCAACTGTGCTATCCGACGAACAATCATCAATAACAAGAACCTCAATATTTCTCAAAGACTGCATCAACAGGCTCTCTATCGACTGAGCAATATGAGATGCTCCGTTGTAGACAGTGATTAAACCTGTAACAACAATTTCACTATTGTCTAATGATTTAGAGGGTTGGCTCATCGGCGGGTAATCATTTTCTCATAGAGTGTCAAATGACGTTTGGCAATCACTTCTACCTCATAGTTACCAACCACAAACTCTCTCCCCTGCAACCCCAAGGATTGAGATTCCTCGGGATGCTTTAAATGCCACAGTATCCTCTTCGCTAACGCTTTGTCATCTCCCACCGAAAAATGTGTACCAGTCTCTCCCTCTTTCAGAAATTCATATGATGCCGGAAAGTCTGAGGTAATCGTAGGAATGCCCAGAGCCATAGCCTCGACCGCGGCCATACCAAAACCTTCGAACTTGGATGGCAATACAAACAAGTCGGCCTGCGACAACAAGCCTGCGACTAGTTGAGGCTCCACATGACCTGTAAACACTACCTTATCCTTCAGGCCTAATTCTTCACTCAACGATCTGTAGTCATCTTCCAACTCCCCCCCCCCAATCAAAGTACACAAAAACTCTACTCCTTGCTTATCCAAGTTCGCGAGAGCTCGCAAGAGCGTAGGCCAATCTTTTTGAGCGGCCATCCTGCCACATCCTACAATATGATTACCTGCGACACTACACTCCGGTCGCATATCTGACTGTGGAATCGTAATAGGCGGAGAAATTGCAACCACATCTCCTCTATAAACACTCAATTCACGCGCCGTCAGCTCTGAAGCCCCTACCGCCCCATCAACGCACTTCAGCGCGAGAACCTGAAGCCATTTGTGCATAGCATTCCATACATGCAACGGTAAATGCCAACTAGCTACAACTGGAACATCGCAACTATATTTGGTATAGACACTGACAATAGACATCGAGACATAAAGATGTAAATGAACAAGTCCTACATCTTCCTGATTTACAATAGACTTGAGCCTCTTGAGCTGCTTCCTTCTTGAGCCAAGCACTAGGCAAGTTTCAGAACTCCATTGCCGACTAGGCTCCCTCCCCCCGAGCAGAACTAATGTCACACGATGGCCAATCTCAATAAGTTTAGCACCCAAACGCTCCACGTACGTTTCAGTGCCTCCTTTCCCCCAGTGCTCTAGAACAAATACAATATTCATCTCCCATCTAAATCAGCTTCAAACGCTTGAATAAGCCTTCCACTTTTGAATTTCCTTCTACACATCTACCAATCACTTCCTTCTGAGTAAATAAATAGACACCTGAAATAAGAAAACAAAACACTGTGCCAATTAAATCTGAAGCCCAATAAGCTGCTACAAAACCAAACAACAGCACACAATAGGATAGCCAATGTCTGGTAAATAAATCACAAACGACCGCCCCATTATAGAAACGACTATACAGGACTAGCTGGAGCAAAAAGCAAAACAATGTCGCACACACATAACCCATGGCAGCCCCCTCTAGATCATAAAGATAGGCACCACTCAACACAAACACCGCCTTGAGCACATTATTAATCGTCTCGACTACAGTGACCCTTTTCACCATCGATTCGGCTGGCCAAACAGACATTAATACTCCCACACACATTTCAAAAAAACCTGCTAGCACAAACCATAGTAACAGTGGCACTGCGGGAACAAATTCGATGGTATAAAAAATAGGCATAATTAACCATCCCACACCAAGAGTAATCAATGAAATAGGCACTAAGAAACAGATAACTAGATCTAGCTGCTCCCCCACTAAACGGCACCTACTATCACTGGCAGCCTTTGACAGACGTGGGTAAAAATCATTAAATATGGCACCTCGCACCACATTAATAAACATGAGAGATAAGTTATAAGCTGCAGTATATAACCCCAACGCCTCCAGTGAAAGCCACGATGAAATAGAGGAGCGAATGAATAATATCGTTAACGCAAACAAAAAATTTCCCCACATAAACGCAAGCCCCAAACGTAACAACACCCGCCATTTCCACTCTGTCTGCTGAAACGAAATGTTACACCTGTACACCTTCTTAAGCAACTGCCAACTCACGATTGCTGGCGCTAGAGCTAACACATACATCATTGGAACAATCGCCCCATATCCCAAAACTGGGTAGAGCCCCGCCCCAAACAGCAGGGCAAGCAATGCTGATCCAACATTCAAGAACGCAATACTCTTCAACACCCCTAATCCAAGCAAAAATGCTCGATTAGGCACCTCCCATGCCGGCAAAAGCAACATTGGAGACAGCCAGCGCAGATAGAGAACCAAAGCACCATCCCCAACCATAAAACCACTGATCGCTGGCGCCGATATAATCACCCCCACTGCACACACACACCCGACACCAAACAACATAAGTCGGGCAGTCCTTATGAGCGAAGTCACGAGCGCCAAGTCCCCACGCTCCACCGCTTGAGAAATTTCACGCGTCAAGGAAGGAAGAATCCCTAAGCCTGATATGGATAAAATAAAGTCGATGATGGACTTAAGTAAATTCACCATACCAACCCCACTAGCGCCTATGAAGATAGCCTGAAGCTTTACACGCCCTACTCCAACTAAGAGCCCAACAACTCGAGATCCAGATGCATAAAGCATCCCACTCAAAGCGCGTTTATGCGAACTCATGGCCAAAACTAACCTTATGAGTGAAATCCACCCTGGTGTAGGGAACTACTTGTCGCCACCACCATAATATCCATAATCTTCAGCGCCATATTCGCCAAATCCCTTGTAACCGTGGTAACTACCAGCCCCAGCACGTTTCATACCATTCACAACCACCCCACTTACCTTAGCGCCTGCTTGCTTCAGCAAATCACGGGCGCGCATAATCGCCCCAATGGGAGTCTTGCGCGAGCGCACCACCATAATCACAGCCTGAGCATGCTTTGCCAAAAGTCGTGAGTCTGCAACCGGCAATACTGGAGCCGAATCCAAAATAATGCGATCGTAACGAGGAACGAGAGTTTCCAGAATCCTCAAAAAGTCACCCTCGTGAAGCAACTCAGATGGATTAGGAGCATGTTCACCAGATCCAATCACACGAAGTTGATCAATCGCGGTGTCGTGAATCACATCGTCAAGCTCAGCCTGCCCCGCCAGAACTTCTACAATTCCCGGCTTCTCTTTCAAGTCCCCGAAGGAATCAGTCAACTTGGGGCGACGCAAATCCATATCGATAAGCAAAGTCCGCTCCTTATTCAAAGCAAACGCTGCCGCCATTTCAGATGAGACTGTTGTTTTGCCCTCTCCAGGTATCGCAGAAGTCACTAGGATCACCTTATTGCGCTCTTGACGGCCAAGAAGGACAATCGCAGCACGCAGATTGCGGATCGCCTCCGCATTCGCAGAGTGTGGATCGACATTCAACACCGAATCCCATTCCTTGCGGCGTCCGAACTTCGAGGAAACCGGAATCGCCGCCATACAGGTCAGACCAGTCGTTTCCTCAGCAGAACGCACATCGTAAATCTTGTAGTCGATCACCGACAACAAAAAGGCAATCCCAAAACCACAGGCTATCCCAACCACAGAACCTATCGCCAAGTACTGAAGCCGAATCGATTCCATCGCTGTACCAATAAATGCCGGTTCCACGATTTTCAACTTCGTCAGACTCTTGTCATCCGACACGTCAATTTCGGTCATCCGCTGGACGATGTTGGCATACATCTCCCCACTCTGAGCCACATTTTTTTGCAGTAAACTCGCTCTCGAGGAAAGGGCATTTTGCGCAATGGCTAGCCATTCATCAGCAGCAAGCTCGGCCTCTTCTCCTTCACCTTTCCGAGCTACTTCTTCTAATGCCGCAAGCTGATCTCGGTACTCCAACCAATAGGCTTGCTCACTCTTCACGGCAGCGGAACGCTTGATCTCTCTTGAAAAGCGATCCAACAGGTCAGCGTACAGCGCTTCCTCCTGGATGCGTCGTGGATGCTTCGACTTATAACGTTGGCGCAAGGTGATGACCTCAGCCCTCTTTTCCTGAAGCTGCTCATTCAAACGCAGAGCAGAGACATAAACCTGCACCGATGTCTCTGCAGATTCTAACTTCTCCTTCGCCTCTTCAGCCTCCCCCTGAAGAATTTTATAGGCATCAGAGGATCCAGTAGCCAACTGAGCCTCTTCTTTCTCAACGAATACACGCAACAAAGTATCCGCGATCGTTCTCGCTGCCTCAGGGTCTGCGTGTCGCACCTTCACATCTAGCAAGGCCGTACCTGCGCGCATTTCAATATCCAACCAATCCGCAATAGACCTTACTCGCTCAGAAATCTCCACCTCGGATGCCGGCTGAAATGCCAACTCAGCCTCCTCTCGCATATAGCGCGGTTTGTAAGATAGCTTAGGTGGTAGAAAATTCTGTAATGCTTCAACCTCTGGACTTTGAGCAACTTCTGTGAGCAAACTCGGGCTAACTAACTTATTGACCACGGTGGCCATAGCCATCTCCAAACCGAGCTGGTCACTCTGGAATTCAGCTCCAATCAATTGATCTTGCTTGGCCTCAATCTCAAGCACAGCAACAGCCTCAGTACTCGTCGGAATGATCGACATGTAGTACAACGCTCCACAATACCCCAAGACACCAAAGATCAGCATCACCCACCAGCGCCCCAGAGCCTGACGCACGTTGCTCATTCCAACACGACTATTCACAGGAAGTTCCTCATTCTGAGAAAAAAAGTCGTCGTCAGCAAAAGGGTCAGCAGGCATGGAGGTATTGGTTAGTTGGATGTTATTCTAAATATCTAATTCAGAATGTGCAGAACACGCACCTAAACGGATGACCGAAAAAGGTCAAGAGCAAGCTCCCTCAATCAGCAATCAGCAATCAGCAATCAGCAATCAGCAATCAGCAATCAGCAATCAGCAATCAGCAATCAGCAATCAGCAATCAGCAATCAGCAATCTACCACCGCGATTCCTGAATCGTAAGAATATCACCAGCCTTCATATAGAACATCTTACTCTTACCGTTTTGAATATCGCGCAAACTAATAATCATTCGACGCCCATCGCGGCGTACGATCACATCCTTCTTGTTCGCGATATTATCAAAACCACCACGCTGCGCAATCGCAGTTAAAATATCCAAACTCCCCGTCTTAGGAAATTCCACGATACCCGGAGACTTCACATTACCTGTTACCGTAATCGACGACTTACTTAGCGATGATCTAGAGACTGTAATCGTATCACCATGCCCCAAAACCTTACTGCCTGAAGACTTCAGACTATAGGTTTTCACGGCACCACCTTTAGTCCTCACAACAATACGCGAAGTATCCGCACTCTCCGCAACACCGCCAGCTTGTGCTATGGCTCCACGTAAATCCAAAGCCCCCTCTTCAGGATAATTAATCGTTCCGGGAGATCGCACATCCCCCCCCACAATGACCCACTTCTGAGCATAACCTACAATGGACAGATTCACCTGAGCACTAACTAAATAATCCTTCTCGTAGAGCTCTTTAATCTCCTTTTCAGCTTCTTTAAGCGTCTTACCAATTAACTTCACATTCCCAATCAATGGAAAAGACACTTCACCCGACTTACCGATTTGCGCCTCAGTCGAAAGATCCTCCTCCTGATAAACAATCATTCTAATCGAATCATCTTTCTCCATCTTATATTCGGCCATCACGACCAGACTAGAGAATAGGAGAAATAGAGAACTAAGTAGTAACTTCATGACAATAGATAAAATAATGGGGCACCACACTCGTAGCACCCCATACTAATTGATAACCAATCACTTATCAAGATCTAGGGGCGATTCGCGTCAGTCGCTGTCGCTCCAGTGACGGTATTCACATCAGTTTGCTGCCCCTCAACAAATAAGGAGGTACGATTGAGATTCTGCTGCCCTCGTGTTGCTGCAGTGATCGGGGTGGTTGTCACCCCATCGGCAGTAGTCACCGTACGCGTTCCTAGCTCAAAATTTACCACTTCTAAATCTTTCAACGGTGACTCAGTCGTCAACTTAATCAAAGTCAAATTTTCTGAAGCCAAACGCAATTGTTTCACTCGAACGGTCGGCAAAGTGATTTGCTTATCCGCTACGAAGAGAGCAGTGACAATCGTGCCGTCAGGCTTAGTGCGTCGAGTCTGGAGGTTTGCCCCCTCAGGTAACACAAGGTCTTTCACCAATGCTGGCAAAATAACAGACTCTCCAGCGCCTACAGAAAAATCCTTGCCATCTACTGAGTAAGTGATGGGCTTACCATCTTCAGGCACCATCACAGAGATTTCTGATTTTTGCTTCTTCTGAATGCTGGCTGAACCTTGCTGGGCATGAGCCACACCTGTACTGAGGAGCATCGCTGTGGAGCAAAAAACTCCTGTAGCAATGAGAGTTGAAAATTTCATAAGAGTAATTTGGGGTAAGGAACTTAGAATCGTTTTAGGATAGGATCTGAAACTTGGCAAATCTAAAAACCTAACGCTTCAGAGCTGAAAAACACTAGAAGCTATAACGAGCGTCCACATTGAAGATGAAATTGTCAAAATCACGCGGATCCTGACTCGAATCTTTGCGCGACAAACGGACGCCAGAACCGAGAATCAGCCCGTTATCCATTGCGTAGTCACCACCAAGGAAGAAAGTGATATAATGATCGTCAAAATCAGGGCCTGAGAGCGCTGACACAGCAAAGTAATCGTCATATTCGTAACTCACACCTGCGCGCATATTAATCCGAGAGCTATAGGCATAGCGGGCCAAGAAGTTCACGCCCGTTGCCTTGTAGGACTGCCCAAAATCACTGTAAGATGCCCGAATCGTGTGGTACAACATCCCTGAAAAAGAGGTTTTGCCAGAAAATTGATGTGTCGCACCAACTTCAAAGGACGGAGAGGTCTTACTATTCAAAGCACCACCATCGAACTTTCGGTACTCAGCCCCCACGTAGCCAGTAACCACTGTTTTCTGAAGAGCTTGGTAGGTTCCTTTGATACCACCAGAGACGGCATTGTGGTCAGGATTTGACTGCACATTCACCCCCTCATAGGCAATGTAGGGACCCACAGTGGTCTTACCCGTCACCTGATACTGCCATGCCAAGCGAGTGTTGTAGCGGTTGCGATCAAACAAGCGAGGATCCACATAATCATCAACCAAACCACCCAGATCAAAATCCAAACGTGATTTGCCAGTCAAAATATGACTCAAGCTCAAATTCGCATTGTACCCATCACGCTCAATACTCCCGGAGGCAAAGCGGTTCGATCCACGCGTCTTACTGTAACCAAACCCAAAATCCAGTGATGTCTTCGCCCACTGGCGGTTGTAGCCAGCATTCACAAAGTGATCGATGCCATCTTCTGAGCTATTGTCCGCATAGAAATTGAAACGAGGCGTGTAACCGATGGACCATTCGTTGACGGATTCATTGGGGCTCGATAACTCCAGTGGCACACTCACCCGTAAAATCACATCATTGACCTCGTTCGTATCGGTTAAAAAGATATTGTCATTGTATTCAGCACGAACATTTACCCCAAATTTGAAGTAATCGAGCATCTTACCTTCCTGCAACTCATCGTCGCCTAAATCTAAACCTAAGCTCTCCAATGCAGCACTCTTCAAAGCTGCTTCACTGAATGATCCATAAGCTCCTGTAAGATCCTGAGCGCCAAGACTCCCCACCATCCCTAGTGACGACACAAGAACGGGGGCAATAGTATTTTTTAGTTGCATAATTATCGGGTGGTAAAAAATTGCTAGATGCAAAAAAGCGAACTGATAGATTATGTCAAGCGCTGAGTCGTTTTTCTCCCCTCACTCACTGCACCTCTACGACCTAAACTATTAACTCCCCAGCCTGCTCCGACTAAAATCGCAAAAATCACCCCAATCGACTCAATCTGTAGTGGAAAATCAATCAGCGCCTGCACCATACAGCACACCATTGCAATAGCCCCCCCCCTCACATAGAGCACATGTGTCTTCTTGTGACCTGCTGTTTTTAGCCACCCTGACTTACTCCCCCCCCAAAAGCCCCCAGCAACAAGAACTGCGAACATGCCTCCTCCAAGCCACCCCCACTCTACATACGTCTGAAGATAATCATTATGGGCATAATCCCATCGCTCATTGATATCCGCATCAGCAACCTCCACATAAATTGGAAACAAGACATAAAAGGCCCCTGGACCAAAGCCCATCGCCCCCCACTCCTCATCCTCGACCATTGCCACCTGCACCTTATTGGCCTCTTGCCGAGCCACCAGAGTGCCATAGCCCCCCTCATGACTACCCTTCCAACGCTCCACCACAGTCTCACTCAGCGCCAAACCACCTAATAAAAACGCCCCCCCAATTGCCCCCAATATGATATTTCTCTCCCGAGAACTCCCACTAGGGAAGAGCAAGGGAAAATATCTTAAAATCCGTAGACTCATGCGTGCACTTCCCGCAATCCACAGCAGCAGACCACACACAGCCATTACCGCTGCTGCCTTAGAACCCGCAAAGATACTTGCAACAAATACCAACAACACTCCAATCAGCACACAAATAGGATACGCGGCACCTCGCTGATAAGACTTTGCCCTTGTGCGCACTTCCGCAAAAAAATGCGCCACCCCCAACATCAAAGCCATGTTCAAATAAGTCGCTGCAATTCCTGGACTACGGTAAGTGGCAAAAAAATACCCCCTTCCGCGCAAATCCACAACGTCCATCCAGTAAATCCCCTCAGCCCCTGACAACCTCTGCGCCAAACCTAACCCCGCGACAAAAACCCCAACCCAAAAAACACACCCACACATGGTGCGCAATTTTATTACTTGGTGAGCTACCAATTGACGGACAGATAACACTAACAACAAACACGGCAGCACATAACTCAACCGATCCCACGCCTGAGCCTTATCGACCGCACCTGGTAAGCCTGGATATGGCTGCCCAGCGACTGGCTCCAAATGCCATAAATAATGCACCCCCTCGTAGATCTCATTCTCTATCAAAAAAGTCCTCGCATTATACCACATCCAACCGCCCTGAAGCATTAAACCCAACACTGCAACCACCAACACCCAGAACGACACCTTCTTGGATTGCGGAGGAACCACCAACAAGCCCAGCACCCCAGTCAATGTCGCCAAGATCAACAATGGCCAGCGGTAAGCCCCATAATATGACCCCATCAACAGTGGCCCCACTGCCACAGTCAGGCAGAACAACACATTAACAACTCGGCTCAGCACAACTCTACTTCGCTCCCTTTACAAACAACACTGCAGGTATCGTCTTAAGAATAATTTTTAGATCCAACCACAGTGACCAATTATCAATGTACGCTAAGTCCATCGCCACCCACTCCTCAAAACTGGTAATCTCATTTCTCCCTCCCGCTTGCCACGTACAAGTAATCCCAGGCTTCACACTCAACCTCCTGCGGTAAGCCGATTTTTCAAAGTCTTTCACCTCGTAAACAGGTAAAGGCCTAGGCCCTACAATACTCATCTCCCCAGCCAACACATTTAACAACTGAGGGAGCTCGTCGATGCTCAGCTTTCTCAAAATCTTCGCAAACCGAAACACCCTCGGGTCATCGTCGAGCTTAAACACTGGCCCAGTCATCTGATTACCCATCTGCTCTTTCACCTGTGCTAACTTCGCCTCGGCATCCACGGCCATCGTCCGAAACTTCCACATCTTAAATTCTTTCCCATACTTACCCGATCTCCGCTGTCGGAAAAACACAGGGCCAGGGTCCGCAATCATAATCCCAACCGCTGCAAATACCCACAAGGGAAAACTCAGTAGAATCAAAATGATCGCAAAAGCTCTATCCAACAGGGATTTCGCTAACAGCGCCCAGGACAATTCCGGCGTCGAACGCAATACCAACATCGGCTGCTCACCCATCGTATCAAAAGCAGGTCTCGCCACCTGTGATCGTATGAAATTTGCAGCTACCCATACCTCTACGCCTTGTGTCTCACAAACTTCAACAGCCTCACCAATCTTATCGAAAAGTACATTCTTTGGGGAAATGATCACACGCTGAGCAGACTTCTCAACTATCAAGTCCGCCAACTCAAGCGGATTACGTATACCCAAATCAAATTCAGCACACACCTCAATATAATCTGTCACCCCTTTGGGCAAGCCCTCTACAAACCCCTCGATGTCCTCCGGCAAGCCTGCCATCACCACTCGCTCACGCGATGCTCCATTCTTCACCCTCCTCCTCAGCACATTCCTCACCCAGAGGAACCTCAGAAAAATGAAAGTAAACGCAAAGGTCCCTCCAAAAAATAAAACCAATCGCGAAGACGGATCCAACTGAAACACCACCACACAACCACCAAGCACCAGGGCCATCACAGTTGCCGTTTGAATCACCTTCCACAGGGCCGCTGAAGCTTTCTTGTTCAACACATTGCGATAAAAACCAAACAACTCAAGAGTCAGCGGCGTGAATGGCACTAACACAAAAAGCAACCAAGCAATCCTGTCCAATCCAATACCCGTATATTCCCCATCAATGACATTCCAACGAATACCCGATGCCAATGCAAATCCAGCCCAAACCAAAAAGGCATCACATATCTGTAATGCTTGTAAGGAGAATTCTTCCTTTTTCGAGGACCCTAACATACCTGTTCTTAATTCCTTTCAACTTTCGACATTCCCGAAACAACTTCAGGTAACAATTGCTTGAGAAAATCTACCATAATCTGAGTACTCTGCTCTTCGTCATAATATCGGTGATCGGGAACATCAAAGCCCTGATCCCTATATACTGAGGTAACGCCCACACTGAAGGTGGCATACGCCCACCGCTGATCATACCCCCCAAATAGACGCGCCTTGATGTCCTCCATCGTCCGCTCATAGTGCCCAGAAACAATCCTCTCTGCCCCAAAGTACGTATAATACTGGATGCGCATGTCGTACACTGGCTCACCCATCTTGTTCTTTGGCGGCTCTTCGCCATTCCTACCAACCCTCGGTCGCACACTCACAATCTCGCGCACGGGCAAGTCCCCACCGTCAACCAAAACCCCCTTCAACACCACCGGTCGCTGTCTGATGAAATTCCACCCTTGCGCCCTCAAACATACCTCAGGACGATGCAAACTATTATTGATATCTCTCCCCGAGAAAACAACAGACACTTCGATACCATCAAAGCCTTCTAAAGCGGGTGTCTGATACGACCGCCTCGCGAACTCCGTATCCGCCGCTAATGTCTTTTTTTCCACATCGCTGACCTCTCGCTTTTCACTGTACCACCCACCCACTCTCTCTGGCAAATCTTGCGACAACCGAGACGCACGCATTTCCTCCTGCTTGGGAAGAGTCCATATCGACGAGAACCCTAAGACGAGAATACCCAATAATACCCATAAACGCCTTGGTATACTAGGATCAGAACTATGCATCCTCTCCCCCTTTCCGCGTCACTTTCACCTTCCTTTTATATTTTTTAAGATTCAACAATCGATCCAGTAATAGCAAGCCCGCTAACGCCGCTGGAAAGAATAACAAAATCCCTGAAAAATCGTGGTACGCATTCGCTGCAAAATCCTCAAAACCCAATTCGGCTAATACTAAAATCGTAAACACCCGACAAAAATTACCAAACAAAGCTAAGGGCAATGAAGCTGCAAAAACTAACACTTTCTTCCATAGCTCCTTCTGCGTGTAATAAGCAAAAATCGCAGCGATCATCACCAGAGCCATTAAAGAACGAATCCCACTGCAACCCTCTGCAATATTAAAATCCCACTTATCTGTAGCGGAATGTATGTTATTCCCTGTGTTGATCAATTCCATCCCCACCCCAGTTCCAACGTAATAACACGCCTGGGTCACAAATACCTGCAAGTGATTCGTCATCTGGTTGAGCCCCGGAACCGGAATAGCAAACCACCAAAAAAATGCAGGAAACAGCATGTGCCTTCCAGCTTTCCAGCCACACACAAATATCACAGCACCTGAAATCAAAAACGGAATCCCTATCAGCGCCAGTCTGGGCTGAATCGTTCTCGCTGATGCCATGAACAACAACAATCCCACCAACAAAATACCTAACCCCCATGTCCCGTTCGAACTCGGCTCCTTCAACATTTCCCTCCAGGCCTGATAGGAAAACGCTAGAAACAAAAACGGCACAGCATACCCGTGCAACAAATCATTCCTCTCGTTCCATGAATCTACCATCCATGGAAACACCTCACTCTTCCTGTTATCCAAAACGGAATAAACATCACAAATACCGAAGAAATAGACGATTACCCCCCCAATCAAAAGAAGAGGTATCGCTATAGTTGATCTAAACCAGCCTTCTTGCCTATCCATAACAGTCAATTAATCAATATCTCAGACGATGCATGTACACTCCTGAAACCACGATGTACGCAGCGAATATGGCCCAAGTCAAACACCCATAGACCAGATATATGTAGGAAAACACTTCCACATTTCCCAAAAACAACAAGAGAAACAAAAATATCCCATAATCTGTCGCCTACAACAAAAGCCGACACAATGTCTTCCCCCCACTCATTATTCCCCACTAGCACTAGAATCACTAACATCAAACTCCAGCTCATCAACATGGTGGGGCTCCAGCCTAAACGCCCCGCAAAACACGCATGATAAATCCCAGTCTTTTGATAAAGGAGTATCACCCTCCTGGACTTCGCCGAATGCGTGGCCTTCTTGTATTCACTCAGGGGAATGTGTTTCTCTATCAAATGATTAATGAATTCGCATAGCTAGTTTTCACGTCAAACCCATCACGTCAAGCTAGCAACACTCTATAAAAATAGTTCTGGAACGTTATCTGACTGAACAACAACTAAACAATTGCCCCCACATCAGGGATATAGCCCACTGAAATAGGACATACTATATCCTTTTGGAGGCACATACACCACCTTCACTAAACACTTTGGCCGTGTCTCAGTTATCGGAGCTAATCTACTCCCCATTCCCGCAGCTAATATTATCGCTATCATTCTAAAAAACTAACTCACTAATTAACACCACCCTGCTCCATCACCTTCAACGCCTCTAAACAAAACTCCAACTTCTCGTCACGCTCCCTATCAAAACTCCCTCTCCTAGTAGCCTTATCCTTCAAGAAGTGCTGTACAGCTGCCTCATATAGCCCCTTGGCCAGCTCAGGTTCCCTCTCCCGCCAAGCGCCATTTGCTGCATCATAATAACTATTCGCCAAGCTTAAGTGCACTTGGCCATCTTTATCAGAAATCACCCACGGCTTATACTCCCTTTTCATATCTTCCCAAATGTGAGACGCGTCGTCATATCGACGCTGCACTAATGCAATCTTTATGCGCGAAACCATACAGTCGCGCTCAAGCCGCACCTTTGAAGGTGATTGCGAAGACGCTGCCAACACCTCTATCGCGCCTACCAAATATGACTCAGCATGTGAGTACGCACGCTTCCGAAAGGCCTCCTCAGCCTGAGCCACCTTATTTCTAGCGACCTTCATTGCCAAACCAAAATACTTTGACCGTTCGCCTGCGTAGGGTTCAGCCATGAGGTAGTATTCCTCAGACCTCTCCCAATCACCAGATTCAGAGTACAAACTTCCAAGATTAACCATAGGCACCGGATTATACGGGTTTCGCCCCAACGACTCTTCATAGTAACTAATCGCCATAGCGCGATCCTCCTCCGCCCCACTCAGACAAGATAGGTGAAACAATTGCCCAATCCGCTGACTCCTCCTAAAGTCAGCCGAACGCTGATTCGCCAAACGATAATCATCGAGCAGATCCTCATGCCCCTCAGGAATCCACTCACCGTCTTCTCTAACTTGCTGATTCTTTATTAAAGGAACTGCCGCCCACACTTCTCTGCCTGCATAAGCACAACTCATAACAGCCAACATACCAATGCACGCAACTTTAACTTGTAGGCTGCCCGCCTTCACGGGCTCAACATTAGCATCTCTGCTATGCACCGCAGCTTTTCTCGGCAAACACCACGCTAGTGCTGTTGCCGCCAAAATGGCATTGAATGGCAAACGCATAGGAAAATCTCCCAAACAATGAATAGCCATCACCGTAAGCCCACACACACCAGCCACCCTCTTCCAAGATCGGGGGCTCAATTCACTAACAAGACATTCTCTAACTCCACGCCTCCAATAAAAACACAAAATCACACAAAATATAATAAACCCAACCACCCCATAATCACCTAACACCTGAATATACTCGTTATGCACAAACTCAGGACTTGCATCCCCTTGCGACATTCCTCCACCCCAAAACTTCAAACCCTCATAGCTATAACTCCTCCCTCCTGTACCCAACATTGGAGACTGCAACCATTGATCCATTGCCATCCCCCAATAGCTCTCTCTTATGTTGCTTGAAGTCGCCACCCCCCCACTCTCCCACCGCACATCACGCTTAATAAATGTACTCATCCCAACCACCACAAAAATGATCAACGAAACCACACCTACAAGCGATAAACAAAACCGATACCGCCGCCTAACAACTTCACCTAACTGACCAATCATTAACCAAGAGAGGCTAAATAAAACCCCACCTCCCACTAACAACGAAAATACCGCTGAACGTGAGCCAGATACCGATGCTATCCAAGCTGATACCAAGGCCGCCACTCCCATCAAAATGCGCGGAAAGCCAGCTGACTTTCCCCACATTGCATAAGCTCCCAAAAAAAACGAAAGCATCGCCATCGCATTCCCCAAAGCACCGTAATCAGTGAAAAAACCATAAACACTTCCCTCTGAAGCCCGCTCGCTCACCCACTGTATTGGTACTTTCACCTCCACTCCCTTACTCTGCAGAAAAAAAACCACAGCATTGAGCAAAACAATCCCCAACCCTCCCCATAATATGAACTGAGAACGCCGCTCCAAACGCATCAATAAATACCAGCCACTGAAAATAAGAAATATCGCAACATCCTCTTTCCACAAATCATACACCTCACCCCGGCACAACACTCCCAAACAGAGAAACACCCCAATAACCTCCCAACACCTCAGCCCCCTGACATCCCCCCCCTTAGCAAGCAGATACAACAGCAGGCCCAATCCCATTAATAATGCACCCAAAACAGCCAGCGACCAACTCATAGTTACCCCTAAAGAAGCGATTATAGCAATAGCCAATAGCCAATAGAACTTTTCTAACATCAACATTTACAAAACCTTTTTTAGTAATCGTTCCGTTGCCTTCCCATCTATGTGTTGATGAAACTGACGCATGAGTTTGCCACGTTTCTCCGCGGTTGGATCTTCATCTCTAATTAAACTCTGTAGCTCCTGTTTAAGACCTGAGTAGTGGTGAACTACAGAAGCTGGCAACCAATCAAAGATATTTTCAAAGACCATCGGACGTGAAGCCATATATTCAGTGGCGTCTTCAAAACAAGCAATCATAGGGCGATCCAACAAGCTAAAATCTACCATCACCGATGAGATATCAGATATTAAAAAGTCCATCTGCCCTAACACCTGATATAGTAATAAACCTCTCTCCCAAAGCCACTTCTCATCTATGTGAAGGACATGTGATGAGCTAGTCTGCTCATATTTCGGAGACATCGGATGGGCTTTGACAAGGCATAAGCAGTTTTCTCGCTCCAGAAATCTTTCAAAATCACCTTCATCGACCGTTCCCATCCCATAGACATTTCCAACTTCTAGACCATCCGTGCGGATGTCTCCTACCACTGACTGGCGATAGGTAGGCAACCAGATGAACACCTTGGCATATTGGCTACGATCAATCTCCATCCAATTCCAAATTGAAGCCCCCTCAGCAAAGAGATAGTCATTTCGTGGAGATCCTACGGTAAGGACTCTATTACACGATACCCCAAAAGCGTCAGACATCACTTTTTGATACAGTGGCGATGTGGCACAAATGTAAGTATCTCTTCTCCCAGGCATATGATTCAAGAGGCCAATCGCTTTGAATGGCATACCATGCCACATATTCACGCAAATCTGACTCTTGGGGACATCCGGAATAAAGTGACCGTGAGTCGTAAAGATATACTTTGAAACGATGCCATAGTAAAAATCCCTCACACTCCCCTTCTTCACATGGATAGTTTTCCCCCTATCCTCAAATGGAGGTCGATCCTCATCATTATAGTAAGACCACACCACCTTTTCTAGGCGCTCAAGCGGCAGCGAATTATACACAGCAACTGCACTGTCATCATACGAGGGCATCGCCTTCATATAACAATAACTCCTCTTAGGCGTAATCCGTATCAACAGAGTCACCAGCTTTTTGAGCATTTCTTTCATACACCCTACCACCCGCTAACTCCTACTCCGAAATTTCAACCACGCGATAAAAACGCTTCTCACTCCATGCATCCACAGCATGTTCATAAGAAAAACTCTGACCAAGCCCCACGTCTAAAACCGACCCCACCGTCTCCCAATCTTTTAGATTAGAACTAGATTCAATACGATAACTTCTGCCAACCTTCGAGTACCAATCTACTCTCACCTTTTGAGACACCTCATTTCTAACAACCGAATGGATCGCAAAGACTTTTGGCTTATGCAACTCACCTAAGCCATTATTATACACATCCACCCTAGAAAATATATCATTAAGCCACAACTGCCCCCCCCCCTGAAGCGCTCCCCATCTTTTTCTGTCCACTACCATGCCACACTATTCATCTCTCAGCTTCTTCAGCGTCTCATTGATCAAGGTGGAAGAAGTCGATTTCGTGTAAGGAAAATAAACAACCTTCACTCCGACCTTTTCAAAATCTTGTTCAAACTGCTGCCACTTCTCAGTCTTTGCCCAATCATCCCCCACAAACATAATATCAAACCGCAGCATCTCCCACGCACTCATCTTATCCATATTTTCCTGAGGAACCACCACATCCACAAAGTCAATATTTCGCACAATCTCCATTCTTTCCTCAAACGGAATCACCGCACGCTTATTCTTATAACTCACCAACTCATCCGTTGTTACACCCACAATAAGCTTATCACACATCCCTTTCGCATTTTTCAAAAGATTCAAATGACCAATGTGGAAAAGATCAAAAACTCCTGTCGTATATCCTATTACCATAACTTTCTTTAAAACAGTAGAAGCTTCACAACAGATTTAAATCCCCAAATCTGCCAAATCCATCTCCCCCCCCGTGAGGCACTTTAAATTAAATTTTAACCAATGATCTAATGCATCTCTCTGTGGTCCATTTTGATCAGAACTCCGCCCAAAGAAAATCTCTTCCAATGGCACCGGGAAACCAATCTTTCTTCTATGAATAATCTCATCTGGCAAAACATCTGAAAAGATCCGCTTCAAAGGTGCCTTCACCTCCCCATCTTTCATCCGGAACTCAGCTGACACACCAGCCATCCTCTCCACCAAAGTGTGATCTACAAATGGCACCCGTGCTTCCACCGAACAACGCATTGTCGAGTTATCCACACGCCGCAGCAATCCATGAAGGTGACCAATTTGGAAGAACCTAGCAACAATATCTAACGGTGTTTGCCCCTCCGCTACAAATGGCGCCATCACATCCTCTAACACCTCCAAGTCCTCATGTAACCCGTAGCTGTACTGAGCCGAAAATGCCCTTAAATCCCATTCCTTCTGCTCAGCCGCCCATCGAAAGATACGATCATAGCCAAAGAAAAGCTCATCTGCCCCCTCACCGCTTAACACAACAGTATTATGCTTCTTCACCTCTTGCGTCATACGTAGCAACAACACTTCATTCGGAACAGAAAGAGGCTCCCTACGCTCCCCTATCATCTTCCGCGCCATAGACAAAAACTCCTCTCGCTCAATCCCTACCTCGTGGTGCTGAGAGCCAAATCTCTCTGCTGCTATGCGAGCCCATTCAAATTCATTGTACCCGTCAAATCCAACAGTCCACGTATGAGGCTTATCCGCCAAACCTGCAACTATCGTACTATCCAGCCCCCCACTTAAATAACTCCCAACCTCCACATCAGAAATGCAACGCCTACGAACCGCCTTTTCTATCAGATCCCGCAGCTCCTCATCACTCGGAGCCTGCTGCTCACCCAATGGCAGATTCCAGTACTTCACCAAACGATCATTCAGACGATAATGCCCAGCGGGTAACATCTTTATCCCTTTATACGCAGTACGCCCATTAAAGAAGGCGCGTAGCTTTGCATACTGCCGCAAACCAACATAATCATATTCAACGTTGTCGAGAAATGAGAGAATAGGCGAAATCTCTGAAGCTACAATCAACCCATCAGTACTCCGCTTGTAATACAACGGTTTGATCCCCAGCCTGTCTCGCGCAAAAAAGACATCACCGCTCAGTCGGTCTAAAATAACAATGGCAAACATACCGTTGAGCTCATTAAGCATCTGCACACCCAACTTCTGATACAACAGCATCAATACCTCTGTATCACCCGATGTATGACAGTCGAGATCGTATTTCGCACTGAGTTCTCTATAGTTATAAACCTCCCCATTATATACCATCAAATATCTGCCATCGCGTGACATGAATGGCTGATTACTGCGATCATCTAAGTCTAATATCTTTAATCGTGTATGTCCAAGTCGCCACCCCCCCTCCTTGACTATCCCCCTAGCATCAGGACCTCGATGCTTCATACCATCTAAAGCATTCTCAAACTCTTTAAGCTCTGCGTCCAGACTACTGTTCACTAATATACCACACATAATCTAATCAAATTAACTATCTACAAATCTATGCCATTTATCAGAAAATAATGCATGGGATACTCATAAGAATATTTCTCCTCAATATAAAGGCCCATTTCATGTAATGATCTAAAAATTTATATAACCTCTGAAAGAACCCATTCCTAATCAATACCCGATTAGATAGATACGCCATGAGATTATCTCCCTCCAGCACATAGCCCAAAAATCCACCACCCTCAATTTACCACATCTACAATAAACTGATGCCATCGTGAGGAAAACTTTTCCATAGCATACTCTTCTTCAAATTTTGATCGGTTATACTCCCCCATACTTTCCCACTTATCCAGCTGCTCAAGAGCCTCTTCTAAGACATGTTTCAAATCGTCTCGATCACCCGCTCTATATAGCCAGCCTCCCCTACAGCTATCAACAGCGTCACTAATTGCTCCCACATTAGAGGCGATTATAGGTAAGGAATATGACATCGCTTCAAGTATGACTAACGGAAATGCTTCTGTATGAGATGGCAAACAAAAGATATCCATCCCTAAGAACGCTTTACTCTTCGCTGAACCACTTACAGCTCCGTGCCAATATACCTTATTAGCTCCGTCACAGCTCTCAAATAGTGATCGTATTGAATCTGTATCTTCTCCCACTCCAGACCCACCATAAAAGTGAAACTCTATTTCCTTTAACGGATATTCAACTCTCTGGGAAACTGTAAGCAAGTCAGCCCATCCCTTCAAGTCTTCCATTGAAGACAAATAGCCAACTCTCAACTTACTCCCAGCTCGCATTCTCTTACAATCATTCAGTCTAACATTCAGTGCATTGGGTATCGAAACCTCAGGACTTCCCCGTAAATAACTAGGCCAGCCCTTAGGTAAAGATTCTGCGCAACTAACCAAATAATCAAAGCGCCTCACCCCCCATTTTACAAATTTATTGAAGATAGACATCCCCTCATCCAACTCAAGACGATGGGGATCCATATGCACCCATCCGACCACTTTCATTCTGCACACATACTTAGCCAGAAGAACCGTTGCTATGTCCCGAAGTATGACCCCTCTCCCAAAGCTAGGGCTCAGTATAATCAAACGAGCATCAGTCCCAACGCAGGTGGCTACCATCTTTATGTTATACCATAGAAATAACAGTAATTTCCGAAGGGAAACGGATGACACGTCCTCACGACTTTTTGCATAAACCGCATTGATCGGATGTATTTCAATATCCTTCCAAACCAAAGAATTACGTAACAACTCACTATACTGCGTGGCCTGACCGTGAATACATGGAGATAAGTGCCCCATCAGCAACACGGACTTACAATCCTTATTCATAGGAACCTTCACCTTCTTCGTTATATTTGGTGCAGAAAAGTAGAGTTAATGTAGTGAATATCCACAAGAATACATTTGCTGGAAATTGAAAAACATAGCTTCCTGCTGCCAAAGAAAACAATACCGCACAATTCGCGCCTAATATCAACGTCGTTTGTTTTTTTAACTTATCATTCATTCCAAATATCACGGAGTGAACCTTCCACAATAACACGCCTACCACACATACAAGCATCGTTGCGGGGACATAGCCCCACTTGAAAATAAAGCGAGAAATCATGTCATGGGAAAATGTAGGATCCTCATAACGGTACTCACTTGGAACATGAGATTGCTCTACCCCGAAAGGCTGCCAATTATCGGGATTCTTTAGATTCGAGAAACCCAAAAAGCGATCATACAGCGTTGTCACCTTCATGGCCTGAGTACTAGTCCCATGATCTCCACTAATTTCATGTTGCCATCCGTGCAAATTATCTAAAAACCAATCGGAGTAGCACACCACTAACCCTACTGTTAATATAACGCACATGTACCCAATGATAGTAGTTAGTCGATACCTGAGAGCTATAACAACAAAAGGATAAATAGACAAACAAACCCAACCAGCCCGAGTGAATGTCATAATACACGCTACAGTAAACAAAACCTGAAGACTTATCCACAATACGACTCCAATCATTTTAAACCTAAACAGTATGTAGGATAACATCGAACATGATGCCATCACTATAGTGAGTGAACTCGCAGCATTGAGAGTAGAAAATGGGCGTATACCAACTTGACCCAATTGCCTAGACTCAATGGATAACCCCGTTGCCAAGTAATCTAACTCGAAGTCGGCAAATCCATACAATCGCTGCCATATCCCATACACAGCAACTGGGATAAACACAATAACAGCAAATTTTGCATACCTTAATAAATCTTTTTTTGTTGGATACAAAATGGGTAAAACATATAATAAATATATAAAAGCACCATAGTCAGCTACGACCCTCAGAGATTTGACTCCACCGTCCCCCAACAAGGCACTTGCTCCAACTGCTAGCAACACAATTGTACACCCAACAAACCGTAACAAGTCCACCTTCCTCATCTGTTGATAGATAACTTGTGATACAAATAAATGAGTGACAATACCAGCAAGTGTAAGCGGGGACATCGATAGTACAAACACTAAATCGAAATCTGTTATCGAGGACCCCAGAACCATAAATCTTTTTAACAAGTCACTATATCCTGCCAATATCACCAATACATATATTGCCACACTTGGTTTGATAACTCCGAGTAAAAAGCATCCAATCGACATGTATGTGGCCAATTTTCCGATCTCGTTACTACCGCTAGATAAAACAGACACCATAACCAGCACCCCAACCAGCATCGAAATGACTACAAATATTATATTAAAAAATCCTTTATTCATAATAAAAAGAATCACTTGTAAACATTCAGAGAAAAATCTCTCTCGAAGGAATTTGTGTATGTCATTTTTGCGATATTCTTTATACCTATATCACTTGAAGCGTAGCGCTGAACCTTCTCCAAATACTTAAAATGCCTATAGGTGTCGTAAAATACAAAAGAGGTAGGTCCGTACTGTGACTCAGGTAAATACCTACGGCCTACCTTTGCATCGTAAAAATGTTCATCTTGAAAAAATTGGGATCCATCATCATCTACACCATAAGATTTAAAATAAGAATTATCATAACCACATATATACACGTTTTCATAACCAATATACAATGCAGAACTCAAGGCGTGAAGAGCACTCAAATACATATAACCAAGAGGTTTCGATAAATCAGAAACATTCGTTCTGAATACATTCCTAACTCCACTATATGGAACACTATTACTAAACTTACTTTTATCGTAATAACGGTAGGGCACCATCGCTGGTATATTCCTGTCGTTCATTACTGAGATATCTTTATCAAAAGACCCCTTTACCTCCGGTCTTTCTCCATAATGAACAGGATCTGCGAACACCCCTAGTGTGGGCGTTATGTCGTATTTCTCTATCACTTTTGATGCAAAGTTATTTACGACTATCAGATCAAATTCACCACAATCAATCAGTGACTTGATCTTAGAAAAATCTATACAGCTGAGTGATGGCCCATTAGCAAAAACAAAGACATTTTCAGCTTTATTTTTCCTCATCTCATCAAATTTTTTACGCGTAATTTGACGCAACCTCCAATATTTCAATTGGTAAGAAAAACAATTAATCTCAGTTAAAATCCTCAACAACAATAAACGACTTAGTGACGTCTGCTCTGATCGATAGAGCGGCCTCAGGTCTGATTTTATTTTTGATAACCAATTCATATATAATAAATGGTGTAGGTCTACGTGCTACGCTTCACAATTGTCCGTCGATCGATTCATAATCATCATACCTAACTTCCAGATACAGTAGTATGCTATACAGATTATTCCGCAGTAAAAAATTCGATCTATGATTCCCAAACTGTCGGTCATCCCCATGATCAAGTAGACCCCTATAATTGATGCCAGTATCGATACACATGGCTGGATGATTCGCTCCCCAAGCCTGCCCTCCAAGAAGTAGCCATACACGATGAGCATAATTACCATTAGCCCATACCCCCCAAAGTTAGCATAGGCTGCACCACTCATTCCAAGCTCCGACACCAGTTCCTTGCACATTAAAAAATTCAGTAGAACTCCAGATCCTGCTATGATCGGCAGACTCAGTGTCTTCTTCAAAAAATTCACATAATTCGCCTGTACCAAAAAAAGCCCGTAACAATAAGTCGCTATCGCGAGAACTGGTAAGACTTCTACTCCTCCCCAATACCGTTCATCTACAATATACGGAAAAACTACTGGAGCTGTGAGAGTGAATCCAACTACCGAGAGTGATAGTAAACAGAGCACTGACCACTGTCCTCTCAAGATCGCGATCTCCTTATTCTCTTCTCTCAATGCCACATATCGGGGATACCAAGATTTCGTCACAGCTACGAAAACGAACGAGACCCCTACAGCAACCGTCTTGGATGCAGAATAAATACCTACTTCGTCCATTTCCCCATAATACTGCAGCAATAATTTATCCACTGTCAGCATCCCTGCCAAAGCCAAGGTGTAGGGAATGTAGGGTGCTCCAAACTGTAGCGCTTTCTTAAGCTCAATCCTATCAACACAATAAGATAGATTGGACCTAAACTCTGGCAGCCAGAATAGCATCAACATCGCTACAATCGCACCAGCTGCCCTTCCATAAAGCCGCCCTAGAGCTCCCAAATCAGCCCATCCCATCAATACAAGCGAAAGTGCTACTCCCACCACAAATGCGATCAGCTGATTCTTGCTGGATCGGCTATGGTCTTCCACTGCAGTCAACATATGATTCCCCAAATCCCTAGGAGGATTTACCAATACGATGATCAATATAGGGATAATATGGTAAAAATCGACTCCTAGTAACAATTCTGTATAACAAAAATACGCGATTAATACACCAACGACGAATAATGACGCAATCGTCTGAAACCAAAATGCAGCACTAAAAAAGCGGCGAAACCTCGACTCCTCACTCTTATATTCGTGGTAATATCTTATAACCGCAGAACCGAGACCAATCGTTACAAACGGCATGATTAACTGGGACAAAGCTACCGCAGAATTCAAAATACCAAATTCCTTTGGTGACATCCACCTTGTCATTATTGGTAACAGAATCAGACTGATCCCGCTGGTGAGTATACCAACAACCGAATACCATAAAGTACCTTGGACAACTTTATGAGCTAGTAGCTTTCGCATCTCTTAACGCTTTTGATCTATCAAGCTAATATTCCCCACTCAAGTGGAGTTCCTCTCTTTACATCGGCATTAACTTTTCTTCCTAACACTTGATCATAATAGCGTGGAGCCAAGCCATACCCAGGCCTAATAATCCGAGTGTTTTCCTCAGTAAGAAGATCACCCGCAGCTACGTCTTCCACTACGAAAATTGACCTCCTGAATACTGTGCTATTCTTTTCTTTCTCAGTTAATTCATAACTTACCGTACCTACCGCCTGTTCTGCAATTCGCACGGCTTTAACCATCTCCGAAAACTCATTCGGCTCCATAGAAAACGCACTGTCTGGCCCCTCTATATCTCTAGATTTAGTAAAGTGCTTCTCCACAATAGCCGCTCCTAAACCTACAGCTATTGCTGGCACCGTAGACCCCATCGTATGGTCAGATAAACCCACTGCTACACCAAAGGCCTCTTCCATATGCTTCATCCGAGCCAAGTTAGCCTCATCAACTGGCGCTGGATAAGAGCTCGTACACTTTAATAGCGCATACTCCTTACACCCATTCTTCTCCAACACCTCTACTGCTTCACAAATTTCACGCAGACTTCCCATCCCAGTTGACATAATCACTGGTTTGCCTGTTCTAGCAATACGCGCAATCAATGGGTGATCCACTAACTCAAATGAGGCTATCTTATACGCGGGCATGTTATGCTGCTCAAGACAGTCTACTGCCGTGATATCAAATGGACTCGAAAATAGAGTAATTCCTGCCTTCTTGGCTTCCTCTAACAACCTACCCGTCCACTCCCATGGAGTATACGCCTCGCCATAAAGTTCATAGAGATTCTTACCTTCCCATATGGTTCCTTCACCTATACGGAAATGCTCATTACTACAATCAATGGTCATGGTATCAGGAGTGTAAGTCTGAATTTTCACCGCATCCGCGCCACACTCCTTGGCCAAATATACCAAATCAATTGCCTCTTGAATGTCTTGATTGTGATTGGCTGAAATTTCAGCGATCACATAAGTGCTCGCTCCATTGCCGATCTTTTGACCATCTATGCAGATTTCCTTCATGCGATTATCATCTCTTCAATCTTGATCAAATGCCTAGAATAAAATCTTCCTTTCTACCATGAAGGCTTCAGCCGCTCGCAGCCCAACCTGAGAGCCTCTCCAAAGAGCCAATGCCTCAAGGGCCTCATACGATCGTGCATGAGGAAAATCACGCATCTCATCCTCATAGGCTTTCAATGCTTCCATTTTTACATCTAGCTGATCTGAAATATTCACATAATAGTTAGGTAAAAAACCATCAGTCAATGATACCCCCTTCCAAGCGGTACTCGAAGCAACCTCAAAACTGTATATCTCACAGACTCCATTCCCTGGTTGAGGCCTACTCGCCGTTAAGACTGACTCTAATGTCCGGCGGTGGTCCACGTTCAAATCTCCTCCATGATGGGTGTAGATTATTGTTGGCTGGTATTCCGTTATCACTCTCTCTATCGCTTGAGTGATCTCAATACGGGCCATTTGATCCATTGCATTATCTGGAAATGCAAATTGGCCTAACAATTCAGCCCCTATTATTTCCAATGCCTGATGTGCCGCACTTTCCCTCCCCTCAACATGACATGTGTCGCACTCATCACTTCTCGCGCCAACGCCATCAGTCATAAAGAGCACACCTACCTTGTCCCCCATACTTACGTGCTTGGCCATGGTTCCTCCACAGCCAAGAATCTCATCATCTGCATGCGCAGCCACTACAAGCACTCTTCTCTCAGTCGTTTGCATTGTCATTTTCCCCATCTATACTTATCGCTACACTTGCCTCCACTTTCCCCTCCCTTAAGGCTGACCGGCTAAACTCTAGTTTGAGGCCGCCGATGGTCTTAAACGCCCTAGGATAGCCATCAGCATCCAACATGCGTATGAAATCAAACACGCTCTCTAAACTCATATCTTCCACTGGCAACTCACTCTGCTGAGGTGTCCGCCGTACGAAATGCGTTACCTCTCCCTCCTGTACCACCGGATCTGGTTCATCATTTACCAAAGAGACCACCATCTCCATCGATAACATACCCGCACGTATGTATATTTCTTCAGCAGATCCCCCCTCTAATGACAAATGCCGCTTCATGTACACAGGTCCAGCGTCTAACTCATTTGTCATCCGCAACGCTGTCATCATCGTGTCTCTATGCCCCCTTACGATCAAATTCTGCAACGGGCTCCCACCACGCCCATAGGGCACATCTGTCATATGGAAACATACACACTCATAGTTTAAAGTTATTTCTTCAGGAACAAAATATGACCAATGCAGAAAAAATACATATCTAACATTAACCTGCTCTTCTATTGCAGACTTCAGTTCTGCAGCTGTAGACACCTCAACTATGTTGCCAGCAATTTTAGATCTAAAGCGCTTAATACTTCTATGATTCCAACTCCTGGAACTAGCGATTATGTATGTTTTACTCATACCGTGTTCATTATTTGTTACGCTTTTCTATATGCAGAATGTATTCCTGCCTCTCGTGCTTAAAAAAAGCGGGGTACGATTTATTATCTACTGTTCGTAACAGATTAAATTGTTCTCTCAAACTCAGATCTATATCCAGTTCACTGTCCTGGGGGCCACGCCGACTATAAAATGAACTCTCTCCAATCTGTTGTTTTCTATCAGTAACAAGCTGAGGGTAACTCTCTATGAATTCCTCACATAAGTGAAACGTCTCCAATGCTTGTAACTCTCTCAACTCATCCACTAATTCATCGCCACGCAATTGTATCTCATTTCGACAATATATCGGGCCAGAATCCACCTCGCTCTGAGCCTCAAAGAGTGTAACGGGTATCTTGCTTTTCCCCTCTAATACTTGCCAGGTCATAGGAGACCATCCTTTCCCCTCAGGTAAAGCACTCTCATGCACAACGAGATTATGTACATTCCGGTGAAGTACTTCAGACGGAACCATACTCCAAAATGACAAGAGTAAGAGAATGTCTGATGGTGCAATCTCATTCATATCA
This sequence comes from Rubritalea tangerina, assembly GCF_042683245.1. Lineage (NCBI taxonomy): Bacteria > Pseudomonadati > Verrucomicrobiota > Verrucomicrobiia > Verrucomicrobiales > Rubritaleaceae > Rubritalea > Rubritalea tangerina. The sequence continues at coordinate 125,213 of NZ_JBHUJB010000035.1, forward strand.
TAGACAACTTTGACCGAATATCCTCTCTGCATTAGCTGAGAGGCAAACATATCTACTTTTTCCCTCATCCAACCCTTTTCGGCAGTTGCGATTGTAATTGATAGAGCCCCACTCAACAAAGCGACCACTCTGCTTGCCCCGTGACCATCAATCACTCGTTCCCGAACGGACCCGCTAACAGTTTGATCTGGTTGAGAAAACCATTTCTCTAGTTGCTTAGCCCATGCCTCAGGACAGTTCTCACAATACCAGCCTAGGTCTAGCGCTAGTTTACGCTCGCTCAACGCCTCTACTATCGGCTCCTGGTTGTTAGCGATGGTTATCACAGCACCTTTGAGCCCATAATAAAGCCACTCCCAGCATGTACTCCCCCCTGCAGAAACTACATAATCCGCCCATGCATACATTTCTGGCATATCCCTCACATTCACTAACAACTCCACATTGTGACGTGATCGCCCAGCTAATAGCTCTAGCTCTTCTTTATTCTCATTGCCCCCACCAACTAACACTCTCAAAGACATAGGCTCTACATCACTGATATCAAATGACTTTAACACCTTCGAGGTAACATTATCGGGATCCGCACCACCCAGCGTTATCAGAACATTTTTAATTGCCCCCCTCACCTCATCTCGTACAGAAGTGCTATGCAGAAACTCCTCTCGCAATAATGCAAATGGAGCTCCCAATAACCACATAGTATCTGACACCTTCGATCGCCTTTCAGCCCATACCTCAGAATTTAAATTCTGGTTTAGCACAGCATCTGCATGCCACTCCTCACAGTGACCATAATCATCTACGGCTAGTATTTTTACTCCATTACCATGGACTCCTCTCTGATATTCAGTAGTGAAATGATAACCATCTAACACTATCCACTCTGCAGAGAGTTCTGCACAGAGTTGTATTGTCGCCCGTACATCATCAGCCCCACCTAGATCAACTTGATCGATCAATACATGATCGATACCACATTCCAATACACGCTCCCTAATAGGATCGGGACAGAACACCGACACTATCGTCACTTGCCCACCCCGGCTAATATACGACTGAGCGAGCGCTATCATGCGCATCACATGCCCAGTCCCAATATGACCACCTGCATCAGCACGTATGACTAATGGTTTCATTACCCGCATCATGAATTAAGTCTCCTAAAACCACCATGAGAACAAGTGCCTGCACGATCATAGACAGAACCTTCACGCAGACTCTGCTCCAATACCTCTACTACCTCAGCTACACATGATTCATAGTGGCTTAGCTCTTCCTCTTGGTGAGCGCACGTTGCATAAAAACTTCCATTATCCAGAACTCCACGCTCCAGCATCTCCTTACACCATAAAGTCTTCAGCGCTCTATTCAGAGCCTGATCATCATAACAAAAAGCCATGTGCGATAGCGGTGCCATTGCCCTATCTCCTACGGAAAAACGCAAGCTGCTTTTCCCTAATTGGGATTCCCAGATTTCTTGAACCCTCACTCCAGCCTTTTCTATTAATTCTGGTGCATTCAGTTGCTCAAACCGGTCAATAGTCGCAAGCGCTGCTGTTGGCCCTATTCTCTCAGTCCAATAAGTAGATGATATAAAGGTATCTTGCGCAGCCTCCATCACCTCTTCACGTCCCACAACGGCTCCAAAAGCTATACCGTTACTTAAACCTTTACCAAATACCGCTATGTCAGGGTTCACCCCGTATAAAAGATGAACACCGCCAATATTTTTGCGCCAACCAGATGTAATCTCATCAAAGACTAACACTGCAGACTCATCATCTACCTTGGCTCGAATGTGTTTTAAAAACTCAACATCTGGAGCTTGATAACGTTGGGGCTCCATTACCACTGCTGCTATTCTGCCTGAATGCTCAGCCATAAGTGCGTCAAACCCATCCTTATCATTAAAGTGAAATGGTACCGCAGTCCCCTTAAGCCCCTTAGGCACACCTGCCGGACTTAAGCCTGGTAACAATAACTGATCTAAACCCTGAGAGTGTGTTAAATTCGTCGCTAAATACCAATCACTCCATCCATGATAACCACATAAAAGCACAACCTCTTTGCTCGTTGAGGCCCTAGCAATCCTTACCGCTATTGCCATACTTTCACCACCACTTCGAGAATAACGAACCCTATCAGCCCATGGATGCAAAGCACACAACTTCTCAGCTAGCGCAACCTCCTCTGGAGCATTTAAGGTAGACATACTTCCACGACTAACAGCTTCGCATACTTTAGCGTTAACATAACTATCAGATGTCCCCAAAATACAACTTCCTATACCACTAGTTGACATATCTAAATAGCCTCTACCATCCAAATCCTTCACCCAAGCTCCCTTAGCCGATTGATAATATGACGGCCATCTGTCAGGTAAAAACATCTCAGGTCTCTTGGACAAAAGCTGCGTACCTCCAGGAATGAGCTGTTTCGCTTTTTTATATAAATCCTGACCTTTCCCCTCAAATGGTGATAAAGGACCGCTCTCTCTGACTGAACTGCTAACTCTTAAGCATCCCTCCTGAGTTGCCCATGCAACAACATTCCCCATCTCAAAAGATTTATCTCCTAACGCCTCTATCACATTGCGCACCCAAAGGTAATCTTCCTCAGTATCAACAGTCCAACGGTAATCTGAATAATCTACATCTGAGCTTAAAGCACTAGTATCATAGGACTCTAGTGCCTTTCGTAACCCCGCAGTCACATGCTCCCTCAATGAGGGATCATTTACATTTTGGTGTAACCTCTTTAACACATTAAACTTAATCACTTCAACGTCTAGTCCGTCGGGATAAAAACGAGGTGATATATTACTAGTATAATCTCCTTTTGTAAATAAATGCTGGTCGACTACTTTATCAATTACTGATGGGTCTAACAGGGGACAATCAGCTGTGATTCTTACTACGTGCTGGGCTGCATGCGCCACAGCTGCCGAGTAATAACGCTTTAAAACATCATCCAAATCCCCTCGGAAACATGGAACTCCACTATCAATACATAATGCCTCTATCGCATCATCTGTTGGATCTGTCGAGGTAGCCACAACTACACTATCAACTAATTTCGCAGATTCTACTCTCGTAACAACCTCCTCTAGTATCTTTCTCCGCCCCAGAGGCATGAGAACCTTCCCGGGCAAACGGCTAGAGCTGTATCTAGCTTGAATAATTGCTACTACTTTACTTCCACTCATCACATTATCTCCATTTTCGAGGATCCACCAGAACTGGACCCAACTTATTTAACTCTGATTTCCACGCTTCGGCTATATCTAACCGATTTTCCGCTTTTTTCGCAAAATCTATGTTTTTTAACAATTGTTCAGGCTTTTCAGCACCAATTACTAAGTCCCCCTCCATGAACCTTGCCGCATCCGCAAAACAAAGTTCCTGAATACTACAAGCATGCCTTTCGCAGAACGCATGAAGTAGCACAAGAGCCTGATGAGCCCCCGGTATCCCCTTCAACTGCGGACTAGTCAGCGGTAGAAAAAATAAGCCTTGGAGAAAAAGGCTCCTTACATAAACCCTCACACCTCTCTCACGACATTTCTGAAAAAAACCAGCATCTACAAATGACCTATCAAACAGATTACTAGGTACCTGTATAATTTTTGCTCCGAACTTCTCTACCGCTAGCTCAGCCTCATCTACAGTGTAAACTGATACGCCTACCTTCCCAACACTTCCTGAGTTCGTTAAATTAAAAAAGTGCTCTAATACTGCCTCGTCCGCCTCGTATAACTCACTTGGTGAATGCAACATCACACCTGCTAGCTTTGCTAGCTGAAGCTTATCGATAGAATCCTGTATTTGTGAATCAATCTCTTCACGGCTCCCCAGTGTAGCAATTTTAGTGATAACTGAAGCTTCTCTAACATAATCGGACGAGAGCATACTAAAACATTCACCCAATACACTTTCAGCCTCCCCATAGCACTTCGCTGTATCAAAACAATTGATCCCATTTCTGAAACTCTGCTCGACTATTTCAAGCGCTCTATGAATGTCTGGCATGCCAGATTCATTTGCCACTCCGTAATCGAGACCTAACTGAGCCGTCCCTGTTACCAATCTCATAATCGTATGGTCGCCTTAGATAGGGTAATCCGACGCCAAAATGGCCATCCTCACAGTATCCAACATCTCCCCATCTTTGAAAAAGGATTCCCTGTACAACCCTTCTCTCACAAATCCTACTTTTTCATAACAACGGATTGCTCCGATATGATCAGCAATAACACCCAATGAAACTCTATGTAAGTTTAACCTTGAAAATGCATGCCTTAACACCAAATCAATGGATTCTTTACCAACTCCTACCCCTCTCGCTGATTCTTCACCAACCATGATCCCTAACTCAGCTCGGCGGTGAACCCAATCGATAGGACCTAGCTTGATATTCCCTACATGCTCATCATTCTCTTTCAAAAAAATCCCTAAAAATAACATGTTGGAATTCTTATTAGTGTCTGCAACAAAGCTTTGAATATCAGAAATTGTGTTAGGAAAGGAGCCCACTTCTAAATACTCTGTCACAGCCCGGTCATTCAGCCATCTCTCGTATCTAACTGTCACATCATCAAGTGAAAGCTTTCTTAAAAAGACCGAATTACCATCTAAAAAAATAGAATCACTCATGCTGTTAAAATTTCCCTAAGTTTAGCCGTAATATGATATACGTCGCCATCTGACATTGCTGGAAACAACGGCAAACTCAAAGCTTTTTCATAAAAGTTTTCAGCAGCCTTACACTTACCTAAAGCATATCCATAAACCTCGCGATACCACGGCTGCAGATAAACTGGTATGTACAACACTTGACTCCCAATCCCCTCATCTCTCAGCTCACTCATCACTCGCGTGCGGCTTTTACCGACCTTCTTAAAATCGATCTGCAGAGTATATAAATGCCAAGATACATCATCCTTCGCAGATTTTTGCTTGGGTGTCTGAACACAGAATACACCCTCAAGCTGCTCATTGTAGAGACTCACTATTTCTTGCCTCCGCCTGACAAATGAATCCAGTCGAGAGAGCTGGCTTAAACCTAGCGCACATTGCATGTCTGTAATGCGATAATTGTATCCTAAATCATGCATTTCATAATACCATGGCCCCTTTTCATCAAAAGCCTCACTTTCTCCACCTAAACCGGTAAACTCAGATTCCTCACGTGTCATACCGTGGGTCCGAAGTTGACGCGCTTTCGCAGCGTACTGATCATCATTCGTCACCAACATCCCCCCCTCTCCTGTAGTCATCGTTTTCACTGGGTGAAAACTAAATGTCGTCATGTCAGCCCATGGGTGCCCGCCTAACTTCCAACTTTGCCCACCTCGATCTATAGCCCCCCCTGTACCATGACACGCATCCTCGATAACCACTGCTCCTCTCTGCTTCGCATAGGCATAGATGTTTTCCATGTCAGCAGATTGACCCGCATACGCCACGGGTATCACCGCTTTGACATCACTCTGCCACATGTCACATAAAGCAGGGAAACTCATTGCATACGTGTCAGGGTCAATATCACAAAAATCAGGGGTCGCCCCGACAAATGCGGCGCAATTCGCTGATGCTAAAAACGTATTCGGTGATGTAATCACCCTATCACCCTGCCCTACCCCAGCAACTAAAAGCGCAAGATGCAATGCAGCAGTCCCATTGGAAACAGCAATCGCATGCTTCACCCCAACATATTCAGCAAAAGCTTTCTCAAACTCTTCAACTTTTGGCCCGCATGTTAGAAAATCTGACGAGAATACCTCAATAACAGCCTTAATGTCGCTTTCCGTTATATTCTGTTTACCGTATGGAATCACTATTTCTTGATCTATGAGTTATTGAAGAGGCCCTACATGCTTCTCTATCTCTCCTCGCATCTCCTCGACACTTAAAAAACTGTCGTTAGAACCAGAGCTGTATGAGAAGCCCACAGGCACGGCCTTTGCATTAAAGGCTGATTTGAATTCCTCCAAATCCCAGCTAGGAGTTTGTGGCAATATCACAAAATAATTCCCTAAATCATAAGTCGTAAATGAATCAGAACTTGTGATCATTTCCTCATGTATTTTCTCACCGGGGCGAATACCTATCTCCGGTTTCTCGCACTCTGGACCAATGGCCTCTGCGACATCAGTTATTCTGTAGGATGGAATCTTAGGAACATAAAGCTCACCACCCCAGGCGTTTTCCAGCGCATGTAAAACCATGGCTACTCCATCCTCTAAAGAAATATTGAAACGAGTCATCCGACTATCTGTTATCGGAAGAACCCCTTCCCCACGCTTCTTCATAAAAAAGGGTATAACCGAACCATTAGATCCCATAACATTTCCATAACGTACAACTGAGAACCTAATATCTTGCTTTCCTCTAATATTATTTGCCGCAATAAATAATTTATCGGATGCGAGCTTGGTTGCTCCATATAAATTAATTGGCGCACAAGCCTTATCTGTAGAGAGCGCAACCACATCCTTCACCCCACAACTTAAAGCTGCTTTAATCACATTCTCAGCTCCTCCTATATTGGTCTTAACACACTCATCGGGGTTATACTCAGCAATGTGCACATGCTTCATAGCTGCAGCATGTACCACTGCATCTACATCGTTAAATGCTCGCTTCAAGCGCTCAAGATCTCGGACATCTCCAATAAAATAGCGAATCGACGGATACTTCTCTACAGGAAAGTCCTGAGCCATCTGAAACTGCTTTTGTTCGTCACGAGAAAAAATGATCAAGCGCTTCACGTCTGGCCACTTCGATAAAATCGTACTTGCAAGTTCCTTACCAAGAGAACCTGTCCCTCCTGTAATCAATACACTTTTTCCATTTAACATAGCTTTATACCTCTAATGTAAAAATATAAAAACAAAGAATTATATTTAAAATACCTCTTCCACAACCTCCTCGGCTCTTTGATCAAACGATATAGCCACTCCAAACCATACTTCTGTATAATGGGTGGAGCTTGATCAACCTCTCCAGCATGAAAAGCAAAAGCCGCTCCGACACCAAAATAACAGCCACCTGGGAGCACATCTTTATGTTTGGCTATCCACCTTTCTTGTTTGGGGCAGCCGAGGCCAACCCACACGAGGTTTGCCCCAGATTCTCGTATTCTATCTTTGATTCGTTCAAACTCATCTTCTGACCATTCTCCAAATGGAGGAGAGTATGACCCCACAATCTTTGCAGCTGGATGTTCATCTGAAAAACGTTGCTCTAACTTCTTAAGAGTTGAAGGAGAACCTCCTAAAAAAAAATGCTTCAGATCTTCTTGGCCTTCAGAGGCTTTAATGGACTCAACCATAAGTGTTGGCCCATAGACTCTATCAGATAAAGCTCGCTCGTTATGTTTACGTAATTCCCTATTGATCGCCCACACTAGGGGCATCCCATCTGGGCAAATGAGGTCGAATTGTTGCATGACCTCACCAAACTCAGCTTCATGCCTCGCTAGAGCTGCCACATGAGTGTTCGCCGCCTCGATAGCGTAAGCCCTATCGGCTAAGCGAGCTTTCTCGAAAACCCAATCAATAGCTGATCGGTAATCTACTACAGCAACCGGAAGGCCAATAACGTCGACGGTCTTAATATTGGGGTTTTGAGACAAAATCGGACTTATTTTTGAAGCAGCTCTCTAAAATAGGCAATCGTTTTATCTAAGCCCTCGTCCAGAGAAACTGTCGGCTGCCAATCGAGATGCTGCTTTGCAAGAGTGATGTCTGGCTGACGCTGTTTTGGATCATCTCCAGGGAGTGGATGAAAGGTTAACTTGGATTTGCCTCCCACTTTAGCTAGAACTTTCTCAGCTAGTTCTAACATCGTAAACTCACCTGGGTTACCAATATTAATGGGTCCTGTGACCTTATCTTGATCCATCAGTCTGACAAACCCTTCAATGAGATCATCAACATAACAAAACGATCGTGTCTGCGTACCTTCACCATAGATCGTAATATCTTGCCCCCGCAACGCTTGCACAATGAAGTTTGAAACCACACGACCATCATCTGGATTCATTCGCGGTCCATACGTGTTAAAAATTCGAACGATGCGAATATCCACACCATTCTGACGATGGTAATCGAAAAATAGTGTCTCGGCCACTCGCTTTCCTTCATCGTAACATGATCTAATTCCTATAGGATTCACGTTCCCCCAATATGCTTCAGGTTGAGGGTGCACTCTGGGGTCACCATATACTTCTGATGTGGATGCCTGAAATACTCGGGCTTTCACACGCTTGGCTAAGCCCAAGGAATTAATAGCCCCCATCACTGAGGTCTTAGTAGTCTTAATTGGGTTATGTTGGTAATGAGGAGGTGAGGCTGGACACGCTAAGTTATAGATTTGATCCACTTCCACTTTAAATGGATCAATCACATCATGTCGCATCAACTCAAAGTTAGGATTAGGCAAGAGGTGTGCGATATTACGCTTAAAGCCAGTATAGAAGTTATCTAGGCAAATCACTTCATTACCTTCATCAAGAAGGCGTTCACAAAGATGAGAGCCAAGGAAACCAGCCCCTCCTGTTACTAAAATACGCATAAGATTTTTTGTTATTATTTAAGGAAGTACAGTACAATTCATCAATCGGCTGCTATGAAGTCAGTAATAGCCTCAATCACTTCGTCTTTTTGTTCCTTTGTGAGCTCTGGGTATATGGGGATACTGATAACTTCTCCTGCAAGTTGCTCGCAGATTGGCAAGCCGGTAGATGCCAGGCCTGAAAAGCATTCCTGCTGATGTAAGGGAACAGGATAATAGGTATCACACCCGATGCCCGACTCTATGAGATACTGCCTCAACGCCTCTCTTTTCCCATCAAGGACTCGGATAGTGAATTGGTTCCAGATATGCTCGTTATACTCGTAGGCTACAGGAAGAACGAGTTTCGCTTGGCTTGCCTTGAGCTGCGCATTTTGCTGCTCGAAACACCCACAATCCGATGCTGAAGCTTGCTCTATTCCATCAATTCGGAGCAAGTGCTCCAAGTAATATTCAGCATTCGCTTGTCGCTTAGCTGTGTAATGGTGGTACTCGCGCAACTTCACACGCAGTAAGGCAGCTTGCAGAGCATCACAGCGGAAATTACCACCGACATACTTGTGATAATACTTTGGCTGCATCCCATGATTTCGGAGCATCAACGCTTTCTCGGCAAGTTGTGAATCATTGGTGACCAACATCCCTGCATCTCCGAAGCCTCCGAGATTTTTTGAGGGAAAAAACGAATACGTTCCAAAATCTCCCAGAGTCCCGACCGCCTTACCTTTATACTTTGCTCCTATTGCTTGTGCACCATCCTCAATCACTCTCAATGAATTCTCTCCAGCAAACGCCAAGACTTCATCCATTGCTGCAGATTGACCAAACAGATGAACTGGAATGATCGCTTTAGTTTTGCTGCTCAACTTCCTCTTTGCATCGTTAACGTCAATGTTAAAACAAACAGGACAACTATCCACAAAAACTGGAGTCGCTCCAGTTCTGGCAATGCATCCAGCTGTAGCAAAAAATGTGAAGGATGGACAAAGCACCTCATCGCCAGGCCCAATCTCTAACGCCATCAGCGCGAGCAAAATAGCATCAGTGCCTGACGACACGCTGATTGCGTGCTTAGCCCCCACCATCTGGGCTACCTCACTCTCAAAGGCCTCCATTTCCTCGCCCATGATAAAACGACCAGATTGAAGCACTCGATCAAATGTCTCTCTCAATTCTTCTTGAAGTGGGAGGTTCTGGGCATTGACGTCTAAAAGAGGAACAGGCATGAAAACATTCTCTATAGTTTAGGATTCGGAATCACTTGTCCCGATGCCTTCTTTTACTGGGGTTTCTGGGCATAAGTCTACAAAAACCTCACACAGCAAAGTCAGCACTCGCATTTCATTCAGCAAGAAACCTTAACACTGACTGAGTTAGCTAAAATCTAAGCACAAATATAAGCAACAAGTCGCTTATAATAAAAAGTCTTGAGCCCGCCAGTGGAATTCTGGCGGGCTCAAAAAGTTAAATAATCATACCAGCAGCCACAGTTTCGTTTGTGGCAGCGTCGATGAGAATGAAAGAACCAGTATGACGGTTCTTGTTATAGGGATCAACATGAAGAGCCTTGGCGGTACGTAATTGTATACGGCCAATGTCATTCATGCTTAGAGTTTGCACATCATCCTGCTTGTGAAAGGTGTTCACATCTACCTGATAATCAAGCGACTGGATAACAGCCTTTGTTTCCTGCTCAGTATGTCGGATAATGTATTTACCTCGCACTGCTAGAGGGCGCTCGGAGAACCAGCACACCATTGCCTCAAGATCTTGAGTCGATCTCGGTGGGCTATTCGGCTTCACGATCATATCACCACGTGAAATATCAATTTCATCATCTAACGTGATCGTTACTGATTGAGGCGCATAGGCTTCAGCGATTTCACCGTCAGCCGTGTGCACAGATTTTACAATGCTCTTGAAGCCAGAAGGCAAGGCAAGAACCTCATCACCGGGCTTAAACACCCCACCCGCAACTCGTCCAGCAAATCCACGGAAGTCATGCCACTCATTAGAGTGAGGACGAATCACCCATTGCACAGGGAATCGCGCTTCCACATGGTTTTCAACACCACCAACGTAGACATTTTCAAGGTGGTACAGAAGACTACCACCTTCATACCATGGCATATTCTCTGACTTATCGACCACATTATCGCCACGCAACGCTGAAATCGGAATAGTCGTGATGTCTACCAAATTACCTAAACGGCTCGCTAACTCACGATATTCAGTGACGATCTCGTTGTAACGCTCCTCAGAGTAATCAACGAGGTCCATTTTATTGACAGCCACAACAACGTGTTGAATACGCAGCAAATTCGCAATAAAAGTATGGCGCTTAGTCTGCTCAATAACCCCTTTGCGAGCATCAATCAAAATGATCGCCATGTCCGCAGTCGAAGCACCAGTGACCATATTCCGTGTGTACTGAATATGTCCTGGTGTATCAGCAATGATAAACTTGCGCTTTGGTGTCGCAAAATAACGATAAGCTACATCAATTGTAATCCCTTGCTCGCGCTCAGCTTTGAGACCATCAGTTAACAATGCGAGGTTTACTTCCTCGTCACCACGCTTTTTAGAGCTGGTCTCTACAGCTTCTAACTGGTCTTCGAAAATTGATTTTGAATCATAGAGCAAGCGCCCGATGAGTGTTGACTTACCATCATCAACGGAACCTGCTGTTGTGAAACGTAATAAATCCATAAGAATTGTAATTTATAAAAGTTGAAAGTGTCTAATCGGCCTAAAAATAACCTTCTTTTTTACGGTCTTCCATCGAGGTCTCAGAACGCTTATCATCAGCACGGTTCCCCCGCTCTGTCTGTCTCGCAGCAGCCACCTCCTCAATAATCGCCTCGTAATCCGTCGCTGTGGACTCAACGGCACCAGTGATGGTCGCATCTCCCATAGTGCGGAAACGAATGCTCTTCTTCTCTACCACTTCGCCATCACGAGGTGACACAAATTCTGATATAGCAAGAATCGTCCCTTTTCGCGTGATGCACTCGCGCTCGGCAGCAAAGTACAAACTCGGAAGCTCAATATTTTCCTCTTTGATGTACTGCCAGATATCCATCTCAGTCCAGTTAGACAACGGGAATACTCGAAAATGCTCGCCTTGTTGCTTGCGACCATTAAATAAATTCCACAGCTCAGGACGTTGATTTTTAGGATCCCATTCACCGAAATCATTGCGGTGCGAGAAGAAGCGCTCTTTCGCTCGAGCTTTCTCTTCATCTCTACGACCACCCCCCAAACAAGCGTCGTACTCGTTTTCTTCAATCGTGTCCAACAATGTCACAGTCTGTAGAGCGTTACGGCTCGCATCTGGACCAGTCTCCTCTTGCACCCGGCCCTCATCAATCGACTTCTGAACGGAACCAATCACTAGTCTCGCACCGATCTTTTCCGCATATTTGTCTCGAAACTCAATAGTTTCAGGAAAGTTGTGGCCAGTATCTACGTGCACCAATGGAAATGGAATCCTTGCTGGGTGAAACGCTTTGTACGCAAGATGCGCCATTACAATAGAGTCCTTCCCTCCAGAAAAAAGAAGAGCCGGATTTTCAAACTGTGCCGCAGTCTCGCGTAAGACATAAATTGCCTCAGCTTCAAGCTGCTTTAAGTGGCTGAGTTGATAATTTGACATAATACTTATTTAGAAATGATTTCAATCTGAGGCATGACACGCTTCAGCAATAACCCCACACTATCTTCAACACTGAGACTTTCAGTGTCGATGATGAGATCTGCATTATCAGGATCCTCAAAAGTCGACGATTTACCCGAGAAGTTTGCTACTTTGCCATCTTTCGCTTTCGCATAAAGCCCCTTAACATCCCTCTCCTGACAGGTTTCGAAGGAAGCCTTCACGTAAACTTCGAGGTAGTGCGTGTCACCTAAAATATCCCGCACTTGCTTACGAAAAACGTTTTGCGGCGTTATCAATGATACCAAGACAATGGCTCCATTGTGGCGCAACAACTTAGCCACCTCTGCAGCTCTACGTATGTTTTCCTTACGGTCTTCGTCACTAAACCCAAGTCCAGCATTCAGTCCACTGCGTAGATTATCACCGTCTAACATGGTCACCAGACGCCCTTGGTTGTGTAGAGCTTTTTCAGCAGCATTGGCAATCGTCGATTTGCCAGACCCTGACAAACCATACATCCAAACCACAAGCCCTTTTTGCCCCAAAAGCTCCTCTTTCGCAGCTTGAGAAAGCTGCCTTTCGTATTCTGGATAAATATGATTCATGCCTCGACTTTGCTAAATTTTGCCTTCCACTCTGCACCTTGCCTTGGCAACCACTGCCAAAATCGTTCATGCATGTAATATATGAGAAACTTCAAAAAAAACTCTACTGCAGCTATCTTTCCTGCTGTCTCAGTCTCCCCAGTCCACAGCCACGCGATTAAATAAGTCGTCAACGTTGCTAAACAACGCCATGTGATACCCTTCATCACACTTATTCTTCTACTGTCTCCCTGTGGCTCGTTCATCGCGCCGCTGACTTACGCCCACGTCACTTATTTGGCAAGAATTATTTCTTTCTTAAGTTGCCTAATTTAGTAATGATTAACACTCGAACCCTCCTCAAGCTCCAAAAAAGCTGCCGCCCTTGGTCGATCCTGATTATTTTCGGAAACCAATCTCACTCTATGCTCTATTGTGAAGGAAAATGCCATTAAGTCATTAACCACAGGGAACAAGAGCAGGCTAAAAAAAAAGTTCAAATAAAAATGAACAATATTAGACCAACATCCTACAAATGCTCACCGAAAACCATGCCAAGCCCTTTACCAATGCATGCACCCGCTCCCTGTGCTCAATCAAACTAGCCCCCGAAAGCCCGCATCGTCAGGACTTTGCACCTGGGCGCCCTGGCAACAAAAGTGACATTAGATCCACTTCCACCTCTCTACTTCCTCCTATAAATTCCACCAGTAAACGCACACGTTCTTTTCCTGGAAGAATCTCAACAACGTCACCCATTTCACCCCTAAGTGGCCCATCAGCCAATTCAAACTGCTCCCCAATTTCCACGCCATGAGCTATCACAACCTCTTCTTGATCCCCCAACTCTTGCTTCAAGGAATCAATAAACTTCTCCGAAATACTTGGCATGTGCATACCGAATTGAACGAGTGACAGCACCCCCTGAGTGTAACGCACAGCCCTCTCTTGAGTATTTCTATTGAATCTAGCAAACAAATACCCTGGAAACATCGCTTCCACCCACCAAACCTTACCTCTTCGGGTACCCTTCTGAAACTTCACCAAAGGACACACCACTTCTAACTCAAGACTCTCTCGTAAGTTTTTCGCAGCCACTCTCTCACGCTTTGGCTGGGAACGTACTACAAACCACTCTAATTCTTCAGATTCCATTAACTCGACAATAATTTCTGCAGAATTGGCAATAGAAAGGTAGCTCTCTTACGCCACTGATCTAATCGCTCCACTCTATCCACACTAAACTCCCCCTCATGCACTGCAAGCTCTCTGAGAGTTTTAACTTTGAGCTCAGCACTTTGCAAGTGAGGGCGAATTTCTTCTCGGATAAAGCCTCCAACTAAACTCTTCAGCTCTACATCAGCCTTGTAATAAGTCTTCCTAGACTCTTCGTGAGCCACCTCCTTAATCGCCCCCAAGGTCCTCAACATCTTCAAGCCCTGACTAGCCGTCCCCTTACTAACACCTAATAGCTTAACTAAGTCATCTAACGATAAGGGCTCTTCTTTAATAAACAAGATCCCATAGATTTCACCTACTGACCTTGGCAAACCAATCACTCGCACTCCGTCAGCGAATATGGCTACCACCCCCCTTTCAAAATCTGAAATATTATTCTGGCTCAGCTCACTCGCCATAAATTCTTAATCGCGTAGCACACTCTCGGCATCTACTTGACACTCACCCTCAATATCCCGCTCACATGCAGCCAAACCCGCAGAACGCCCTATAGACTGCATCATATTCCCAGGCACCTGCATCGTCCTGCCAATCGTCTGACATGAAGCCAGAGATAAAACCATCGCAATTGCCAACAAAGCCCTACTCATCACAAAAAAAGCCGTTGAGGTCCATAAACCCCAACGGCTCAAATAAAATTACTTCGTTGGCGCTACTGGAATATCAGCAAACTGTGGAAGTGGACGAAGTGGTGGAGCTGCCGCCTCACCAGTACAACATCCACAAGAGCTAAGAAGTACAGTTGCTACTGCAGCGGAAGCGATTGTTAGAATACGTAGTGCTTTCATAGAGTGATTTATATTTCGCAGTGCATATTGCGCACCCCATACGTGAGCGCAAGAAAAAAGCGGGCTCCCTAATGGAAAGCCCGCTTTAGTCGAATTGCTAAACAATTACTTGCTTGGCATTACTGGCACTGGTGCTGGTTCTGGAGAAGAACCACATGAGCCGGAACCAGTGGAACCGCAAGAAGTAGAAAGTGCGATACCAGCTGCTGCTGCTGCGAGTGCAATAATTTTAACGAATTTCATAGTATTTATTGGTTTTGTTGTTTTTACGAGACCACTCGGTCTCACGTTTAGGATGCGTGCGAATAACGCACATATCCCTCAGCCTTACATGCATCCGCAGCAAGAACTAAGGAAAGATACTGACGCTGCTACTGCAGCATAGACAAAAGCTTTAAGAAGTTTCATGAGGTAATTTATTTAGTTGGTGCTACATAAACTGGCGGCTCAGAAGCTGCATTACTCCCGCAAGATGTGAGTGACACACAGCCCACGGCTGCAACGGCAAGTAAGACGAGTTTGATAGACTTCATGGATCGTATTTTTGATTTTGATGACAATACCTTCACGGCATCATCTAACATTGTTTTACACTCTAGTAGAAATTTCTGCTAGATGCAAGCTAGAAACGATACCGTCACAGATTTTCTTTCAGCTCGCCCCAATGACAAGAACAAGCATTGCCAATTTAGATTTCCCAAGTATCCTGCCCGCCCACTCAAAAACTGAGTTCCTAATACCATGAAAGAAGCTAAACACATCGCTATCGTCGGCGCCACTGGAGCCGTAGGTGAAGAAATGCTCGCTTGTCTCGACCAGCGTGCCTTCCCCATAAGCGAGCTCACATTGCTCGCCTCTGCACGCTCTGCGGGCAAAACCATTTCTTTCCAAGGTAAAGACATTATCGTCAAAGAGTTAACGCACAACTCCTTTGATGGGGTCGACATCGCACTCTTTGCAGCAGGTGGCAGCACATCACTTGAATTCGCGCCTTCCGCAGCCAAAGCCGGAGCCACAGTCATTGACAACTCATCCGCATACCGCATGGATGATGAGGTCCCACTTATCGTGCCCGAAATCAACCCGGAAGCAGCCCAACAAGCATCAAAGGGGATCATCGCAAACCCCAACTGCACAACCATCATCTCCTTGATGGCTCTCTTCCCTCTCCATAAAAAATACGGTCTCAAGTCCATCATTGCATCCTCCTATCAGGCCGTTTCTGGCTCAGGAGCTCAAGGCATCGCCGAACTTAAACAGCAATGTGAAGCTATCGCCAAGGGCGAAGAGATCGTCTCAGAGGTCTACCCAACCCAAATTGCTTTCAATGTGATCCCTCAGGTGGATGTGTTCCAACCAGATCACTACACCAAAGAAGAATTAAAGATGCTCAATGAATCACGTAAGATTCTTAACCTTCCTGAACTAAAAGTCACTTGCACCTGCGTGCGGGTTCCCGTCTACCGCTCTCATTCCGTGTCGATCACTGCAGCATTTGAAAATGAACCAAGTGTCGAAGAGGCACGTGGAATCTTTGCTAATTATCCAGGAGTAGATGCAAAGGACGACCCATCCAACAACCTCTTCCCTACACCGCTCGATACAACCTTAAAGGATGACTGTCTCGTCGGCCGCATCCGTAAAGATAAAGTCATCGATAAGGCCTTAGCTCTGTGGGTTGTTGGTGACCAGGTCCGTAAAGGGGCTGCCCTAAACGCAGTCCAAATAGCTGAAATCCTCTAACCTCCTCACCAGTCCATATCGACTGCGTAAATGTATTAAATTAAACACCACCTCGTTGCTCCATTCGGAGCTACGAGGTTCACAATATGAGTGACCTTAAAATTTGGCTCAAAAACCAGCAGGAAGTCGTAGACACCAAACTCGATCAGCTCCTTCCCTCCTCGGAAACAGCCCCAGCCACGATCCATCAAGCCATGCGCTACAGCATGTTTGCCGGAGGTAAACGTTTACGCCCCATCCTTTGCCTAGCTGCAGCAGAAGCCTGCGGAGGTGCTCAAGAAGCAGCATTGTATCCAGCATGTGCTGTAGAAGTCATGCACACATACTCACTGGTACATGACGACCTCCCCTGTATGGATGATGACGATTTAAGACGTGGTCGCCCAACTTCTCACGTTGTCTATGGCGAAGGTGTTGCAGTCCTGACTGGTGATGCCCTTCTCACTGAGGCGTTCACCATTGTAGCTCAGACACCTCAAACTCCCTTATACAACGCATCCCACTTTGTCTCCGAGCTCTCAGAGACAGGTGGAAGTAAGAAACTCATCGGCGGGCAAGTCCTCGACCTCGAAGGCGAAGGTCAGAAATTGAACCTCCAACAGCTGATACAGATTCATGAAGCCAAAACTGCAGCCCTGCTGTGCAGCTCACTCAGGTTAGGTGGCATGAGTGCCAACTGTAGCCCTGAACAACTTCAGGCCCTCACCGACTTCGGCTATAACCTAGGACTCGCATTTCAAGTCATCGATGACATCCTCGATGTCACTCAAACTACTGAGCAACTCGGAAAAACCGCAGGCAAAGATGAAGCAGTAGATAAATCTACCTACCCAGCTATCCTCGGACTTGAAGAATCAAAAAAGGAAGCCGCGCGTCTCACGAAGCTAGCCCTTGATGCTATCAAGCCATTCGGCGAAAAAGGTCGCCGCCTTGATGAAATTGCGCGCTATATGCTAGAGCGAGAATTTTAAACAAGCAGACACTTCCGCAGACCCAAATCTTACTAGGTCTCAGCTCACCCAAGCTGAGGCTTTTTTGCACATCTCAGAGGTCTATTTAACCAACCAGTCAGGAACGTTTGCAGAACCCTTATTACATTCTCTAACGTCCTTATTGCTCAGGATTATAGACAATGATAAATCACTTTTCATCCCCCCAAGAATGCGGCACGCCCCCCCGCTCAACACCTCTTTACGCATACCTTTTTCTCATCACTTTGACCTCATTCTTGAGCCTTTCTGATGCGACTGCCGACCTCCCTCATACTCCATACGCACGCTACAAGGCTGGAGTCGGCGTCACCATTGCAGCAAACGGCACAGTGGAACTTTGGGCTGACACTGAAGGCTCTACTAGTAGAAATCTCAACCGGGTCATTGGCGCTCCCATTACCACTCCACTCTCACACAGCGATGGGTCTACTGTCGACATCGTCACTTTCGACGGTAGTTCAAGCATCTGGGCAGCTGTAGGTGACTGGGGGAGCATCTCTGGTGACCGTACATTAATCTTCCATTGCCGCCTAACATCTAACAATGATGGCTTCCTCTTTGATGGAAGCACAAACCCTGGAAAAACACGGGCTCAAATCCAATCAAATAACTGGCAAGTTGGCGTTCAAAGCTCAAATGCTCTCTTTGCGGCCAGCGACCCTCTCACCACCACAATTACCACAAACACGTGGCAAACCCATACCTTTGTATTCGACGAGTCCGGCTCCTCAACCCAAGTTACCCATTATATCAATAACCAGCAAGCTGGCTCAAATAATATCGACACCGACACCTCTCTCGGTGGACTCATTCTTGCCAGCAATGGAGGCACAACTGATAAACTCAGCTACCAACTTGCTGAAGCCGTCATTTACGATCGCACATTAAATGGCTCAGAACTCACTGCTGCACAAACATACTTCACTGACCAATGGGGAGACCTCACTGACATACCCATGTCTTTCTCAAACGCCACAGTGATTCAAAATTCTAACACTGGATCTATCTACGGATCACATGCCATTTGTGCGCTGCTAGTAAACTCGACTGGCAACATCCCTAACTATGCTATCACCCAAGTAGTTTGCTCACTAAACGGCACGACCAATACTGGGGACATAGCCAAACTTCACCTCTACAGCTCCAACCACAGCGCTGAATTCGATAGCAGCACTTCCATCCTACTCGACACAATTACCAACCCGGGCCCCGGCTCACTCAGCTTTCAGTGCAACCACACAGTCGCCCACCCAAACTCCCACTTCTGGATCGTCGCTGAACTCACAGGCCAGTCTCAACTCGGCAATATCCTCGATGCCCAAATCACCGAATTTACCATCGATGGCGACCAAGCCGGCGCCTTCCAACCTCTCATCTCAGATCCAGATGGCCACATCTCCCTTACTGAACTTTTCTACTCAACAGTGATCAGAAAACAAGGTGACGATGGTGTTCACACCTACCGTATTCCTGGCCTTACAACCACCAATAATGGAACGCTCATCGCGGTATTCGATATCAGACACGACAGCAGGAGTGACCTTCCCGGTAATATCGATGTGGGTTGTATGCGCTCCACCGACGGTGGATTTACTTGGGGCCCTATGCTCACCATCATGGACTACGATGCCTCAGTATCCGGTTCTTCGGGAAATGGCGTGGGCGACCCATCAATATTGGTAGATACCAACACTGGTCGCATTTGGTGTGCTGCACTCTATTCATTTGGAAACAATGCTTGGAACGGATCCGGCCCAGGATTAGCACCTAGTGAAACCGGACAATTTGTTCTCAACTACTCCGACGACGATGGTCTTACCTGGAGCCAACCAGTCTCGATCACGAATCAAATTAAAGATTCTGAATGGAACCTCTACTTTAATGGCCCAGGCAAAGGGTTCACCACCCGTGATGGCACCCTCATCTTCCCAGCTCAATATCGAGATTCTAATGGGACACCCAGATCAAACTTCATCTATTCCACTGATCATGGAGCCAGCTGGCAGCACGCACCACCAGCCATTGCCAGCGGCAACCCATGGACTACAGAAGCTCAGATGGTCGAACTCGACTCAGGTGACCTCCTTATCTCCATGCGTAACCACCAAGGTATAGGTCAACGACTTTGGTGCATTTATTCTTGGAACAAAAATACAGAGACCATTGCGAATGGGAGCTGGGGCACGCCGTGGTTCTCACAAACTGACCCCCGTGTCATGGCGAGCGTAGAAAGATACCGTTCCACTCTCAATGGCCACCCATATTCCGCACTTCTATTCTCCAACCCTGACACAGGAAGCCGTGAAAAAATGACCATCCGCTTAAGTACCGATGAAGGTTCCACTTGGGCTTATAAACGTAAAATTGATGACAGACCCGCCGCATATTCTGTTATGACAATCCTCCCTGATGGAAATATTGGAATTCTGTATGAAACAGGAGACAACGCGTACTACCAAGGACTCGAATTCGCTCGCTTCCCCATCGAGTGGATAACGGGCTCCGAAGATTCAGATAATGATGGCATTTCTGACTTTCTCGAAGATATCCATGGACTCAATAAAAATGACAACTCAGATGCTACAGTCGATCACGATAGTGATGGACTTACCACAAAGTTTGAAATCCTAACAAACACCAACCCCTACTCCGCTAACTCAGTTCTCAAACCATCGTTATCTGTAGATCAAAATGATCAAATCAGACTGCATTGGCCAAGCTCCCCCTACACCCAGTACCGCATAGAAACTTCACAAGACCTCAGCCAAGATAGCTGGTCAGCGATAGACAACATCCCTATCATGCAAGGCACGGGATCCCCCCTCGAAGTCACCTTACCTCAGGGCTTTAACACACGCCAATTCTTCAGAATCGTCGTCCCCTAGGCACCCTCATACATCCACCTCCCACTTTCGCTATCGTACTAAACCGACAATTACGCTATCACTCCCCTAGCAACTACTCCTACTAACAAACCATGCGTAACATTGTGACTCTGCTTGGCGCCTTAATCGCCCTCAACTCTAGCCCCCTCTCAGCCAAAGCCCCCTCCTCTCATACAGAAACTTGGCTAAAACTTTCCATCACTAGCCAAAATGTCGGTCATCAAATCCATATGATGGGTGTCGATGCCGAACCCCCTAACACAAAACAATTTACCAAAGAGATCAAAGAAATAGATGCACTCCTCGACCAACTCGTAAAAAATGGCGTACTCAAACAAGAACGCTTCGAGTTAAAACCCGAATTAGACATCGAGGAATCTGTCATCATTGCGGTCAGTAAGTTGATCGAAAAATACGCACCACAATACGGCATCTACACAATCAGAGAAATGATGGATGTTGGTGCACGTCAACGCCTCCGCCAAGTCGATGAGGATAAGCCTCTTATTCTAAATGTCCGCATGCCTGAAGAATTCCTAGCTGAATTCAAAGCTCTACTTCACAAAAAAGGCTTTAACCAATAACTAGAGCCCTAACCAGAGAGCGACTACCATCCATAGGTAAACAATTGCTGGACCCAACAAAGTAAAGAGAGCGCCAGACTTTACAAAATCCTTAGTCCCCACCTTATTGCTGGCAAAGGCCACTGCGTTAGGTGGTGTCGAAATAGGCAGCATCATCGCACACGAGCAAGTCAGTGCCACTGGTACTGCCAGCGCCAATGGAACCTCAGGCACAAAACCAATACCTATCGGCAGCAAAATCGCCGCGGTCGCCGTATTGCTCATCAGGTTAGACTGCACCACTGCCAAATAAGCCATTACCAACACAATCGCCCAAATCGGTAAACCTGTCGGAAGCAAACTCGCTACCCAATCTGCTAGCCCACTCACCCGCACCGCAACCCCGAGCGACAAACCGCCACACAATAACAACAACACATCCCACTGTAGGTTCCGAATATCTTCACTCTTCAATACCCCAAACACGGCAAAACTAACAATGGGGATGAAGGAAACCACTGCGTTGGGAATCTTGTGCAAACTCTCGGTCATCCATAAGCCAATGGTAATCACGAAAACTGAAGCAACCGCAAAACGATGAAGGTTGTTATATTTACCACCTTCGGCCCCACTCAATTCCTCACTGGGAAGCAATCGAATAGAGCCAGTCTCGCAGGGGTAGCGCTTTACCAAATACATCCAGCCAACTACTGCCAATAAAATCGCTGGAGGTAAGCCATAAGTCATCCATTGTAGAAAATCCACTTGAGACCCCGTCGGCATTAAGCCTGCTGCTATCGCATTAGGAGGAGAACCTATGATCGTTCCCATCCCACCAATGTTCGCTGAAATTGGAATCCCCAGGTAGAGCGCCTTCATGAATGGATCTTCAGCGTTGAGACTCAGTGCTACAGGAGCAACCACTGCGATCATCATCGCCGCTGTAGCCGTATTGCTCATGAACATACTAAACACAAAGGTCACCATCATACAGCCTGCTAACACTGCTTTTGGCTCGTGCCCAAAGAACCTCAACACCCGCCTCGCTATCACCTGATCTAACTGCGTCTTACTCGCCGCCGCGGCCAACACAAATCCCCCAATAAACAACCACATCAACGGATTCGACCAGGGCTGAACAAATTGCTCCCAAGCCTTATAGTCACCATCCTCGGCAAACACCCCACCAGGCCTCCCCAATATTAAAATTTCCAAGCCCATCACAAGCAAGCCCACCGCATATGCGGGCAATGCCTCAGTAACCCACATCAATGCCGCAAAAACCAATATCCACAATGTCGAACGCCCAGCCTCAGATAAACTCTCTACCCCTGCACTATCACCCTGAGTCCAGTGCGCTACAAAAAATGCGGCCACTGAACACCCCACCACTTTCACCACTGTCCGAATCAACGGGTGGTCCACCTCCCCCAATATCCTCAGTGCCTGAGCTCTTGTGTCTGATTGCATAAATCCGTCTCACGGTCATTCACCCGCAAGCCTCCAAATGTGAAGGTAGTATAACTCCCTCATCAAAAATCCCCACTTACTTTTTTCTGATCGATACATGCTCGTCCTCGTTGCCGATCCGCTTGCCTCCAAATCATGCTTCCGCGTCATTGCCAATGCTCTCTTCAAATGCCACGGATCACTCACTATCAATGCGGAATCTAACTCCTCCTGCTGCATCACCTGCTGCGCCTCTATGATATTCTGCTCAGTCGTCTGCGATTGCTTCTCAATTAACAAATCGCGCTCAGGCACCCCCATCTTCTTACAATATTCTAAAGCAACCTCTGACTCAGCAAATTGAGCATTCTCACCAAACCCACCAGTTAACAAAACCTTGGAAACCCTCCCATCCTTATAAAGCTTAATCGCATGATCGATCCTCGCCTGAAAAACTGGAGAAGGTTTCTTATGATAAGCCGCCGCTCCTAACACTATAGCACAATCCGCCTCCCCCCCATCATCGCTGAAACCCACGCGATTGATATCCCATAGCTGCCAAATGACATACCCAAAAGCCAATACCACTGCCAACGACAACCACTTGAGTCGACGCCCCCAACGCTTCTTAAATGACAGTTTTTTCGACAAAAATAAGATCAGTTAGAAGTACCATCTATAGATTCTGTCACCCTGTAAATCCCAAAGAAATCTAGACACCTCTAGAACACTTCTCTTTGAAGGCGCTCACAGCCAACTTCATCCCCATCCCCTTCTGCAAAGTCTCATGGTACTCAGCCTGTGGGTCTGAATCTGCTACAATCCCTGCACCCACATGGTAATGAAGCTCATCTCCCTCTCGTACCATCGTGCGAATCGCAATATTAAATTGGCTCAACCCATTGAATCCAAAATAACCTATGGCTCCTGTATACACCCCTCTTGAGCAACTTTCCAGCTCATCAATGATTTCCATCGCCCGCTTCTTAGGAGCACCTGTGATACTTCCACCAGGGAAGCATGCCTGAACAGCTGCCACCTGACCTGTCTCACTCCCTAATTCGCCCGAGACCGTGGAAACGAGGTGATAGACATGCTCGTATGATTCTAACTTCAACATCGAATCCACTCGCACTGAACCAAACTCGCACACCTGCCCTAAGTCGTTGCGCTCTAGATCGGTAATCATGACCAACTCTGAAACCTCTTTCTCAGAAGTTCTCAGCTCGTACGCGCTTCGCTGATCTTCCGCGGGATCGCTAAACCTAGGTCGAGTCCCCTTGATCGGCCTAGTCGACACCCTCTTACCTTCAAATTTTAAAAATGTCTCGGGAGAGGAAGACAGGACCTCAGTACCGTCCAGAGAGAGATAACTAGCGTGCGGCGCAGGCGATTGCTCACGCAACTCCAAATACAGTCCATATGCTGTCCCCCCTTGCACCTCCGCAGAAAATTTATGAGCGAGGTTCACTTGATAGATGTCACCAGCTGCAATGTACTCCTTAATGGCTTGAACCTTTTCCAGATAGGCCCTCTCCGTCATCTCTTGACGGAATCCTGAAACCTCCATACCTCCCTCTTCTCGCCAGTCCATTTTGATCGCTGATGATAAGCCCCCCACCTCGTACCATTGCTCCGAATCGTGCACATACACCAACATCTCAGGATAAACCCCAAAACAAAACGCCCCCTCATAAGAAATCCACCCACATAGACCACCGTTGGGCAATTCCGACACATCTGATGCCCTTGCTGCAAGAACCTCTTCTAATCTAGAAACATCTGACACCTCACCACGTATCACTTCCTCAGGCCGCGCCGCTACAATGCTGATAGCGCCCTCAGACCCATCCGGCAAATTTCCCGAACTATCAAAAAATACCACGCCCCCCAAGTGCTCCAAGCCCCCAGCAACCTCTTCAGGTAATAAATTTAGTTCTACAGCTTTCAAGGGGACCTTCATCATTCTAAGTTCTGGCTCTGCCATACGCTATCTCAGAGATTCCTCAAGCCTCTAAAATGCGCATCAGACTTCACATGTGCTTTTCCTATTTCCCCACGAGTGTGATCTTAAGGGATTCGCTGACACGACACTAACCCGAGTACTCAGATTCACAGATGAGCCGAGCGACGTCCTGAATTCATAAAACTTCATCCTTCCCATCCCATACATTTGCTCTCTAAAGTCCCTCACTCATGGGAACACCTACCCCTACATCGCCTGCAGCAAAGCGTCCTGCCTTCACCATTGCGTGTGGTCTATTCGCTTGCGTCTCATTTGCGCAACTCCTCTCAGTAGGGGTCGCCATTGCAGCACGCACAGGTGAAACGCGCGAAGTCGTGCGCTATGTCAAAGGTGACCCACTCATCGTCTCTGTCCCAACCCTTCGAGACGAAGTCTCCCCCACCCCATCCGTCCAACCACGCAGTCTAGAGGAACTCCTCTCTGATTACGCAGAGCCCTCAGATTCGCTCCCTACCGAAAACTCCCCACCTATTGCCTCTTTCCCCCAACCCAGCCTTGCTCCCTCTACCCCAGAGACGGCTCCCACAATCGCTTCTCCCGAAGTCAAAAAACTCGTAGATGACGCCCACCATGCACATAGCAAAGGGGATATGGTCGCCGCTCTCATCAAGCTAGAAGAAGCCTCCGCCCTCGCTCCTGACGAACCCGCAGTATTCTACCGCATGGCCTTGCTATTTGAAGATATGGGCCAATGGGAACGCGCCACGGACAACTACGAAAAACTCTTTGTCATGGGCCCAAGTATCGGCGTCTATTACGACAAAGCAGCCTTCAAGCTCTCCAACGGAATCAATGCCGAGAACCCTAAGCAGGACCTCTTCGTCATCGGCCATATCATGCGCCGCATCAGTGATGATGGCCTCAATGCTAGACTCACTATCCCCATCCGTAGTACCCCAGGGGCTGAATTCGACCCCACCCAAATTAATGTCGTCGTACACCACTACGACCTCGTCGATAAGCAACGCATCGAACCGATCCCACCTTCTCGTGCCAATAACAAAACTGAACGCTGGCTCCACGCCCCCGTCGATTGGGCCAACGATGAAGAAATCGCTGAAGCAAGCTACACACTCCCCCCACTCAGTGAAGCAGAAACCCACCTCTTTGGTGAGCGCAAATACTTCGGCTATGTCGCAGAACTCTACTACAAGAACGAGCTGATCGACCAGCAGGCATACCCGCGCCGTCTCCACGCCATCCACGCTCAAAAACAAAACCAGCCCGACTTCGACATTCCACTCGATTTCCCTGTGGAGGAAGCCCTCCCTAATATCAATCCCGACAACCCTCTCCTCCCGGCCCTACCACGCTACTAAAGCCACCATGGATCCCGAAACCCAACGACTCACTACTGGCACCCAAATCGGCGACTACCTGCTCACCGAATTAATCTACGACGGTGAAACCACTCGCACATGGAAAGCTCAACAAGTTTCCGTGAGCCGAGACGTCATCATCGATAGCCTCAATCTTGACCAGCAAAACGACGAAGCCGTCGTCTCAGCATTCCTCAGTGATGTTCGCGCTAAAGCTAGCGTGGACCACCCACTTATTGGTTCAGTATTTGAAGCCATCCGCGACGGCCGACTCTGCTTCTACGCACGAGAAAACCTCACCGGAGCACCACTCCACGCGCTCGGCCAAGACGGCACATTCCTCAAGCCTGAAAAAATTGTCCATATCATCCGACAAATTGCAGAAGCCAACCTCTACCTCGAAGAGCATAAAATCGCTACCCTCCCTATCCAAACCGACCAAATCTTCATATCAGAACACAGCCTCACCCGCCTGATCAACATGGCTGTGGGAGGCGAACGCGACCACAGCGTCTCGACCGCTGATAAACACACCATCGCAGTCGCCCTGAAGCTTGTCCTAGAACCTGGTCTACCAGGTTCCACGCGTACCCTCTCTCTACTCAACTACATGGCAGACCTCGAGCGTGACATCCCACTCACTTGGGAACAAATTCGCGACCTCTCAGAAGGTGTCGAACAACAACTCTCAGAACCCAGTGAAGCCGTCCCCCTCGAAAATTCCACAGTCCGCCTCAACAAACGCGACAATAGCAAAAAACTTATCATGCTTGCTGGCATCGGAATTGGTGCCGCCATCGCCATCACCGTCGGTTCGCTCGTCATGAACCAACCTGAGAAACCCAAACACCGCCAACTCTCTGCGATGGTCGAGATCCCCGCCGGCACCTATCCCACTCATGACGGTGGCACTGCCTCACTCTCCACATTCTTCATAGATTCATACGAAGTCACTATCTCCGAGTACGCGAAATTCCTCGAAGCAATGGAAATCCTCAGCCCGCAGCAACGTTCGATCTACGAACATGAGGACCAACCAGACTCGAAACGTGACCACCTGCCACTCAATTGGGATGAAATCTACCAAGCAGCCAAAAATGGCTCCACTTGGAATGGGATCGCCATGGACCCTAATTGCCCAGTCGTCGGTGTCGATTGGTGGGATGCCTACGCCTATTGCCAATTCAAACGTCGCCGCCTCCCCACTCAGGAAGAATGGCAAGCAGCCCTCCACCACTCGCTCGGAGAGGATGCCACCCTCACTCCTGCTCCCTGGGGACCAGTAGATGCATTCGATAAAGATGCCACAGGAAATGGCATCCATGGACTTGCTGGCAATGTCTCTGAATGGTGCTCAAAAATGAGCAAAGACCCCGCCTACCCTACTAAACCCAAAATGCCCATGACCCTCGGCGGCTCCTACCTCAAAAAACGAGCCTCCGCCACCACGCGTGAATGGCTCGACCACTCAAAACTCGAACTCGACGACGCACGCAGTCTACGCCGTGCCGACCTCGGATTCCGCACAATCTCAAGTACCGCCCCCATCGAATAACATCTCCAACAAACAAACTTATGCGTCTTCTCCTCATCCTCACTTCACTCCTCCTCGCCCCAAACCTTTGGGCTCAAGTTAGCGTCGGCGTTAAGCCAAATCGTAAACAATATGTGAGCTACGAACCCATCCACCTTGCCGTCACTATTGCCAACCAAACTGGTGGCCCACTCACCTTAAAAAATGCCAATGGCAATAGCTGGATCGAGTTTGTGGTCCAAAACCAAAGTAACCGCGTCATTCATAAAGTTAATAAACCCAGCTATGCTGGCACCACCATCCCCACTGCGGAACGGGTAAAATCAAATTTCACACTCAATAACATCTACGACCTCGCCCAACCAGGCAACTACAGTGCCTACGCAGTCGTACGAACTCCTAATCAAAGTAGCTCCGAGGGCACTCGCTCAGCAACAGTCTACTTCACCGTCAACCGTGGAGTACCTTCCTGGAAAACCAAAGTAGGCGTCCCGGGAATTGCCGGCGATGAACGCGAATACCGCATCATCAATTACTCTGGAGATGGTGCTCCGAAGATCTACATCCAAGTCCAAGATGTAAAACGCGGCCACATCCTCGCCACCTATTCCATGGGCAACGTGCTCTCATTCCGGAAAGCCCTAAAAGCTGTCGATCGAGAAAATAACCTCCACGTCCTCTTCCTCACCACGCCCGAACTCTACTGCCACACTGTCGTGAATACCTCTGGTAAGACGATCAAACGTCGCTACCACAAGGGAGTTGGCAACACCCACCCCGCATTGCTAACTCATCAAGACGGTGCTGTCACAGTCTTTAACTCAGTCCCATACGACCCAGCTAAAGAAATCGAAGAACGCAAAAAATTCCACCGCCTCTCTGAGGTCCCTGGCGGCTTCCAACAATAATTTCTCCCAGAATTTCTTGTATCTCTCAAGCATTGGCGCAATGCCTTCTCAACCATCACTATGTCTGCAAAAGTAAATTTCAATAAAGCATCACTCGCTCACGTCTCATTGGCTAAAATTGGTAACCCACTCCGCGGGGAATCACTCAAAACCTCCAAAGACCTCTGTAAATTTGGTGAAAAAGATAAAGAAATCCTTACCCTCGCATTCCTCAAGCCATTCAAAAACCTCGAGCGCTACCAATTCCACCACACCTCCTCGCTCGACCTCCACGAAATGCATTCCTACTGTAACACTATCTTCGACCAAGAGGAACGCTTTCTCACCTACTCCCGCAAAATCGCACGCCACCTCTACGACAAAACGAAACACCCAAATATCAAATCGGGTGACCTCTGCGTCGCCTTCATCAACGACCTTCAAGTCGATGGAGAAATCTGCAGCGCTATCAGCGTCGTAAAGTCAGAAAGCCTCACCCCATTCCTCGAAATCTCCGATAATGATGGTGACCTCCAGCTCACCACGCATAACGGCATCTACCCAGATAAAATCGATAAGGGATGCCTCATCATCAATCACAACAAAGAGGGTGGCTACCTCGTCTACACCTTCGATAAAGGTGGCGCTGACACCAACTTCTGGGTCCGTGACTTCCTCGGCGCGCGCGCCCAAAAAGATGACGAGTTCAAAACTAAAAAGTACGCCGAAATGTGCGTTGCCTTCGCCGATGAAGGACTACCAGAGGATATGCCTCAGGAAGATAAATACCGCGTTGCCAATGATGCGATGCAGTACTTCGCTGAAAAAGAAAAGTTCGACGAAAAACACTTCCAAGAAGAAGTCCTCAAGGAACCTGCCATCGTTGAGAAATTTAGCTCCTACAAAGACAACTACAAAGACGAAGACGGTGAACCCATCGCTGCCGAATTCGAAATCAATAAACAAGTTGCCAAAAAAGCAGGCTCAAAGATCAAAGCGAACCTCAAGCTCGATACCGGCGTCATCCTCAAGTTCACCCCTGACTTCGCAGAGCGCGAAAGTGAAGTCATGGAGCGTGGCTATGACGAAAAAATGGAGATGAAGTACGTCAAGGTCTACTACCACGAAGAACTCTAAAGTTCTCCTCCCCCCCGTCCAATCACATATAGAGCGGCGCCATGCGCCGCCAATAATACCCCCGGTGCGCCCTCTCTTCCCACTCGTACATCCTGTGAGGCACCCCCTTCTCGTTGAGCACCTCACACATGTAATGGTTGTTCCCTAAAAAAGGGTCCTGCTTACCGCATACAAATACGATATCCATCGCTCGCAGCGCTTCTAACCGCTCGTTGCAGTGCATGTTTTTTAGGTAATGCACAGGGGTGTTATAGTACACCGTCTCATCATAGTGCCCTTGAAATAAATCACCGAAGCCATCCGCCACCTCGGTCAAATTATAACGCCCCGAAAAAGCACAAAGCTTCTGGAATAAATGCGGGTGCTTTAAGGCGATGTTAGCCGCAAAGAATGCCCCAAGACTACAACCGTGAGCAATCGTACTCCCCTCCGGGTTCTTCCTCTCCATCAAAGGCAATACCTCATTAAGGATATATTCCTCATACTCGAGGTAACGCCTCATCCTCCCCTTAGGATGTGCCCAAAAACAATAAAAACTCTCACTATCTATCCCATCCACACAATATAACTGTAACTGCCCAGCTTCTATTTTCCCACGCAACGACTCCGTGATGCGTAACTTCTCGTATTCAAAAAAACGCCCACCTCGTGTCGGAAACACTAACACTTTTGCACCTGCGTGCCCAAAGACTAACAACTCCATTTCGCGGCGTAAGCGAGGGCTCCACCATTTATGATATTCACGGTTCATCTCTCATCTCACCACGCGTTCTTATAAGTCGCTGAAGAAGCTACTGAGCTCTCTCAGCAATTGCTTTTCTTGCTTCTCTTGGTCTGGGTATTCCATGTGTCCTGCCTCCAAGGTGAAGAGCTCCTTCGGACCCGACAAGGCATTGAATATGGCAAATTGGCCAGCTGGCGTCACCACCGGGTCTGCCAATGCACAGGCCAGGTGCATCGGAATCTTAATGTGCTTTGCTGACTGGGCCGCATCAAACCACTGCAGAGTGTTTTCCACCAAACGTGGCTCTTTTTTATATAAGGTCTGCACGCTGGCTGCACTACCCATCGTCTTCAACTGCAACCTCAACATCTGGTGACCAAAACTCGGCACCTTCAAATGCGCCTTCTGCACCCTATCTTCCCATGCCAAGGCCATAGCCCCAACTCCACCACCAAAACTCGTCCCCAAATACCCAATATGCCCCTCTAAATAAGGCGCCAAACGCAACATCGCGCTTACCGCCAACCACACATCCTCCACACACCCACGCAGCACATACCGCTCAGGCTTGTCGATATCATGCCGAACATGCCACCTTGGCTCATGCGAAATCGGAGGATGAGGACTCCGCGATATCCCCCGCGCACAAGGAAACATCAAGGCCGCATTCTTAAAGGGAAAATGATAATCTGGAGCTAAGCGCCCGCCATACCCGTGGCTAATCACAAAGCCCCTCTCAACCCGACCAGACTTCGGCAACAACGCCCACCCGCCTATCTCTACCTTGTCGGTCGATTGATAGCGAAGATCAAACACCCTCCAGTCACCACGATCATAACCCGCATCTTTCAAACTAGGCAAAGGACTCACCTCTAACGCCTCTTCCCGCCACTCTCGCCACTTCTCAGCATAACCCGCAGGTTCAGGAGGCACCCTAACTGATAGCAAATCCTCCAGCTCATACCGATGCCTCGGGCGTATTCTCTTCGCTGACTTTTCTATTTCCATCACTCCTGCTAACAGCATCAGAGCCCCTCACTCCCGCATTGTCGAGTCACGGTTCCGACAAAAGACCAATGCTCACCTCTTTCGCCGACGCCACATTAAGGATACTTCCAATGATCAGCATAGCGACTAACTGAAGTTTCAAAAATCACTGCCCCTGAGGCAGGAGAAAAGAGGGACAGCGC
This sequence comes from Rubritalea tangerina, assembly GCF_042683245.1. NCBI lineage: Bacteria > Pseudomonadati > Verrucomicrobiota > Verrucomicrobiia > Verrucomicrobiales > Rubritaleaceae > Rubritalea > Rubritalea tangerina. Next base: position 156,510 of record NZ_JBHUJB010000035.1, read on the forward strand.
GATCACTGCCCCCAGTTGGGAGGGTTTTAGTTTCATGAGGATTATTCCTTCTTTGCTTCAGAGCTGCCTAAGAACTTCATGGCAATCTCCGCATACGTATCACCTAGAGCCTCAAGCCCTTTCTTATCAAATTGTAGCTTGTTCGTTTTACCGTTGTAATCGTCCGTACTCACCAGAACCCACCCCTTATTATCCTTCACTAACTTCTCCTGTGCTTTGCGCACTTTTTGCCAGTCGGGGTACTTCTTGTTCTCTATGCCATAATCACTCAGACGTGTAATCACGACATGGATCTTCCCTAATCCCAAATCCTCTTCAAATTGCTTGATGAAGCGCTTAAAGCTCGCCTCATATTGATCCCCCCATCCTTTCTGCGCATCTGTCTCGCCCACCATCCAATAGAGAATGACTGTGTCGCATTCTTTCTTCCGTGCCGCTTGCTTAGCATTCTCCAGAAGACGCTTGTAGTCCTTGGTCTTCTTCACTTTATAATCTGGCCCTAACTTCTTCTTCGCCTTACCCTCGCTGTCCCTCCATCCCTCATCCAGATCATGCATCGACATCGTCCGACGCGCTTCCCGCACCCATAAAAGCTCTGACTTACGCAGCTCCTTATCCTTTTTTAACACCGGCAACACCGTCCGCTCTGGACGCACTGACTCCATGTTATTCTCTCCCACAAAAATCATCAAATGGCGCTTGCGGGGAGCTGCCGACACGACGACGGCCAAACCAAGAAGTAGGGTGCATATCAATCTTTTCATATATCTCAAATTATAAGAATCGCCTGTAGCTTATACTGAAATCTCATAATCCCCAACCCTATTTTTGTTAGCCACCCCCAGCGCCACACCTCAGCCACCTCACAAGTGAATCTGGCCCGTTGAAAAGACCAGTATGCAGGACTTTCAGCAGCCACCTCACCTACGCTATCAATGTGCTAATGACTATTACCAGCTTACAGGAGTGTGTCCAACAAGCGCATCTGACCAAACCCATGCAGATGGCAATCGATTTTCTCAAGACCCTCGACCCCTCAAATCCCCCCGCAGAAGGTAAAATTGATATCGACGGCGACACCGTCTTCGCATTCTCCCAACGCTATGACACCAAGGAAGCGGAAGATGTTCTCTACGAAGCCCACCGTGATTACCTCGACATCCAATACCTCGTCTCAGGTTCAGAACGCATGGGCTGGACTCCTATCGACCAACTCGACGTCACACAAGCATACGACCAGGAAGATGACTTCCTCCTCGGTAAGCCCAAAGCTGAGCACGCCCACACACCCTTCACCGCCGGCCAGGTCATGATCCTGCACCCCAGTGACGCCCACGCGCCAGGCATTAACCTCAATGGACAATCTCAAGAAGTACGTAAGATCGTACTCAAGGTTGCCATTGGCCCTGTCGCATAGCTTTTCGCTTTACACCCCACACCGGGCTAGTTGATAGTAAGCACTCTATGAAGTTCGCTCGTATTCTCCCTACCTCGATTTTTCTTCTGACAGCTACCAGCATGAGCGTCTCGGCAGCGCTTGTTGCCCACTACACCATGGATGATGGTGGCAATCTTGGAGCCAACTCAGGCTCCGCCACGATCAACTGGAATAGCCAGTCAGGTGCTACAGGCATCAGCCCCGGAAAGCTCGGCAATGCTGGTGCCTTTGTCGCTGGTAGCTCGTCCTTCTGGAGTAACCAATTTGCCAGCGCAAACACAGACGTCTCGAACTTCTCCCTCTCCATGCACGTGCGCACCACCACCACAGCAAACTGGGATGACTTCGTCTCCATCGGCATCGGCAATAATTCCTTTGTGCTCGAAAAAAATGGCAGCAATGGAGTCTCACTCTTTAACATCGGCAACGTCGGCGGCGTCGCCTCCGGAGGAATCGCTAGCTCGATCATTGTCAATGACGGCGCATGGCACCATATCGGGATGGTCAGTAATGGCTCCACCATCGAACTCTTCATGGACGGCGTCTCACAGGGCTCCGTCGCCTATACCGGCACAGGTACCCTATCCTCTTTCCAGCTCGCTTCTCGTTTTGGCGATGGCGCCCGCGCTATCACCACAGATATAGACGATGTCGCAGTCTATGACACAGCCCTCAGTGCCGGTCAAATGCAGTGGTTATCCAGCAATGTGGCTACCACAACCCCTGTACCTGAGCCTAGCTCCAGCCTCCTCATCGCACTCTCTGCACTCGGCCTCACACTACGCCGCAAGCGTGCTTGACCTCACCCCAGCCAAATGGGCACCGTGCCGCGTCGCCCATGCCCCCCCTCTAAGCTTTTTTAGAAAAAAAACTAACCTTTCTCTGATCGGCTTATTCCCTAAGAGGAAGAACTATGCACGATCACGACTCAGAGGAAGAATCCACCTTTGTCAGCCTACTGACAGCACACCAGTCGGTGCTCAGAGGCTTCGTCATATCATTGCTCCCCGGCTGCCCAGAAGTCGAGGATGTCATCCAGAACACCAATGCAGTGCTCTGGAAAAAACGCCGAGAATTCACCCTTGGTTCTAACTTCAATGCATGGGTTCTAAAGACTGCACGCTTCCAAGTCATGGCTCAGCAACAAAGGCTCAAACGCGAGAAGCGTGCCCCTCTCGATGAGGATGTGCTTGCTCTCATTGCAAACGAAGCAAGCACAGCTGCCCCCCACCAAGCAAACACACAGATGCACGACCTCAACACCTGCCTTGAGCAACTCTCGCTCAAGGATCAGGAACTCGTCCTCCATCGTTATTGGAAAAAAGCTGGGCTCATCGACTACGCAAAATCCTGTGGTCGCAGTGTGGGCTCTCTCAAGGTGGCCCTTTACAGAGTCCGCTCCACCCTCCGTAACTGCATCGAAATCAAGCAATCCTCAAGAGAATCGGCCACCCTATGAAGACTGCTTACCAATTGATCCAAGATCTCGAAGATGGCGTTATCTCCCCCAATGAACACAAGCGCCTCATGGAGCTGCTGCGCCAGGACGCAGACCTGCGAAAACTCTACCTCCAGCACATGCAACTCGTGGGGATGCTCCAAGAGACTGCTGAAACCAAAGACAAGCTAGGCACCCTCCAAACCAATGCCTCTTCATTACATAAAGAACGTAAGAAGAATGCTCTGCGAGCTCTCAGCTTCGGTCTTGCAGCCTGTCTGCTACTCGGCATTTGCGCCTACTTCTACCAAATCAATCTCCCTAAAGACGCCCGGCTCGTAGGAATCGAATCATCCGATGACGCCAAGCTCACAGTCACGCGCAACACCCCCAAATCACCTCACTTGGAACCTGGTGATGCCATCACCATCGACCAAGGGCTCATCAAACTAGCCTTCCCCTCCGGCGTCGAAGCTCTCGTCGAAGGCCCCTCAGATATCAAAATCCTCACCCCCTCAGAGATCCAAATGCAGGGCGGCCAAGCGTGGTTCAAAGTCCCTGAAAAAGGCCGCGGGTTCAGCGTCCATACTAAAGGGCTCAAAGTCATCGACCTCGGTACCCAGTTTGGCATCCGCTTCAAGTCAAGGGACGTTCTCGAAGTGCATGTTGCGGAAGGCCACGTGAGAGTAGAACCGAAACTCCAGCATGTAAGCCCCACTGAGCTCACCGCTGGACATGCCAAAAGCTTCGACGCCTACGCCCGCTCCGAAGACACACTCCCGCACTTCGACCAGTTCCGCCGTGTTTTCAGTAAAGCCCCCCTCTACCTTCACTGGAACTTTGACACACTCAACGACCAACGCTTTGCCTCAAGCGGCTCACTGCCTGATGCCAATACCTATCCAGCGCACATCAAGCATCTCCAATCCCCCACCCCTCACCCAATCTCTGTGGCCGGAAAATTCGGCAACGCCTTCAGCATGCGTGGAGATGGCACCTATGCCGACACCAACTACCCCGGCATCGCAGGAAACACACCACGCACTATCGCCTTCTGGGCCCGTCACCGTGAAGGGAAAATGCATCACGGCATCCGCATCCCCTACCTAGCTTGGGGCAACCGCAATACCGAAACCTCTGCAGCTTGGCGTATCGTCCTCCAAGGTAAAAATGAAGTCAACTTGATGACCTCCTCAGTCGGCACCTCAGCCACCACACCACTCCCCCCACAGCAAAGCTGGTTCCACATCGCTAGTGTCTACACTGGTAAAACAACACCTGAAGGAACCCCTGAAATATTCCACTACCTCAATGGCCAAAGAGTGCCCGTAGAAACAACCGAGCACAAACGCCCAGTCAATACTGACACATCCAGCCCAGAGTCCCTCCCGCTACGCTTCGGCTATTCCATCCAGAAAGGCTTCACCGGCGGCACTGTCAACGCTGACATCGACGAAGTCTACCTCATCAGAGCTGTGCTGGAGGACCAACAAATTCAATACCTCATGCAACACAACGCATTCCCTCCACCCACACCATAACTCCCCCCCCTACTCATTTTTTTTACAAAAACACTAACCTTTCAGAACTCGCGTTATTCCATAGTACCAAGCCCCAACGCTTGGCTTGAAAAAACAACACTATGAACCGAATGAACGCACTCGTGAAACCCTCCATCGCAGCACTGGCCCTCTGCGCTCTGCCCACCCAAGCCGCCACCATCAACATCGCAGGACTTTCCGTCGTAGAAGCCGATGAATTTGATCTTAATACCGGTACCGCAGGCAATACCGTCTTCAAAAGTGGCGTACTCACTGGCACCACTACCCGTAATCAAGGCTCATTCAGCGACAATGACACCTGGAAATTCCGCACCGAAAACCAATGGTCGGGAAGTGGCACCTTCGCCGGTGCCTACTCTAGCTTCGGCAATGGCGCTACCGCTAATGATGCCCTCACCCTCACCACCACGGTAAGCGGCTTAGCGAATGGCACCTACGACGTCTACGTCGTCTATGTCGGCCGTAACGATAGCAATGATGATGGCGGCATTGCTGCAGCCCTCTCTGGCAACACCCTTGTCGATTACCCTGATGCCTCAGGCGCCAGTGGTGGACTCAATAGTATCGACCTCGGAGTCGGAGCAGACGTCTGGTCCACCTTCGCTGTTAAAATTGGCACCGTCTCAGGCACTGGCTTTGCCGTCGATGCCGGCCTGCTTAGCACCACCGATACTGGCTCTGGTATCGAACGCAACACCTATGTCGGCGTCGCCTACCAAGCTGTTCAATCAGTACCGGAACCCACCGCTACCTCCCTCATTGGACTCGGCGGCCTCGCACTCATGCTGCGCCGTAGAAAATAACCCTCCCCCTCCGAGTGGCACACCCTGCCACTCGGCACCTCCCCCATACAGCGGTGAAAAACATTCTCCTTCAACTATAGCTCACACCTTGTTAGAGCTACCTGCATCTCGTTATGCATGATACTCCCTACTCACTTGATGATATTTCTTCAGCTTTTAGCACCAAACAACGTGAGGTAAAAAAACTAAACGCCAGCTACAAATGGTCCCTCGGCCTAACAGCTATTTTCATGGTACTCCTCCCACTCGTCTACCTCACGATTATAGGGGGAGTAATCTATGCTGAATGGTTGCTCTGGCAGCACATGCAGACTCCTGATGGAACCAACTTCTGGAGCATCTTTGCGGCAGTACTTGGTCTTGTCCTCATCCTCTTTCTCATCAAACCCATCTTCGCTCGCGAACCCAAACAGGCTGAACCTGAGCGCATTCTCCCAGGCTCTGAGCCTGTACTGGAATCTCTTATTGGTAGGATTTGCACCGAAGTGAATGCCCCATACCCCAACGAAATTACCCTTTCTTCAGATGTAAATGCCTCAGCCAGCTTACGCCGAGGTATCTGGAGCCTTTTCAGCAATGACCTCCGACTCACTATTGGCCTCCCACTCACCTACGGCCTCAGTGCCCAACAACTCAGCGAAGTACTGGCTCATGAATTTGGCCACTTCTCACAAGGCTTCGGGATGCGTGCCACCTACATCATCCGCAGCATTAACTATTGGTTTTTAAAAGTCGTCTACCAACGAGATCGATTCGACGTCTGGTTAGAAAAAATTGCGAAGGTCGCTAACAATGAAATCAGAGCCATGTTCCTTGTTGGAACTGCGCGAGTACTTATTTGGCTCACACGTATGCTACTCAAAGGACTCATGTGGATCGGCCAAGCCGTAAGCTGCCACACCCTTCGACAAATGGAATACGACGCCGACCACCATGCCGCCAGAATCGTTGGATCACAGTGCTTTGCAGAAACCAGCAAACGCATGCATGCCCTCATGATCGGACAACATCAAGCCCAAGAGCTACTGGAAGGCATGTGGATTGAAAAACAACTCGCCCGCAACTTCCCTAGGCTCGTCACAGAACAGGCAAACCAAATCAATGAAGAACAATTTGAAGCCTATCTCGAAGAAAAACATAAACAGGAGAAACAAGACCTCTTCGACACTCATCCCTCGGACTCCCTTCGCGCCGCAGCAGTGGAAAAGCTCAATGAAGCCGGTGTGCTCCACCTAGAGCGCCCAGCAACCAGCCTATTTTCTCACCTAGATCAATCCGCACGCAGTGCCACTCTGCGCTTCTATAAAGATGAATGTGATCTCGACATCGAACATGCTGAACTTCTCGATTCGACAAAAATGCATAGAGAGTTAGCCATGCAGAAGAATCGAGAGGATGGCTACAGCCGATGGCTTTATGACGCAGTTGGCGTTATTTGCCCTGCCCCTTCATCCCTCTGGAACTTACCAGCCCCATCCACAGTTGAACTTTCCAATAGCGCAATCACACGTAGCCAACAAACATTGGTCGGAGCTAAAGACACCACTGAGAAAATCACCAGCCCTCTCGCTGACGCATATAGCGACCTCTTGCGCAGCAGAGTCGCACTCGGATTCCTAGCTGCGGGTTATAATCTGCCCAAAGGTGCCTTTGACCTTGAAACTGCCGATACCATTCACGCCCGAAACTTAGAAAGCGAGTCCTCACACCAACTCCATGAACAACGCCAAGCCCTCCGCGATTGGCATAATAAAATTCTTCCCCAGATGATGCTTCAGCTCCGACAGCTGATAACTCGCGGCGTGATCGATGAAACCTACACGAAAGAACTTATCAGCTTCATCGCTCAGCTTACAAACTCTATGCAAACCCTCGAAGACATGAGGTTTAAGCTCACTCCACTCACTGAAGTAATTCAGACATTGAGTGATGAGGAAGTCCCAGACACCACCATGAAGTGGCTCACCGATAAGTCAGATGCAGTCAAAGCCGACCTCGCTAAACTCTGGGATGGACTCGCACACATCCCCTACCCACTGAGCAATAGCAAACAATCCCTGCAGACACTCGCCTTCCAACAAGAAACGGACAGTGAAGCGCATCCCATCATCAATATCGCACAACATGCGAACCTAACATCCGAACGTTTAGGCCGCTTCTATGTAGACGCTATTGGAGAACTCGCAGCCCTCGCCTCGGTAGAAACTGAGCAAGCACGTGAAAAGTCAGCATGATCAGGTGAGCTTCCGCCATTCTCCATGGCACAAAAGAACCCCGCACGGCTTCTCACCATGCGGGGTAAAACTGATAATACTTTTTAGTTAAAAAGCGGGCGCTTAGTGGCGGCGCTTGCGCTTGAGTTTGATCTTCGCGAGGTTCTGCGCGATGACTGCCTGCAAGTGAGCAAGGTCTTCGAGGTTCTCGCTGTGATCGATGTTCTTAAGTTCTTCCTCAGCACGCTCGATCGCGGCTTGAGCTGCTGCCTCATCAATCTCTTCCTCACCAAGTGCCATGTCAGTCAAGATGATGACCTTGTCGTCAGCGACTTCAGCAAAGCCTGAGCCGATAGCAAGTTCGTGAGATGTGCCGTCTTTTTGGTAACGCAACTCACCAGGAGCAAGAGCTGTCACAAGAGCAGCGTGCAAATCAAGCACACCAATCTCACCGTCAGCACCAGGAAGATAGACGTCTACCACCTTGTCCGAGAATACCTTTTTCTCAGGAGTTACGATTTCGAGATGAAGCATAATGAAGTTTAGAAGTTGAATGTTGCCAGTGTGATCTGGCAGTCACCTAGCAGAGCCTTATCACTCTGCTAGGATTTGATAGTCTTAGTCGCGGGATACCTTGTCGATGCCACCCTTCATGTAGAAGTTGGACTCAGGTACGTCATCCCACTTGCCGTCGAGGATCTGCTCGAAACCTTCGATTGTCTCTTCGATAGAAACGTAAACACCAGGAACGTTGGTGAATACTTCACCCACGAAGAATGGCTGAGTGAGGAAACGCTGGATCTTACGCGCACGGAATACGGAGAGCTTATCTTCGTCAGAAAGTTCATCCATACCAAGAATCGCGATGATGTCCTGAAGGTCCTTGTAGCGCTGAAGTACGCCCTGCACACCACGTGCTACCTTGTAGTGACGCTCACCAACAACTTCCGGTGCAAGTGCCTTAGAAGTTGATGCAAGTGGATCAACCGCCGGGAAGAGAGCTTGCTCCGCAAGGGAACGCTCAAGAACAACCTGCGCATCAAGGTGAGCGAATGTGTTCGCTGGAGCCGGGTCAGTCAAGTCATCCGCAGGAACGTATACCGCCTGGAGGGAGGTAATAGAACCCTTCTTAGTGGAAGTGATTCGCTCCTGGAGACCTGCCATCTCTTCAGAGAGTGTTGGCTGGTAACCCACAGCAGATGGTGTACGGCCGAGAAGCGCGGACACCTCAGAACCTGCCTGAGAGAATCGGAAAATGTTATCAACGAAGAGAAGAACGTCCTGACCTTCTTCGTCACGGAAGTATTCCGCCATGGAAAGAGCAGAAAGAGCAACACGGAGACGGGCACCCGGAGGCTCGTTCATCTGACCGTATACAAGTGCTACCTTAGAACCTTCTGACTTAAGCACTGGTGTGCCGTCAGCATTTACTTTAGGATGACCATTCTCGTCTTTTTCTACAGCGATAACGCCAGACTCGATCATTTCCCAGTAAAGGTCGTTACCCTCACGAGTACGCTCACCAACACCTGCGAATACGGAGTAACCACCGTGTCCAAGAGCGATGTTGTTAATGAGCTCCATGATAACAACGGTCTTACCAACACCCGCACCACCGAATGCTCCAACCTTACCACCCTTGAGGAATGGGCAAACAAGGTCGACAACCTTGATACCTGTTTCAAGGATTTCAGCAGATGACGCTTGGTCAACAAGCTTTGGTGCCGGACGGTGAATACCAATACGCTTCTCAGCGTTTGGAAGGGCTACGTTCTCATCTACGAGATCACCTGTGACGTTGAAGATGCGGCCAAGAACCTGGTCACCTACTGGCACTGTGATAGGTGCGCCGGTGTCAGTGATGCTCATGCCACGCTTAAGACCGTCTGTGGTGCTCATCGCAACAGCGCGAACCCAGCCGTCACCAAGGTGCTGCTGCACCTCAAGAACAAGCTTGGTTTCTTCGCCGTAACATTCGTATGTCACTTCGAGAGCGTTATAGATGTCTGGAAGTTTGTCTGCGTTCGAGAAGTCAGCGTCGATAACCGCGCCAATGATCTGAACGATTGTTCCTACGTTACTCATGGTTTTGTTGTATTATCAGTTTAATAAATTAGTTTGTCAGAGTTCAGTTTTCAGTTTTCAGACTTTTTGTTGCGGTCTTGGCTGGTTCTTCTGAACTGTTTTGATTTTGAAGATCGTGTCTTGCTTGGCGTTTCATCGTGCTCAGTCTGAAAACTGAATACTGAAAACTCGCCACTTCGTTATTCCATCGCCTTCATAGCGGTGGTGATTTCGAGAAGTTCTGCAGTAATCGCTGCCTGACGGAGCTTGTTGAACTCGAGGGTGAGGTCTGCCACCATTTCGTTCGCGTTGTCTGTCGCAGCCTTCATGGATACCATGCGTGCAGAGTGCTCGGATGCACGTGATTCTACGAGCATCTGGTAAACCTGGAAGTTCACGTACTGCGGAAGCAATGTGTCGAGAACCTTCTCAGGACTCGGCTCAAAAAGGTATTCCTTCTCAAGTGCTGCAGCCTTGTCAGTCTCAGTCACAGCACCTTTGCCTACGCCTTCATAATCCTGCTTTTCACCGAGCTCAGATGACTCGATAGGAAGTAGTTGGATCACCTTTGGCTCCTGCACCATGGTGGATTTGAAGTCGTTGAATGCAACCTTGATGCAGTCGTACTCACCACTGAGGAATTGCTCAGTGAGAAACTTAGAAATCGGACGTGCTTCTGCAAATGGCACTGGATCCTTGACCACGAAGTCCGCCTTGAGATCCTTGCCTGACTTCATCAAGTTGAGGCGAAGCTTGCGTCCAACAGTGACGTACTCAGTCTCGCCAGTGTGTGCGTTGTTCACTTCCTTGAGAAGGTTGGCATTCAAACCACCACAAAGACCTTTGTCTGTTGAGATGACAAGTGTCAGAGTCTTCTGGCCTTCGCGCTTCTCGAGAAGTGGGTGAGCATTCTCATCCACGTTCTCTTTGAGATTCACCAGCACCTTGTTGAGCTCATCAGCATATCCACGACCTGCGACTGCTTGATCCTGGGCCTTCTTCATCTTGGCCGCAGCAACGAGCTCCATCGCGCGTGTGATCTGCGCTGTGTTTTTCACCGACTTAATGCGGCGACGAATGTCTCTCAGATTTGCCATTTTCTAAATTGTTAGTAGCGAGTGGAGTGGAGAATGAGGAAATGGAGCGGACGGCTTCTCCTACCGTCCGCTACTTTGATTGGAAATTACTTCCAAGTACCTTTGAAGTCTTCGAGTGCTTGTGTAAGCGCATCCTTCACACCGTCAGTGATCGCCTTCTCATCAGCAATGAGCTGGAGAACGTCAGCCTTACGGGTGTTGAAGAACTCTTCGAGTGCAGCTTGACACTCCTTAATGCGCTCAACAGCCACATCGTCGAAGTAACCATTCTGCATAGAGAAGAGAACAACTACCTGCATCTGCATGGAAAGCGGTGAATATTGGTTCTGCTTGAAGAGCTCAACAATGCGCTGACCACGTTCAATCTTAGCCTTAGTCGCGTCGTCAAGATCAGACCCAAACTGAGCGAATGCCTGAAGCTCACGGAACTGAGCAAGGTCAAGCTTAGTTGTACCAGCAACCTTCTTGATCGCCTTTGTCTGCGCAGATGAACCTACACGAGATACAGAAAGACCAACAGAAATCGCCGGGCGAATACCTTGGTTGAACAAGTCAGTCTCAAGGAAGATCTGACCGTCAGTAATGGAGATCACGTTTGTTGGAATGTAGGCAGATACGTCACCAGCCTGTGTCTCAATGATTGGAAGCGCTGTAAGGGAACCACCACCTGCATTCTGTGAAAGACGTGCAGAACGCTCAAGAAGACGGCTGTGGAGGTAGAATACGTCACCTGGGTACGCCTCACGTCCTGATGGACGCTTAAGAATGAGGGACACCTGACGGTATGCTACAGCGTGCTTTGAAAGGTCATCGAATACGATCAAGCACTCTTCACCTTTGTCCATGAGGTACTCAGCAATCGCACAACCTGTGTAGGGTGCGAGGTACTGGTTTGCTGCAGAGTCAGCTGCAGATGCGGAAACGATTGTTGTGCAGTCCATTGCGCCTGCTTCTTCAAGTGTCGCAATAGTACGTGCTACGTTAGATGCCTTCTGACCAATCGCTACGTAGATACACTTCATTGGCTTGAAGCCAGGAAGCTTGCCTGCTTCAGCAGCCTTGTTCTGGTTAGAAATAGAAATGATGGAGTCAATTGCGATCGTGGTCTTACCTGTCGCACGGTCACCAATGATAAGCTCACGCTGGCCACGACCAATCGGCACCATCGCGTCAATCGCCATGATACCTGTCTGAACTGGTACGTTCACAGACTCACGCTTAATGATACCAGGAGCAATCTTCTCAACTGGATATTGAGCAGCAGCTTCGATAGCACCCTTGCCGTCTACAGGGTTACCAAGTGTGTCAACTACACGACCAAGAAGACCTTCACCTACTGGCACGGAAAGAAGTTTTCCTGTTGTCTTACACTCGTCACCTGCCTTGAGGGCCTGATACTCACCGAGAAGAACGACACCCACTTCACCTTCTTCAAGGTTGAGTGCCAAACCGATGATTCCACCTGGGAATTCGATCATTTCATTGAGCTGAACGTCGCTGAGACCTTCAACTTTCGCCACACCGTCACCGATTTCACGGATGATACCTACGTTACTTTTGCCGACGGAGGTCGAGACGTTTGCGATCTCCTGTTCGAGTTCCTGAAGAATGCTGCTCATAGCTTACTTATTGGTTAGATTGGTTTGTTTACCCTTTAGTGGGATTCGTTTTGGGATTTGGTTAGAACGCATTGACAATGTTGTCGAGACGGGCCTTGACGGTGCCGTCCCAGACATCATCACCCTTGCGGATGCGAATTCCACCCAGAAGGGCAGAGTTGACTCTGTATTCGAATGTTAAGTCGTCGCCATACTTTGCTGTGAGCTTGCTCACAATGCTTTCCTTGGTGGCTGCGTCAATCTCAGCCGCACTGTCAATCGTGACGTGCTTCTTGGCGAGATCGAGCTCAAGCAAACGCTTGAGTGTGATAAGGATTCCACGGAAGTTGCGCGGCTTGCGCTCGGCAACAGTCTTTACAACTTTGCTGAACTTAGCTTCGTCGAGTTTCCCCTCTGCAGTACAAAGGCGGTAAAGTCGGCGTGCTGCGGCAGCTGCGTCTTTAGATACTTTCATGGTTGGTTAATGGCGATCGACGTTTGAAAAAATTAATTGCTTGAGATTAGCCCTCGACACTTGCGAGTGCTTCCTGGTTGATGCGCTTGTTGTCTTCGTCGGTAAGTACCTTACCGGTGACAGCTGCTGTAGTAGCCACTACAAGCTGACCAAACTCAGACTTAAGCTCAGCTTTCATCTTCTCGCTCTCAGCCTTAGCAGTTGCTTCTGCTTTCGCGAGGATGTCCTGTGCCTTAGCAATAGCTTCCTGTGACTTCTCTTCTGAGAGAGCTGCTGCGCTATCTTTTGCTTCTTCAATCAGGCGCTTGGCATCGTTGTTAGCTTTCTCAAGAGCTGCTGCTGTCTGCTCCTCTGATTCAGCTAACTGAGTCTCAATGCGCTTCAGCTTTTCTTCACCTTCTGCAATGCGCTTAGCACGTTGCTCAAGCATCGCAAGGATTGGTGTGAAAGCGAACTTCTTCAAAACGATGATCACAATGATAAAGTTAATCAACTGAGCTCCAAAAAGGAACCAGTTCACGCCAAATGGTTCTGTGAGGTCGGATACAATACCGCCTGCTGCGAGTGTAGTGATCATTATCTAAAAAGTTTATTGATGAGAGTGTTTTTGAAAAACTCGCTGCCGTCCATCAAAGCGGCAGCGAGTGAAATCTTATTTTCCAGAGGCAGGATTACTTACCAAGGAAGAGTGTAAGAATGAAGATACCCTCACAGAGAGCTGCAAGAATAATTGCAAGTGTAAGGATAGGACCTGCTGCACCTGGGTTACGACCAGTTGCTTCAGTTGCCTTGAAGCCGATGAGGCCGATACCGATAGCTGCACCGAGTGCTGCTGCTGCGATTGCGTATGATACTGAGAACATAATATTAGTTTTCTAGTTTGTTGTTGTTTGTTTCATGGAACCCCCCACGGTCGCTATGCTATGAGTCTGATTCCTGAGAGTGTGTAAATTGTTTAGTGCTCTTCGCCGTGTTCTTCATCGTGATCGTGCTCACAGATAAGCTTGAGGAATACTGCACAGAGGAGAGTGAATACGAGCGCTTGAACGCCACCTACGAGGAGCTTGATTGGGTACATTGGGAGCGCAGGCAAGAATGCAAGCCACTTACCACCAAGCGCCATGAGTGTCTCGAGAGTCTGCTCACCACCGTAGATGTTACCGTAGAGACGGAAGGAAAGAGCGATTGGGCGAATAGCGATAGAGATAACCTCAAGAACACCAACCACGAAGAAGATGAAGGCCATAACCACAACCATGAGTCCACCAAACTTACCCTTAGGAGCAAAGATGTGGGCTAGGAAACCTTTGAGGCCGTTCTCTGTGATTGCCCAGTAGAACCAGAGAAGAGCGAATGTGAACGCCATCGCTGCTGTCATGTTTACGTCAGCATTACCACCACGCAGAAGTGGTTGCGCGAAGTGACCGTGGGAATCCATCCCCCACCCCATGGTTCCAACCCCAGGGATAAGACCTAAATAGTTAGAGATGATAATGAGAAGGAAAGTCGCACCGAAGAACCAAAAAGTACGCTTAGCTAAGTGATCACCAAGAATGCCAGCGAAGAAATTAAAGAGAGATTCAATAACCCACTCAGCAAAGTTTTGGAACCCCTTAGGAACCATGGTAAGTTTCCCAGCACCTGCTCGGCAGAAAAGAACGATCACACCCACCGCAATCCAAACCATCACATAAGAGTTGGTGATGAACTGAAGCTTCTCACTCAAACTTACTGGAGCTGGTGGTAATACAGGCATTCCTCCTTCGCCTGCAGCAACTGCAAAGCCCATTGTGAAAAATAGGAGAATCAATGATAGGAAAGTCGTTTTCTTAGCCATGGAATTAAATCGCCATCACGGCGAGCGAGTGCTCAATAACCCCCACGTCAATACCGAGCAAGCCTATTTGTGAAATTTTTCACAAAGTCAGATTAACCCTCTGAAAATAAGCACTTTCCCACATTTTTTTCTGAGACAGCATTTCACTCGCCCATTGTTAGGAGAACTTAAGAATTGAAGTCCTTTCAACCCAGCTCGATGAATCCCTAGCTACACCGTCCTCCTACCAAAGTCACCCCTATGCTCAGCCCCAATTTGCCGCATAACTGCGCGCCAGACGCAACTGCGCCTGCTCACCAGTGTGCACCTTAATTCCATCCACACCATAGATAGCCACTGGCTCAAACACCCCCATCCGTATCGCCTGATTCATTAAACCCTCCGCCGACAGACACAACCTCCCCGCCTTCTCCTCAAGCTCAAAGTCCACCCCCGCCCCTGATTGGTAGGACCGATACACCACCTCAGTACACGCCAGCCGGTCAGACTGTCTGAAATCGAACACAAAGTCATAGCGCTTTCCTGCATGACTCATCGCACAACGCACCGCCTCCGCCACACGCTCCTTTTCAAGTGTCGGTCTCAATATCGTAAACGCATCCACCGCCAAGGTCTCAGTCAGAGCCCTAAAATGCACCCCATCCTTCTTCGCCTCCACCACATTCACCCCCTCAGCAGTCACCTCCTCTATCCCCAAAGCCTCCCGCTGCTCCTGACTTCCTATATAAAATGCAGCATGCGGCCAAAACCCCGGCAAGAAAAGGTTACTCATCGCCTCATCGTGACGCGTGATAATCACATCTCCAGGCTGGAGAATCGACCACGCCTTAGCCAAAACCCGCGGCGTCACTCGCTTGCCTGACTTTTGAATCGCCAACACAGGCTGTTTCACCTCCGCTATCACCCTCCCACTCATCCTAAATAACTGAAACATTACCTTCCGATATCCAGAATGATGCCGCCTCTTGAACGAAAATACCCGGTACTGCAACTGACGCTTTAAATACCCCGTCTTGGAACGCCGAATAAATGGCAATTCCTCCTCCAATACCTCTATCAACTCCTGCATCCTTCCCCCTTCTTCCCTCAATCCCATAATCTCATCAGCGTGTAGCTCCCAAAACAAGGTCGCCTCATAAAACCGCCACATCCGCCGCGGCGATGTCAAACTCTTGTAGAGCCGCGTATAACTCCCGCGCTCTATACCATACCGTTGCTCCGCTTCATCCAACTTCTTCCATACCAAAAAATGATCCCCCGCTAAATCTACAATATACTCAGCCGCACGCATCAACACACATGCCGCCGTAAACGCCACCGCAAAGGACCTTAAACAATTCTCCCAATCGTCCTCGTCATAATAATGTGGCTCCAAATCCGCAATACACCCCAATAATACCGCCCTCAACCTCAAATACTGACGGTAACTGTCTCGTAACCTCTCATCCTCGTCAGGTAAAAAATACCCGCGATCCTGCGCCGCATTCACATCATCTAACAGTTCTACCAACTCAGACCTGTGCGGTATCCCCTTCGTAGCTGATACCACCAACTCTAATACCGGATCAATCTTGTTGGGCTGTAACGACATCCTGATATCCACTCTCAATTTAACAAATCATCATGTCAACTCATAAGCTAAATATAGATCCATATAACAAAATCTAACAAATGAGATACGCTGATATATCAACCAAAAAGTGGTCACCTACAATGGATAACGAGAACTTGGCAAGCCAAAAACCCTTATACCATATGGGATTTTTTCTACTCTTTTAACTTTACAAATGCGAAGGACTTGGCGAAAAGTGTAGCGCTATGAATAAAGCTGAACTTGTAGAAGCAATCCAAAAGAACCTCGGGAAAGACGCAACTAAGCGCGCAGCAGAAGACGCTCTTTCCGCAGTACTCACTTCCATCGCTAAAGGCGTTAAGAAAGACAAAAAAGTCCAACTTATCGGTTTCGGCACATTTGAAGTGAAGAAGCGTGCAGCTCGTATGGGCCGCAACCCTAAGACTGGCGAATCCATGAAGATCAAGGCATCAAAAACTGTCGGCTTCAAGGCTTCTTCCACGCTTAAAGCATCTCTCTAATCCCTTTTATTTAAAGGCTTTCAAAACCCTATCACTCACGCAGTGATAGGGTTTTTTCTTTTGTGTCAACACCACTACTCTAGCGCTTACCTTGACGCATCTCCCTGAGCATCTGCTCCACAGAAATCACTTCCCCACTCGCTTCCCACTCAGTCACATTCTGACGAATTTTCCCAAGCGACTCCTTCACCCCAGGCAATTGCTTTTCCCATTCTGGATAGTCCCCCACCATCGTTAAATACCGATGTGCTAACTGATAGGCTACCTGCTTGTCACTAGATTCTGTCCCCTCCCCCGGTAAATTTCTCTCCCAAGTTAACTCGCTAAGCCGCTCAACCGAGGGCGCAGAAACCCCTAAAACCCTAGTGTAACCCGCAAAAACTCTCGAATAATTGGCTATCGCATCTTCCACCTCACCCCTCAAATCATACGATTTCGCCAATAAATACCACACCCTCGCCCTCTGATAACTTAACTTACGAGTTGATAAGTAATCTCTAGAAGCCGTTGTTAGATCATCCCATTTCTCTACCAATGCCAACAACTCGATCTTCTCATATAGCACGCGCTCTAACATAGTTGGCTGTGTCTGCGACCGGGCAATCAATTCGCCTAACATAATTAGATCGGAATTTGCAGCGCCCACATCTCCCGACACACGACGCGCCCGAATTGCTCCAAGCTGCGCCCATTCTTGCTGCGCTATCAACGAAGACTTTTGAGCTAACAAAAACTGAGGCTCTGCACGCTCAGGGAATCTATCATTCACAAGATACCAATCCCCCACCGCACGCCTCAAATACGCCGGAGCTGACAGCTCACCTAAATGCAGCACTAATTGAGCATAGAGCTCCCGCACAATAGCATCATACCTCAGCTTCCTCCCCCAACTTAGCTGAGCTTGCTCCAACCCAGCCTCGTAGACCTCAATGAGTGCAAACCACTTCACTAAAGCATAACTAGAATCCAAGCCCTCCTCCAACAGACTCTTGCGCAAGGCAGAAGGCTTCAACCCCAAATCAATCTTCCCCCAGATGAGAGCACTCCCAGCCTCTCGCATTCCAGCCTCCTGCATTTGCTCAACCGACTGAAACAAGACACTTTCCAAACGCTCAATACCACGCTGACCTTCACCGACTTGAATCAATGCGGGCAAAGCCACTGCTGCGACTTGTGATGCAAATTCTGAATCCGTAAATTTCTCAAAAAAGCCATCATAATACGGAATGCATGCATCCATATGCGGGTTAGGCTCACCACCTATTTTCTCTCGCCCCAGAAAAGCTATCAAATGGTAAGTCACTTCTTGCTCTAAATCTGAGTCTCCACTCGAGCGCGCTAACTCGAGCGCCTTGAGATAAGTCTCCTGAGCATCATCTCTCTGCCTCAATAACGCTTGGATGCGAGCCAACAATAGTTGTACCTGCCCACCAAGCGAAGGCTCAAGCTCTCCCTCAAGCAAACCAAGCAAACGCTCCTGCGACGACTCATACTGAGCGAATTCAAAATCGAGATAGGCTAGCTCATACGCAGCATAGTCAGCTATCCCATCCCCCTCAACCTTCTCCAACAAAGTCTGAGCCTCATGAGCATAACCTAGGCGCGCCATACTCACCCCCTGATAGTAGGCCACACGCCCGAGGTAATCACTCTCCGGATAACGCTCCAAAAAACCAGGAATAAGCTCTAAGCAGCGAGAGTAGTCCGCTAGGTAAAAAGCCGATGCGAACAGGAAATACCGAGCAGCCTCCTCTGAAACACCTTCACGGGTTTCACCAGCTAGATAGCTCTCAGCTAAAGCTGCCGCCTTCTGATAGTCACCCGAATCAAAGGCATTACTCAACTCTATGAGCTTCACCTCACTGACAAAGGCTCCTTCCGGGTAGCTCTCTAAATAAGAACGGATTGCCTCCGATGCCACTCCGCGCTTCTCAGACGCGACAGCTGCCAGCACCACTTGGTACAACCATGACTCCACCCTCTCTGCACCCGCAAAATGCTCAATCAAACTCTGATAGTGTCTCAGACGCTCATCTCCCCCCGAAATTTTCGCCAGTAGCTCGACACTCGCAACTAACAAAGCACTATCGACTTCTGCATCAAAATCCACAACACCCCCTTCTATCCAAGGTAAGGAATCCAGAACACGCATCACATCACCCTGATCACCACGCTCAGCCTCTGCAGACGCATAGGCTAACAAGCGCCTATACACACCATCTTCTTGAACCTCAGTCATCAACTCCTTCAACCATCCTTCCAGCATCCGACTCTGCTGCTCCTCACTTATTCCTGCCAATGCCTCATCAACCTCAATCACACTCAAGGTCAGCGCAGTCGTTGAAATTTCTCCTTTCTCGCGCAATTTTATAGCTTCTGCTAGGTACTGAACGGCAGCTTTGGCCTCTGGCTGAGACTTACGCGCAGCACATATTGCAGCATTGATCAGAAGGCTGCCATGATCATAGAGATCAACAAGCTGGTTCCTCTCTAATAGAAATTGAGAATAAGCTGCGTAGGCCGCATCGAAATCTTCCAATGCTTGATAGCACATTCCCATCCGTAGCAAAGCCCTGCGTAGGTAGGGGTTCTCATCGCCAGGTGCTCCCACAAAGTTTCTACAACGCTGAAATTCCACCAAAGCCTTCCTAAAAAGCGCTTTTCTCTCATCCCCCTTTGCGCGCTGCGCCAACTCCATTTGGCACAAGCCCATACTGAACAACAACTTCCCATACACTCCCTCCGACACTCCTTGTGCTTGCTCGTAGGTATCAATCTCAGAAAACACATCATAGGCTAACTGCCATTGCTCATTCTGCATCAACCCAACTGCACGCCGCAACTTGGCATCCTCCACTTCCAAAGCCATCAATGGCTGCGCCATCAATAAAGCACCAAGCAACATGCATGCAGGATAAATTCTCATATCTAGATAACGTCTTAAACAAACCATTTCATAGGCCCATGCATTCAGCAAGTTGCTTCAACTGCCTAAACACAAAAAAACCTACTTGAGAATATCCTCAAGTAGGCCTGCATCAGTCCTGTGACTCAATTATGGCTTAGCCACACCAGGAGCATTGTCAGGAGTGAATTTTAACAAATCACTATACTCGGCCGGCAGCGCAACTCCGGCTCCAAGACCCGCCTTGTTGTAGAGACGTGCCAAAGCATTAGCTTCTGACAATAAACGGTAGCCAGAGGAATAGATATCTTCATCTTCTGTCTTCCAAAGTGACATCGCAGTCTGCACCTCAGGCATGGACTTGTAGATACCAAGTGCCGCATGTGACGCTTTACGCACAATCTCCTCAGACTTGGTGAAGTCAGCGGTCATGGCACGTGCATAGGCGTTCAAGGCATCAGTCTTACGACCAAGCCCCTCAAGTGCCTGGCCATGACAGAAATCAATCTGCGCACGCTGCGAAATAGGAACACGCTTTTGGTTCCACTCGCCAGCAAGGCGGTCAAGACGCGCCCAAGACTTGGCATTCATCGCTTCCCAGAATTTGTAGACCTCTACCTGCTGAAGTAAGTCAGGACGAATCAGATTCTCTGTACGATAGTCAGCGACTGCCTTCACCAACTCTGCCGTCTTGAATTGCTTGCGCAAGCACTCGAGCTGATAGAAACCAGCTAAGGTGTGATGGTTGTCAGGAAGTGGCTGAAACTTCTTATAACGTTCCTTCACTTCCCCAAACTTCGTATATGCCTCGCTATACTTGCGGTCTTCATAAAGCGCCATCGCCTCAGTGTATTCCTTCGGCTCCATAATATAAACCGAAGCAACTTCACTGCGACGCTTACTGTCTACATCTACAGCACGAATATTCTTCACATAAAAGATGCTCGCTTTCGTGGCACCCATGAGAAATACCTTTTCGTATTCATCATCGGGCATAATGAGAATCCCTTCAATCACGGTTCTCTCAGGTTGTTGCGCACTGGCAAAGATCGAAAGGCTCAGAACTGCAGCCATGATCATGGTTAATAATTTCATAATCTTATTTCTAAATGGTGGTTAGGTGAGGCGCCCGCTCTCTGGAACAAGCGCCTGGTTCATTGGATCACTCGCAAACTTATTGCTGTGCTTTCTTCATGTCTTCGAATGTCTGGATAGTGCCACTGCCCTCCCATTTCTGGACGCGTCGGTCGATATCTTGCCACGCAGTGCGGACCTCATCAGGCATCTCATCTTTATTCTTATCAAATGCCTCACGTGAGCTGTTGATGTACTTACCAGCAACTTCATAAGCGACCTGCTGCTTGGACTTACCATCTTTGGCAGTTCCATGATCCCACATCAACTCAGTAGCGCGTCCAATCGCAGGAACGGAAACAGCCCAGTTGGCGGTATTAGAAGCAAACAGACCCATATTCGTTGCAATACACTCAGCATACATCTTCTTCTCATCATAAGCCTTAGCCATGAGTTGCTGAACCTTAGTGCGGTCCTTGTTGTATCCTGCGAGGTATGCCTTGCCCTCTTCAATCACTTTATCCCAATTGCTCTGCTTCGCATAAATCTGAACAATCCGTGAAAGCGCTTGGTCGCGGTTCTTCTTGCTGTCCTTATTCTTTGCTACCACATCGCGCATCATCTCGATCGCGGTGTCCATTTCAGACTTACTTCCAGCTAGACCATAGATGTCAGCGACACCAAACTCAGCCTTTGAACGTCCTTGTTGCTGTGGACGCTTGAGGCGTTCCTGATAATAAGGAAGTGCCTGGCGTGGAGCAGATGTTTTGGTACGAAGGTAGTCACCGATACGTACCAATACGAAGTTAGAAAGCTTCGCTGGCTCAAATCGTGCATCTGACTTCAAGTCTTTGAATGCGGTATTGATGCGTGCCTGGTTACGGCTAATCAATGCCTCATCCTTCTCCTTCTGCGCACTCTTGAGACTGTCTTCGTAGACACCAATCACCGCAATGCGCAACATCGCCAATGTTCGAATGTCTTTCGAGTCGATCCCTGGGAAGGTGTAGTAATGATCCTTCAGCTTGTCAGCAGCAGCACCCGCGTCGAGGCCCTGCTTCTTCAAGCCCTGCAGATAGTACTTTGTGTAGGAACCGATAGCCCCTTCGAGGCCCGCTGGGTTCTCGCTCTTCGCCATCTCTGCAATCACACCCTGAAGGTTACTCTGCGCCTCTTCATAGCGACCAGCTTCAATCAATGCAGGTGTACCAGCCACCGCAACCTGTGCCTTGTAGGGTGAATCTTGATGTTCCTTCCAGAACTTATCGTAGTATGGAAGAGCATCCTTCATGTTCGGATTCGGCTCCTTATCGATTTTCTCAGCACCGAGTAGCGCTACCAAGTAGTAGAGCGACTCACCCGCAATCATCGGGTTATCACGGTGCTCAGCCAACTCTAAGGCCTTCAAATAGTAATCCTTCGCCTGATCGCGCTGACCTTGGCTCTGAAGGATATTCCCCTTCAGGTTATAAGCAGCATCTTCAATGTTCGACCCAGGAAACTCAGTCTCAATCCGGTTCAAATGCACCAATGCTGGCTCGTACTCACTTTCAGAGAAATGCACATTTGCACGATCATAAAGCGCAAATGGTAAGAACATATTTTCAGCTGGATCTGGATACTTCTTAAGGAATGCGTCCAACTTCACAGCCGCCTGCGCCCACATCTGAAGCTGAGACAAGTTCGATGCCTCGAAATAACTCGCGGCCAGTCGGAACTGGCTGTCTTCATACATTTTAAGATGCTCTTCCAAGAAAGGATGCGCTTCTACAAATTTACCAAGGTAGAATTTTGAGCCACCTAACACGTGAAGACAAACATCGTGCTGCAATGATGGCTTCGGAAGTTCTCCAATCATCTTCTCAGCAACTGCCTCACACTTCTCGTACTCACCACTCGCAAAGAGTGAAGAGAGCATCATGCTACGAACCGACTCACAGTAATCACTCTGCGGGAAGTTCTTCAAAAAGATCTGGCCGTACTTCTCAGTGATGAAAACCTCGCTAATGACAGATGAAGTTCTCACCAAGTTGTAGAGGTTTTCCTCGCGACGACGTGACTTGCCAAAGTAAAGCTCAAGTTGCTCGTATGCGCCAAATGCACCACGCGTATTTCCATTGGACTCGTGCGTGAATGCCAAAGCTGTCAATGCCAACACCTCTGGTGGATCACCAGAACGGTCCTTAGTCTTGAGCTCACTATACCACTTATCAATCTGGTCCTTGTAGATCAACGCCGTGCCATCTTTCAGACCTGGACGTGGGTAAAGAGCCAACTTTTCCTTCAACACCTGAAGGTCGCTCATCGCTACCTGCGTCCCTGGAATCAACGCAAAGAGATTGTAGGCTGCCTCTTGCATGTCAGCCTCCAAAGCTTCTGTAGCAAGCTTCTGGAAAAACGGGCCAAACTGAACCATCTGGTATGGCTTCAGCGTGATAGCTGAACGATTCTGGTTAAGGAAATCAACCAAAGCGCGCTCGTTCTTCGCCTGAATCACCGCCTTGGTCAGAGCTTGGAAAGCAGACACAATCGCAGCATCCGGTGTCTTCCAACGATCCTTGTTCTTCAAGGCTGTCTCAAAGTAGGTAATCCCCTGCTTCAGTTGAGGAGTCTCAAGCTTGAAGTGACAAATAGCCATGTTGATGTTGAACATCCCCGGGTTGTACTTGTCGCGCTCTTCACGCTCAGCCAAGAACTTCTTGTAGGCATTGATTGCCTCTTTATACTCTTCACCCCCCTGACAGGCCTGACCTTTGTAGAGAAGTGACTTCTTGTGAAACGGATTTGTCCCCCGATCATCAGATGGTAACTTATAACACTCGGTATAGGATACCTTCGCCATCTCATAATAATCCATGGCCTTGTCCAGGTTATCATCCCCCCCAAGTCTGTTGAGCTTAGCTGCTAACTTTAGCTCACAAAACCCCTTGAAGTGGTAGATACGACCAAACTTGCCGCCAAATAAATTTTTGCCCCGTTCTCCATAAGTCTCGACGAGCTTCTTGAATATTCCATGGGCCTTTTCCCATTCTTGGGCCTCCATGGCTTGAATGCCTAGTGGCACAGCTTCTTGAATATCCTGTGCCTGCACCTGATGCGGCGCGAGCCCCACGAGTGACGCTGATGCCATCGTCAGGGCGATTGATAAAGTGCGGTGAGTTTTCATAAAAATGTAGGTGTGTTGAAAATGAGTTTGAAAGAAAAGGACGCTATCCGAGGAAAGCGCCCTGAAATTCAGGCCCTAATGCTAAGACTAGTAGTATAACCTTACTACTGAGAAATTCATTAGCAAAAGTGCTAGTTGTTTGAGAAATCCGTGAAAGTCACTTTCTGGATCTCTAGTCCAACTAAGCAGTTGAGAACATCAATGACGGACTGATGGGGGGCCTCTCCACGTACAGCTACCTGCACAAGTGGGTCGGTATTGGCGGCGGTGGCACCGTCCTTGTAAATTCCTAGGCGAGCTTCGAGTAAGGGAAGGTTTCTCTTTTGACCAGTGGCTGCCAAATCAAGTCGCTCTTCCTTATTCACCATGATCGAACCATCGTCTTGAATCTCGATCAACATCGGTGAAATCTCCGGCGGCGTGTCGGATGGAGCTTGAGATGGCAATGTCATCCCAAGATCACTCTCACGCGGCTGAATAGTGGCCGTTACCATGAAGTAAATCAATAGAAGGAAACACACGTCAATCAATGACGAGATATCCAACTCTGGTTCATCATCTTCAGGTACTAGTCCTTGTTTACGTCTGGACATATCTGGATACTATTTAGAGGTTATTGAGCCTTCTTATTCTCGAAGTCATATGCTGCGAAAATAACACTATCAACTCCTGCTAGAGCTGCCGCCTTGATCACTTTTCGAGAGTGCTTGAACACCGAGTCCTTATCCCCACGCAAGTGCAAGCGAGGATCAAAACCTTGGTTCTCATACTTCTCTTTGAGTTCTTTTACATACTCAGTGATATCGTCTTCTGTTTCGAGAACACCATCCTCCACATTCACGGGATAGATGGTGCCATCTGCACGCACATTGACTACAATACGCCCGTGCTTATCCTCCGGGTCTTTCGCATTGTAAGCAACAGAAGGCTTCACCTCAGCATCCATCTTCACCACCATCGGTGTGGACACCACAATGAAGAAAATGAGGAGAAGGAACACCATGTCAATCATCGGTGACATGTCCATCTTCAACTCCTCGTCTTCCTTGCCGTTGAGTGCTCTGAGTCTATCTGACATAATTTTTCCTGGGTTCGTAGTTTACGAGCTTCGGAGACCTGGCGCAGCGACATCTAGCCAGCCGCGCCACCTATTCGACCGGTCTCACTCAAGAGACTAAACGGCAAGACCCTCAGGAATCTTAGCAAGGTGAGCTTCACCATTCACAGTCTGTACAGAAGCATTGAGAAGCTCCTCAGCTGTCTGGTGACATTCAGCTACAAGGTTGTTGTAGCGTGACTTGAAGAAGAAGTAGGCGATCACAGAAAGAATCGCTACAACAAGACCCCACATGGTAGTCAAAAGCGCTACGGAAATATCACCCGCAAGCTTTGATGGCTCTGCTCCCGCTTCCTTCAAAGTCGCGAACGCTGCAATCATACCAAATACTGTACCGAAAAGTCCAAGCATCGGTGCTGATTGTGCAACCAAGGATACCAAGTTGATCCAGATCATTTGCTTGCGGTTCTCGTTAATAGAGAAATCAGCAATCGCATCTTCCACACCGTCACGACCAAGTGTCTCTGGCTGTGTCGCATCAATGTTAGGAAGTGAGTACGCAAGCATGCGACCAAGGTAGGATGGATGCGATGCCGCAAGCTCAATCGCAGAACGGACACGACAGTTGAGCATGTGATCGTGAAGCGCTGCCTTCAGATCGTCTGGACAGAACTTCGCCTTACCCAAGTTAATGAAATTGTATACGCTGAGACCAATCAAGGAAAGCAAGCCTACAGCTACGATGAAGATTGTCAGTGGACCACCATCAAGAAGGTAAGCGTCCAATGCACTGGATTTTTTAGGGGCGGCATCCTGTGCGAACAATGGCGCTGTCGCTGCCATCGATGTGATAAGTGTTAGTCCGGCGGTTCTAAGCGGTCGAGTCGCAAGATTTTTCATGGTTTTTATCGTGTATGTACGTGAATCTAGGTGTGTGCAATATGATCTATTTAATCATATTAGGGTCGTGATTCTGCGAATCGATCGCGCCTAGTAAAGAAACAATTTGCGAAATTATCCGTAACCTTCCCACCATTCTCCCCAAGAATCCCTAAAATCTGCTTAAAATACGGCACTTACAGCACCAATCTAACGCACCACCAATGCCATAAAAAAATTCTCCCCTAACCCTAACAAGCTGTGATACTTAAAACATCTTAAATTATTTTTTCGTCACAACCGGCGATTTGCGACGCGGAAAGAGCGTCCGACAAATTTCACAAACCGTCCCGTCACACCCCCTTGCTGTACATGCATCCCGACCGTAAAAAATAATCTGAAGGTGTAATTTATTCCAGCTCTTAGCTGGGAAAAGCTTCTTAAGATCAGCCTCTGTCTTCTCGACATTTTTTCCATCTGTCAGCTTCCAGCGTTGGGCCAGTCGATGGATATGAGTATCAACAGGAAAGGCAGGCACCCCGAAAGCCTGAGCCATCACCACAGAAGCAGTCTTATGCCCCACCCCAGGTAAGGCCTCTAATGCAGTAAAATCTTGCGGCACTTCCCCACCGTGCTCCTCAATCAAAATCTGAGATAACCTATGAATCGCCTTAGACTTCCTCGGTGACAAACCACAAGGTCTGATAATTTCTTGAATCGCCTCCACCTCCTGCTGGGCCATATCAGCAGGATTATCTGCCAACTCAAAGAGAGCTGGCGTCACTTGATTAACCCTCTCATCAGTACACTGCGCCGAGAGCAATACCGCAACCAGCAAGGTATAAGCGTCTGTGTGATCTAAAGGAATAGGAGTCTCCGGATAAAGCTCCTCCAACCGCTGCATCACCCAGGCCGCTCTCTCTGCTTTCAACATACATCATGCATACGTCAAGCCCCCCGTATTGCAAGCTACCAAACAACGCATTCTTAGATAAAAAAATACCGCCGGTCTGAACCCATTCAGACCGGCGGTATCTGCTATGAAATAGCTCCCACCACTCATGCTGGTGAAGCAACAAAATAAATACTTTAAGAATTCTCGAGCTTAGCCACTTGGCCAGTGTTCAACTTTTTCACTATCGCGCTATGCATCTTTCTGCAGTGCTTATAGCGAGTACGACCAGACAAGATACGGCGGCTTTGCTCGTAGGAACCCCACTCGATAACAGTGATTTCTACCTTGCGGGTCCCCCACTTCCTCATAGTCGAAAGATTCGGCTTAAATAAATCAATGGTGTTGGTACCAACCAGAGCCGAACCGTAATCGTTCACCTCATAAACATAAGGTAACCCCTTGATCTTGAATTTCGTCCCCATCGGGTACACCGACCAGTCTGCTGCCGCACTACGCACCTTGTTGGTGTACTTAAGCTGACAGCCTGCTGCACTCTTGAGGCCATGACATCCCTTCTCCTTCTCCATGTGAGAGTACGATGTCGTACGCACGTGTCGACGGTGCTCATCGTGCTTGTATGTCGTCATCCCATGCTTGTCCTTCTGACGACCAAAATCTTTCGCCACCAATTTCGGACACGGAGGGTGAGGCATCCCCTTCTGCACTTTTGTCGTAGTCGTCGCGTCCAATGCACAGCTCGTCATTGCCATGCTCGCGATCAATCCCATTGCTGTCCTAAAAAATAAGTTGCTCATTATCATGTAACTTAGAATTCGTTAGAGCCAACCCGCGAAATGTTGATAATCAACAAGTCCCATTGCTGCTCGCGGCGACTTCTAAGGGCGCCCACCCTCACGCGCAAATCTTTTTTTAGAACACAATCCAATCACACCCACGATTCTTTAAAATTTTAAACGCAGAAACCCCAATACCTACAGGGCTTAGCGCGACTTTTTAGAAAATAGACAATTTCTTATTTTTTTTTGAAAGAATCACTAGATAACCCCGTTCAATCATCTGCATTTTTCTCAATCTGCCCCCCTATTTTGCCCCGGACGCCCCTCGCGAATGCGCTGAGAAAATTGCGGATCGTCATGGGCAGCACGAGCAACTTCATCAATCAAACACCGCTCCCTAAGCTCTTCAAAACTCAAGCCCTCACTGACTATAGCCTCCTTCTGATACAGGTATTGGTCAAGTAAACCGTTGACCAACATCCGAATATCAAATGGTGATCTCCGGTCCTCAGGAATCTGATTCCGAATGCTCGTCGTACAGTTCGCATTCACCACATTGTAAAACTGCGGGTGCTCAGCCAAATGATTCTGCACATCTATGGAACTCAAAAAGAGCTGCTGTACCTCCTCAAGAGGAATTGCAGAACGATACAAGTACACAGGCTCCTCACGAATATTCGTCCGCACCCTCACAGCATCCTCCTCAGAGGCAAAAATATACTGTAACTCAAACATCTTATAGAGCCCACCAAATGGACTGAATGTCTCCCCCTTCTCCCTGCGCGTCTCAATACTTAAACAAATGTGACCATCATCACCAAAATCAAAGGAAAGAATCGGATGCGCCATCAAATTCCCGAGAAAGCGATCGTGAAATATGTCTAACCCCTGAAGCTTAGAATAATGCACCTTCCGCGTCACCCACCTCGGCGTAACCTCCCCATCTCGCGTGTAATCAAAATCTCGAAAATTGTGAAAAGTAATCACATCTCCATCCACGCTCACTGTCCCGGTCTCAGCAAAATCCTCTGCCCATTCTTTGTCATTCGACGGTTGAATGAAACTCCACGGGATAATCACCAAAAGCGACATTCCAAACACACTCAGGACCCTCTGCCATCTCAACGCTAGCCTCCTCCATAACACCACCACTCCAGCCAGCCATAGACACGCCAACAGAGCATTCCAAAGATTCGCCTGCCCCAGCGGCCCATCATAGAACACCGCCCCCCACCAATACACCACATACACAGCTAACACCCCATTGCTGAGGTACCGAAACACCCTAGCCAATACAGCACGCCAATCCATTCGCGACTCATCCATCATTATAATCCGTTCTTATCCAAGTGCTCTAATAAGATCCTCTGCATCTCCTTGACCGCAGCAGGGTCTCTGTGGGCACTGTGCCCAGAGGGCACAATCAACTCACTCTCAGCTCCATCAATATGCGAACTGCTATAGGGTACAATCCCATCTGAACTATTTGGAGTATCCCCCTTACCTCGATCCCCCATGATCGAGTGATACGTGACATAAGGCTCCATCGGTCGATCGACTACAAACTGCAATACCGGATTACCCTCTCGCAGTGTTTTCATGCTATTAACTGGAGCTTCTGAATTGAACAAAGTCTTGCCCAAGTCAGTCATCGACTGAGTCATAGCAACCAAATTCAACTGAACCAAGTTAGTGGGTATCTCTATCAACTTCGCCACAAAACCCCCGTACCAAGTATTGGCCTTATTGCTCCCTCTGTGCGGCGTAGCAATGAATACCGCACGCTTTAACCCTTTCGGCTGATCCACCTCAAAGATCATCTTGTAGTCGTCCTTGATAACATCCGATGTAGGCAATGCATCAATCGGCTCGTTCGAAATACGAGACCAGCTGCTCTCGTCTAACACCCTTACATTCATCGAAGTCAGTAAGCCCCCCATGCTGTGACCAAAAATCACCATCTTATCCGCTCTATCAGACGCTCCGCGAGATTTCGCATAGGCCTCCAAACGTAATAAATCTTCCTTCAACTTAGCTCCAGTCATCCGTGTGGGAAAACCTGTAGGATAATAGTAGGTATAGCCCTGATAGTTCGCCCGAATGCGTGGATCCGCCATGATCTCATTCATCGGATCTGCCCAAGTCATCGGACTCGACACTAAACCATGCACCAAAATCAAAGGTATCTTGTCAGGATCAAACCGCGGCTCTAAATACAAGCCCATCCTCCCAGAGTAGCGCATCGGCCTGAACACACCCATGATCTTAGAAGCTCCAGCCCCAGAGCTTTTTCGCTCAGCCACCATATAATAGGCTGCTGTTAAATTGATGTTCAGATCCCTCTCTCTCCCCCAAAATTTTGCAGAATGACACTTTGTCACGTCATAAAACCGAAACACAGCCTCTCCCGACTCTGTGAACGCAAGTAACGCCGTGAGATTAAAATCCCCACCCACTGGACTCACAAAAGGATTCTCCTTCTCCCCCATCGTTCCATGCAATGCCACCATCGCCGCCCCCACACCCTCTTGGCTCACTTCTGACCGAATACCGCTACGCTGCATACAATCCACCGGAATCAAATCGTCAAAATCCGCCACCGGAAAAATATTCTCCCCCGCCCCATCATAGCGCACGGTATATTCCCTGTGGGCTAAAGTAAATCTCGCCCCCTGCCTTACCCTTCTAGACAATAACAAATCCGCAGATTGACCAACCGCATGGTTGTAGAGAGGAATCAATGCCTCCTCACGCGATCTCCATGCCAATTCCGCAGCATGCAAATAGATCGCTATCGCCCTCTCTGGATCCCTCTTCTCATAACCTCGTGCTGACAATATGTTTTGATGAACGACATCATAGAGCTGCAGCGCCTCCCCCTCACCTAATTCCTTGCGAAAAGTGCTCAGTTTCACGACCGGCTCATCCCTCTCTTTCACATGAATCCCACCACCACACTGCGTCAACACCAGACAAAGCACCACCCCGCTAAAACCTCGCTGAATGCTACCTAAAATTCTCATAACCTAACAATCATGTAGAGAATTCTCACCCCATCGTCAACCACCCATCAGTGACAGCTACCCTCAAACAAAAAAATGCCAGACCTGACAACTGTCAAGCCCAGCACTTACAAGAGAGTGCTAATCTCAGCTATTGAGTAAACCGAGAAACTTCTCACGCCCCGCATAAAGTAAATAGGCTGCAAGCACAGAAATGCCAATCACTGGAGGCTTAAATATAGCCCCGTGACCGATCACATATAGATTAATTGCGAGTATGTTTATGACTATTGGCCCTAACACCAATAATCCTATATTTCGGGTCTTAGGAATTGCCACTAGAATACCTCCAACAATCTCTAGCACCTTCACAAAAGTTAAGAACCCCGTTGGAACAATCGCCCCAAAGAACATTGCTGCAGCCGACCCCTCTGGTGGAGCCCCCCCTGTGGACATGAATTTCAGAAAGAAATTCAACCCGAAGGTGACAAAAGCCAACCCGAGAAGAACCCCTGCAATATCAGGTAATTTTTTCATAATCTCTTCATTTGGTTCATCGGAAGCCTGACACATCAACATCACACTTCTATCCCTAAAGATAAACCTAGATCTCCCCCTTGTCCTCTAATTTACTCCATTAAATAAGACGCAGGGGAGCTCTTCAAATTACGCTTACGCTTCTGGCTTGGCCTTGAGATCAAAGCGGATGACCACCTGTTCACGAATCAAATCGTCAGTCTTCCCAGGGTATTTCACATTGAAATCAAAGCGGTTGATATAAAAATCAGCTTTCACTGTGATCTCTTCAGCGCTCTGCCCCACCGTCACAGGAATATCAATCGATTTCGTCACACCGTGGAAGCTAAAGTTACCAGTCAGCAAATGTGTCTCTCCCTTTGATCCTGCTTTCTTCTCAATACCCGTCACCGTAAAGGTGCTCGTCGGAAATTGCTCCACATCAAAGAAATCCGCGGACAATAAATGCCCAGTCAACTTCTCTGCATCAGACCATGTTGAGCTCATGTCTATCTCAACTTCATGGCCAGACGCCGCTAAGCTCTCCCCATCAACATAAAAATGCCCCGAAAACTTCTTAAAGCCCCCTTCGGGCTTTCCTGTCACTTTCGAACCTACAAAGGTAATCGTTGAGTCCTCAGTAAAAGTCCATTTCTGACCGCTAACTTCCCCCTGAGTAATTTCTTTTGCCTCAGAGACAGTAGCTGCTGTTGACTTGTCAGCTGGATTCTCACAAGCAACAAGAACGAGTGTGGTAGCGCCTGTTAGCGCAAGTAGTGTTGGTTTCATAGTATTGGTTGTTATTAGTTTGGTTTATTTAAGATCAAAAAGAAGTGCCTCTACCGGCTCTCTAGCTGTGAGGCGCAAACCTCCAGCTTCTTCCGTAAAAGCTGCATCCCCTGAAAAAATTTCACTATCGTTCACAATGAGCTCACCTTTTACTAACTGCACCCACGCTCCCCTTCCCTCAGCTAGAAAATGCGTCAAAGCCTCCCCTGTTTCTAACTGAATGCGGTACACGTAAGCATCCTGGTGAATGATTGCCGATTGCTCTCTTCCATCTGGAGAGATGATCAATGATTTGTTCGCCCCAAGCTGCTCCTCAGTAGGAGTCCACTCTGTATAACTTGGCTCTAAGCCCTGCCTTGCTGGCATGATCCAAATTTGCAATAATGAGGCATCCTCGGTCAGTGAAGCATTGAACTCAGAATGAGTAACGCCACTTCCAGCCGACATCATCTGAATCTGCCCAGGACGAATCACCCCTTGATTCCCCATGCTGTCCTTATGCTCCATCGCACCGCTCAGCATGTAAGTGAAAATCTCCATGTCTCGGTGCGGATGAGTGTCAAAACCTTCACCACCCCGAATCACATCCTGATTGATCACTCTCAGGCTCCGAAACCCCATCTGCTCTGGATTGTAATAGTGGGCAAATGAAAAACTGTGATAGCTATCCAACCAACCATGATTGGCGTGCCCCCTCTCACTCGAACGTAAAATCTGTAATGCTTTCGTCTTCATGCCCTCATACTGCCTCAAATCCCCCCCTTTGTCTCATGTTCAGAAATCAGCCATGGCATACCTAAAAGGCATACTTGATCACATAATTAATACCTATTAGACATAGATTATGCAAATCCGCCAACTCCGCTATTTCCTCAAAGTCGCCGAACTCGGCAGCATCACTGCCGCCGCTAAAGCCCTGCGTATGACCCAACCAGCCCTCAGTAGACAAATCCGCGCCTTCGAAGACGACTGTGGCTGGCACCTCATCAACCGCGGAGCCAAATCCATCCAACTGACAAGAGAGGGACAAATCGTCGAGCGAGAAGGAATCCACCTCATCGAAGAAGTAGAAAGACGCCTCGCCACCATGCAACGTGAAATCGATGGAGGAATCATCCGTATCGGCTACGCTCCCAGCCTCGGTGGCAAACTTCTAAAAAAAGCAATGAGCTGCTTCGTCCAACGCCACCCAAGCGTCAAAGTCGACCTCCTCGATTCCACCTCGGAGGAAATGAAAGAAAAAATCCTTAACGGCAAAATTGATCTCATGGTCGGCGCCTACGCACCTGAAAAAGGAATCGACTGGGAAGTACTACTCGAAAAAAAACTCTTCCTAGCCACCCCCCAACAACACCCTCTAGCTAACGCACCCGTCGCCACCCCTGAGCTGCTAGACGGTCAGCGTATCCTCCTGCTCTCACGCCACGACTACCCAGAATACTACCGTGGCGTCCTCTCCTACTTTAAACAAAACCAGATCAATGCCAAAGTCGCCGGTGAATTCGATGGAATCGAAAGCCTCCGGGTTGCCCTCGAAGCCGGCATCGGTATCGCTCTCGTCGCCGAAGGCGCTAATGTAGGATCCGAAGTCACACTCCTCCCCCTCCACCCCTCACCAAGCCCCGTCCGAGTCGCCGTAGCTTGGCACAACGATCGCTCACTCGATACCATCACCGCATCCTTCGTCGAAGAACTCACACAAGCCGCCCAGACATGACGACTCAGAACCTTCAAGTTGCTCCCTGATGTAAGGTCAGCTCTTGCTGTGGCTTTGGAATCGTAATTCCCTCTCTATCAAATGCAGCCTTGATCTGTTTATTGAGTTCCCAGTACACCGGCCAATAATCCTCTGTCTTTACCCAAGGGCGGAAAAAGAGATCCACTGAAATATCCGTAAGCCCATTCACTCCAAAGACAGGTTCCGGCTTCCCTAATACTTTCTCGTGCCCTTTGGCTAACTCAATTAAGAGCTCTCCCGCCTTCTCAATGTCATCATCATGACTGATGCTGAAATTAAAATCAATCCGACGCACCGACCGTCCAGTGTAGTTGGTTATCGTGTTACCCCACGCCTTCCTGTTAGGAATTACAAGCTCTTTGTTATCGATAGTTACCAAGGTCGTCGAAACAAAACTCATGCGCTCAACCTTCCCCTTCACTCCGTCAATCAAAACGAAATCATCCACATCAAATGGCTTGTATATCATGATCATCAAGCCACTCCAAAAATTGACAATACTATCCTGTAGCGCAAAACCAATCACCACCCCTCCCGCACCCAGTGCTGTCAACATCGAGCCAACATGCACTCCTACAGCCGCCAAAGCCACAAAAAAACCTATCACAAATACGACAAAACCTATGGTCTTCTCGATGAACTCACGAAGCATCCTAGACCCCCTGTGATGTCTACGCATGATGCGCCTAGTCACACTCGCTATCAACTTTCCAAACCCTGCGAAAAAGAACAAAATGATGACAAAGCGAGTGGTTTTCTTAATAAACTCTTTCCCTCCTTCACGGCTATCAAACCACACCCCAAAATCTGCAGCTAGAGCAGTCACTTGCTCACTCGGACTCTTGGTCGTAGCATCCTTGGTTTCCACCACTGCTGCCACATACTTTCTTTCTAAATCTACATTCCCCCCCTTCTGTTCGTACGCATGAATGACCGTGTTGATATGCTTTACCAGGACTAATTCATCACGCCGGTAATTCAGTTGCTCCTCCCGTAATTTTAACCCCTCTGCTGATTCCAATTCCTCCGCTTCCATGCGGGCTATCTCTAAATTCACTCGGGAAGCATCCGTAATCAACTTCTTGAGCAAGGCCATCCATTCCTCTAACTCCACCCCTAACTCTTCCTTTGTCAATGGCCGCAACATCATGCGTAACTCGCTAGATGGTAATTCCACCCCCCGTGCATCTGCAGACAATACATAGTGCAACGAGTTTGGATCCACTACCTCCTCCACAATCACAGCTTGCTTCACAGGTTTTGACTCCTCAGCACCTAGACTAGGCACTAGCAGTGTCCCTAAAATGAATAATTGGTGAATCACTTTCATGCGCTTGCCCACCAATCTATCGACCCACCACCCATTTCCTCAAGTACGAATATCCCGATACCATTCGAGCCTACCTAAAGCAGTCCCTCCTCTGAGACTAACACGCTCCCTTCACCTTCAACCCTGCAAACCCAACAGATTGCATTCTTTACATTAGTTTTTCTATCAGCCTATTATGAGGGGCAACTTTTGCGCACCTCTCCTAGCCATAGACTGCTAACGAATAACGAAGAACCGGCTACA
Source organism: Rubritalea tangerina (assembly GCF_042683245.1). Lineage (NCBI taxonomy): Bacteria > Pseudomonadati > Verrucomicrobiota > Verrucomicrobiia > Verrucomicrobiales > Rubritaleaceae > Rubritalea > Rubritalea tangerina. The sequence goes on from NZ_JBHUJB010000035.1 coordinate 191,520, forward strand.
CGCCATGACCCTACACACACTTAGCTTCCTAGAAACGCTCTTTGAGTCCACCATTCTAAGGCAATCCATTGTCATTGGCATCTCCACCTTATTTTTCCTCCTCGCATGGCTTATTGTCAGAAAAATCTTCCGCTGGATTGGCACCGAAGACGGCCGTTTCTTCCATAAACGCATTCGTTCCATCAAACTTCAGGACCAAGAATTACTTAAAGCCGATGAAATTTGTAAACTGAGCTCAACAGTCACATCCACAATCCGCAGGCTCATCAATATTCTCCTCATCGCAGCTCTCGCCGTAGCCGTCCTCACACAGTTCAATACCACCAAACACATTCCAGAAATTGTCTGGAACTACCTATCTAAACAATACCTCGAAATTCAGGCCGACTTCATCGCCTTCATCCCAGACTTGGTATTCATCCTCATTGTTGCCTTCCTCGCTAACTTTCTCATTCGTATTGTTAGACTCGTCTTCGATGGTCTAGATCGGGGACGCATCCAAATTGATGGATTCTACCAAGAATGGGCCCGCCCTACATTTGTTCTTGTTAGACTACTCATCATCGTCTTCGCCTTTGTAATTGTCTTCCCCTACCTACCTGGTTCCCAATCACCAGCTCTGCAAGGCCTCTCTATCTTCATCGGCGTACTCGTCTCACTCGGTTCTACATCCGCCATCACCAATATCATTGCAGGCATCGCAATCACCTACATGCGAGCCTTCCAAACGGGTGACCGCGTGCGCATCGCAGAAACCACAGGCGATATCGTCGAAAAATCTCTCCTCGTCACCCGAATCCGCACACCAAAAAACGTCGTCATTTCCATCCCCAACTCCATGGTAATGAATAATCATATCGTCAATTACAGCACGCATGCCAAAGGTTCAGGTGTCCTCCTGCATATCTCCGTCACTATCGGATACGATGTCCCCTGGCGCAAAGTTCATGAACTACTCATTGCTGCTGCGGATGGTATTGAATTTATTGAAAAAGAGAGAACCCCCTTTGTACTTCAAAAAGCTCTCGGTGATTTCAGTGTAGAATACGAAATTAACGTCCTCACCCGTCAACCTCGCAAAACACCTCTCATCTACTCACAACTTAATCAATCCATCCAAGATAAGTTCAATGAAGCTGGAGTCGAAATCATGTCACCAACCTTCTCCGGCGTTCGAGATGCGAACCATATCACCATTCCAGAGGAATACCTCGATTCCGACTACCAAGCTCAACCCTTTAAACTCTCACAGTTGCTGACCGGAAAACCTAAAGTCGAATAGCCACCCTCACGCCGGCCTCTTACACCGAGAAACTGTCAGAACTAACAATACTGAAGTTGGAACCAGCAGCCACCAATACTGAAATTGCTCAACTCTCGCATCTGGCTCAGAAACCACCCCACTGTTGAGATGTTTTTTAACACGCTGCTTTAGGTCAATACGTAAACTCACATCATTCTCTACTAACTTCTTGAGATCGTCATCAAGTTCTCTAACACTCCAACGCTCCACATCTAAAAGAACGCTTTCAAGTACCTCGGGGTGTGACTGTAAAAGATCTGAATAGAACACTATAACGTCCCCTCTGTATTCAGTCTCCCCAAATGTCGAGAGCGCTTGCATCACAGCTCCCACCTCTTGAGGACTTCTAGCTTCTTCCGAAAAATACCACTCTTTTATATTGGAAATCGCCTGTTCCTTATTCGTTTCCAAGTAACAAAGCAACCATGCTGACAACTGTGTTGTGAGGTGGTAGTCAGCTAAAATAGCACAGCGCTGCGCAATCTTCTCCCCATCTGCCTCATCCGCCATTTGAGCCAGCAAAAGAATATACAGTGCGTGCCATTCTACCATCCTTTGATTAGCCAAAAATTGGAGTAGCTCTTGCTTACTCACAGCATGCTCAATTTTCCTAATCTGAGGATAAGGAGCCCTAGCTACTTCCAAGTGAGCCAAGCGCCGTAATGTCTCCTCCTCATGCTTCAACAACGGCGCAAAATACGCAGCTCTCTCCTTCATCCCCCCACCCCATGAATGACTGATGAGATCCTCCATCACAGGCCGCATAGACTCCTTGAAAACCGCCAATTGCTCCCATTCCTCACCTTCCCTACTACAAAGAATCGCACGCTGTGGATAAACGTCTAACATTCTTCTAGTAGAGCTGGGAAGATACAACTCAAGCCCCACCTCATCACCCCGCAAGACCTCTACTGACTCTAAATGAAAGGGCCTCTCGCTATTTTCCCGAGCCAAAACCACAGCCTCAGCTGCTATCAGCCGGTCCAGCAAAGTGTCCTCAGGATACGGTAGGCATATCTGACACGCATGTGCCAAGCCCACCCAAATAGTCGATAACAGTAGGGTCCGTATCACGGCCAAAATGCTACCACACGCTCCAAGACCCAAAAAGCTGCGACAGAGCCAATCGCATAGGGAGCCACATAACGTGACCAATCAGGCATTCTCAGCGGCAGACGCCTAACCAAATGATAGCCTCCCACTAAAACAGCAACAAACGCCAACTGCCCCAATTCCACCCCTATGTTGAAACTAAGAAGCGCCATAGGTATGGCACTCTGAGGCAAGCCAATCTCACTCAAGGCCCCCGCAAAACCGAATCCATGAAGTAAACCAAAGCTGAATGCTACCACCCAAGGTGCGCGTTCTGTCAGACCTGGCTTTCCTTGATAAGATCGTAAAATCTCTGCAGCAACAAAAACAATACTCAGAGCTATGATCGCCTCCACAGGAGCTCCTGGGACTGAGACAAAGCCTAAACTCGCCAAGCCTAACGTAATACTGTGTGCTAGAGTAAATGCCGTGATCGTCCCAATAAGTAACTTCCAGGAACGTACTACTAACAAAAGTGCTAAAACAAAAAGTAGGTGATCAATCCCTAATAAAATATGCTCCACCCCGAGAACTAAATAGGTCCATATCACTTCTCCTATGGTCGGTTCCTCCGGGATCAGGTAGCTACTATTCTCGGGAGTAAGCCGATGGGTCAACGATGTTCCATTGGCATATTCCACTCTACACAGAACATCTGTAAGGGTTCTCTCTAAACCATCAATGTAAATACTTGCTCCAGCCAAGCCCCCTGATTTCGAGACCTGCATCCTTTGGATGTGAGCCCCCCCCACAAATCCAGATACCGGCTCAGAAAGTGTCTCCACCCCATCAGAGAAGCGTAAATTCAGACTCAATCTCTGATCCATACCCTTCGCTGGAACCTTCCATAACACATCATACTGGCCATCAGTAATCTCTTGGATTTCCAAATAGGCCGGACGCATCTCATGGGCTAGCACCCCACTGCTAGTTATGAGAAAGATGAGAACAATAAATCGGTATAACTTCATGCACCACTCCCTTGTTCTGGCCATTCAATCACGACCTCGTATTTCTCAAGGAACTTTTCGTTGAACTGTCTGCGCCTCTCTAACTTTTGCGCGTGTAGCCACTCTCGCTTCACCTTGTCACGAATTTCAGCCAACTGTGGCACGGAACCCTCAGTCCGTTGACTCACCTTCACAAAATGCGACCCTAAACCAGATTGCAGAGGCCCACTCCATTCTCCTACCTTCAGACCCGACAATTTGCCTGAAAAATCCTGACCAAAGTCTCGATCCACTTTCCAACGAGGCACTTCCTTCTGCTCCCTTGCTATGAAATACGAGTCACTCTCCACCTCCTCACCAGACTGCAGCTTCTCCTCAACTTCCTTCAAATAACTCTTCAGATCACCTGCATGCTTCTGCGGGTTGATATATATTTGCTCAAAACTATAGCTCCCGTCTTTGCGAAATTTCTCCGGATTCTCCGATAAGTACACCTCCAACTCAGAATCATCTCCATCCGATGCCATCAAAACATCATCAGTTAGAAATTCTAACTTCTGCCGCATGCGCCTGCGGATGATCGTATCGTCCTGATCAATCCCCATGGCCACAGCTTGCCGATAATAAATCTCCTCAATGACATAATCATCTATCAATGCTTTAAGCTCATGCTCCGTCGGTGGACGTTGCCATGTCTTCTCATACACATTGATAAATTGTTCGATACGCCCCTCAGAGATCACTATCGTGTCCTCACCCGGCCCCTCTTCTTGATTCACCAGCGAGTACAACCCAAATAAACCCGCCCCTATTAGCATAAAATGGAGCAATGGCTCCCGCACTAGTTTCTTCATTTAAATCAATTACTTCTTCGGTGTGTACCAAATCGGTGAGGTGTACGCACGCTCTTGTGTCGTCATCGGCACCTCTTTGCTCATCTCTACATTGAAACGCTTCGCTTCATAAGCTGTCCAGCGCGGAGTGGGTATTTCAATCACTCTTGCATAATAAAAAGCAGATTGTTCCGCATCAAATTCTGGATCCTGCCAAAAACTCACCAACTCTGGCGCCCCAATACTATTTTCCCAAGTGGCCTTCTTAACATCCACCGTGTTGCCAACTGCTGGCAGTTTACCCTTCTCATCTGGTTTGCGATCCCCAGACCACACCACGTCGTAAACCTTCTCATGAGTCTTCCCATCACCATCTATCCATCCCTTTACAATTTGAATTCTATCAAGATTACCACTGTATGGATCCTTCATAGCAGCAACTAAAAAGTTAGGGGCTTTGCTCTCACCTCTAGCAGGTAAATCACCCCCCATAGGCACTCCCTTCAAGTAACCAGCATCCGCAGGTAAACGTGATGCTCCATCCTCCTGAGTAAATTCCCAACCGCCGAAGAAACGAACAATCATACGCGGCCCCGTCGTCGCATAAGTTTCCTTGCGCTTCATCGCATCAAAGATCGCTTCCCGCGTATTCTCGCGGACCCAAACCGCTGCATATCCACCAGCCGCTTGCTGCCACCCCTTTATCGAATAAGTAGGGTCAGGAGCTTCTATTACCATGTGCTCCCAGCGCTTCGGCTCAGGCTCTACTCCTGAGTGCTTACCAAAGAAATTCTCTTCTTCTACAGCAGCCATCGCAGTGTGAGCATCGGAACTCCCAATCATGCCAAACTTATAGGGATTAATTCCTAACTTCTTCTCTAGCTTCAAGCCAGTTTTAAGCGCTTCCCGCGTGTACTCCCACTGCAGCATCTCAGGCTTCTTGACCTCCGTGCCATTTAAATTCGACTTATCCCATGTCTCGTAGTCCGCAAACTCATCGTTCGGAGATAACATCGGATGCGCCTCACTGTCTCCCTTGATTTGAGTCACTTCTACTATTTTCTCAAAGTGCGCCCGGCGTTCAGCAATCTCTTTGGTCAATGGCTTGCCATCAAATGTTTCCACAGTAAACATCCGACCATTACTCAAATTACCATTGTGAGGAATCGTCATCACCTCTGCACCACTCTGCTTTTCAAAGCCTTCGAGATGTTTCCATAAATCCTCGGGGTTCTTACTATCAAACTGAGAAAAAGGAACCACTTGATTGGCCACCGAGGCATCACCTCTAAAAATCACATTTCGGTGCAAATTGTTCCCACCAATAGCTGTCCATTCATAGCCAATCAATGCCGTAAAGCGCCCCGGATCATTATACTTATCCGCCAAAGCAGTATAATCCTGCCAAGCATTCTTCACCGCTCTATCACTCTTGATAGGAACCTCATCTCCAGATAATGAGGCCACGATCTCCATTGCTGTATCAAATACCACTTTGTCATCACCCGAGGTCAGCGCTTTGTGCCATCGCTTCCCAGTTTCCGTACTCAAGATCTCTTGGTCTCCACCCAATAACTGAGGCATCAAACCATACATTTCTGCATGATCCGAGATCACTAAGAAATCAAGTGGACGCGATAGCTTTGCCTTCAAGCCATGCGTCGTTGTGATCTCCTCACCTCGAGCAAAACGATAGGCGTCTTCCTGACCAATCCGACACATTGTCCCAGCATCCACCGAGACTGCAGTGTGCAAATGCGTGTCCCCCCAAAAAACTTGAGTTGGAAAATCCCTGCCGGCATAGGGCGAAAACTTCTGCTTAACAGTCGCATCCACCCCATCTTTGGTGGGAATTTGGTCTGCGAATCCGGTCGCTGCTATGCCAATGGCACTGAGAGTAATTGCTGGGAGTTTCATAAGTCTGAGGGGCTAGAGGTGAGAAATAGAGATAATTACTTAGGGTTGTACCAAATGGGGGAGGTGTAAGCGCGCTCCTGATCAACTAACTTAGCCTCCTTCGGCAACTCTGCACCCAGACGCACCTTGTCGTATAAAACCCAACGGGGTGTCGGAATTTCTAACACACGTACATAGTAAAATGCAGGCTCAGTCGCATCGAAATCCGGATCGCTCCAAACTGCTCCAAGCTCAGGAGCCCCGATCGTATTCTGCCAAGTAGCCGTCTCCACATCCACCGTATTTCCTACCGGTGTTTTGCAGCTGCCATTCTCAATCTTTCTGCCATCAGACACCGCCACATCATATACTTTCTCATGCAACTTATCGTCTTTATCTAACCAGCCTTTGATCACCTGAACTCTGTCCAAATTGGCACTCTGTGCATCACGCACTGCTGAGATCATAAAAGTGGGAGCCTTTCCTGAACCAGCTTTAAGATCACCACCCATCGGCACCCCTCTCATGTAGCCTGCACGTGCAGCCTGAGGACTAAAGAGATCCTTCTCCGTAAAATCCCATCCACCAAAGAAACGTACTTTCATTCTAGGCCCTGTCGTGCCGTAGGTTTCCTTGCGAACCAGTGCATCAAATAACGCCTCGCGTGTGTTTTCTTCAGCCCAGATCCCTGTGTATCCCGATGCCACTAATGTGTGACCCGCAAATTTTCCTAACTTCGACTCCACAAAAGGATGGCTCACCCTTGTTTTAGAGGGCTCTGCAGAAGCTGACTTTCCAAAAAAGTTGTCCTCGTCTCCAGTTGCCAACGAGGTATGGCTGTCTGTAGCTCCTCCAAATCCAAATTTATAAGGGTTAGTGCCCAGCTTCCTCTCTAACAGTAAACCTTGTTTCAGTGCTTCTCGTGCATACTCACCCTTCAACATCTCGGGCTTCTTCAACTGAGTTAAATCAAGGTTACCCACGTCCCAGTTCTCGTAATCAGCAAAAGGATCGTCCGGTGATAAGTATGGGTGCGATTCCCCATCTCCCTTGATTTGCGTGATCTCATACTGCGGCTCCCACTTCGCACGCAGCTTCACATAATTCTCATCCACTTTTCCTCCTGAATAGGTGTCCTCAGTTGGAAACATCCAGCCGTTAGAAAGGTTGCCATTGTGGGCCAAGGAGAGCGCCTTGCCCCCTGTCTTCTTCTCATACTCTTCTAACCATTTATAAAGGTGAAGCGGGTCCGTGCTCCCCATCGGTTTCTGAGTTGTCGGCGGAACGACCTGCATCGCCTTATCCCCATTGTCTCTCAAAATAACATTCCGGTGAAGATTGAATCCCTTGGGAACTGAGGTCCACTCGAAACCAATAAACGCAGTAAACTTCCCCGGATCATTGTGCGCTTCAGCACCATCTACAATTTCCTTCCACACTGCCGCAAATTCCTTGGAACCCGGACTGTACGCCTTCAGTAAAGCCGGCGGTAATGTCTCCTGTGAAAAGTTGGTGATTAAATCAAATGCTGCCGTCGCCGCAGCTTCCCCACCCTTCTTGTACCCCTCATACCATTCCTTCCCCTTCTTATCCGCTAAAATGTGCTCCTCTCCAGCTTGAAAATCAGGCGCAAACCCCATCAAGTCCGTGTGGTCCGTCACCACCAACCAATCCAACGGACGCGCTAACCTCACCGCTATCCCTGTCGCTGATGTGATTTCCTCCCCCTTCGCAAACCGATAGGCCTCATCCACCCCCAACGTGTTACCAAACATCCCCGCATCTAATGATAAGCGCGTGTGCAAATGCGTGTCCCCCCAATAAACATTCTGTGGGTACGTCTCCCCTACATAGGGCGAAAACTTCACCGACGATTTTGTCTCAGTCTCAGCAAATGCCGATGATAGCCCTACCATTGAGACCACTGTGTATCTTGAAATGCGCTTCATATGAAAAATCTCTTACATTATTTTTGTTAGAATACCAACTAACAAAGCACCCCATCAAATACTACATCTCATACAGCCCCGTCAAGGTTCCATGCTTTCTAGTACTCTCATCCTCCCCCTCATCGCATTCCTCGCTCCGTGAAACCTCAACTCATTAGCTAACAAACCCTAATAAATCGGCTAGGCGGTGTGGACAAAATAGTTTGCCGCAAGGCAACTGACCTCATATCACCCTATCTAAAAACGGGCAGTGAAGCAACTTGTCCACACCGCCTAGCAAAAGAACAAGAATGGTGTCACCGAAGAATGAACGTAATACCCCCTCTCCTTTGGCCATTACTATAATTGCAATGATCAAAACCAGCCTCACCCTCCTCAGTCTCATCTCCAGCGCACTACTCACCTATGCCGAGAAACCCCTAAACTTTGTCCTCATCAACATCGATGACATGGGCTGCCGTGATCTTGCCTGCTTCGGCAGTACCTTCTATGAAACTCCCCACCTAGATGCCTTTGCTCAGAGAGCTCTTAAGTGTGATCAAGCTTATGCAGCCTGTGCTGTCTGTTCACCATCGCGAGCTTCGATCATGACCGGGCGTTACCCAACACGCCTCGGAATAACCAACTTCATCTCCTACATGGAAGTGAGCAAAAAGATTAAAAATGGTACCCCGCTCAATACCCAAAAAGGAAAATTCTCACAGGGCTCCAAAAAGAAACTCAGCTGCCCACTCAACGTAGAAGAACTGCCACTCGCTGAAATCACCATTCCTGAAATGCTTAAGCCTGCTGGCTATATCAGCGCTCATATTGGTAAATGGCATCTAGGCCACCGTGGCCATTTCCCCCAAGATCAAGGCTTTGATGTCAACTTTGCCGGCTGCGGCCTCGGAGCACCAGGGTCCTACTTCTCCCCCTACTCCAGCAAGTCCCGCCCCACCCCTGCACACCTCAAACTTAAAGAAAAAGGAGAATACCTCACCGACCGTGAAACCGAAGAAGCCATCGATTTTATCAGCACAAATCAAAACAAACCCTTCTTCCTCTACCTCTCACACTACGCCGTCCATAGCCCTAACATGGGAAAACCAGAACTGGTCGCAAAATATAAAAATAAAAATGCGACCGGTCCGCAGAAAAATGCCGTCTATGCCGCCATGGTCGAATCCGTCGACCAAAACTTCGGCAAACTCTTCCAACACCTAGAAAACCTCAACCTCCTCGACCGAACCGTCATCATTTTCACCTCAGACAACGGCGGCCAAAGCGCCACCAAACAATCTCCAATCAGAGGTAAAAAAGGCATGCCCTATGAGGGAGGAATCAGAGTGCCTCAGCTTATCTATTGGCCCGGACTTACCAAACCAGGCAGCACCACTGACACCCCAATCAATCATATCGACATTTTTCCTACCATTGCCGAAGCCGCCGGTATCACCCCCGGTCACCCTATCGATGGCGAATCACTCATTCCCATGCTGCGAGACGGTACACCCCTCCAGCGCGAGGCCCTCTTCTGGCACTTCCCACACTACCATGCTAGCCCACCATACACGGTTGTTAGATCCGGTAATTTCAAACTCATCCACTACTACGAAAAAGGCAACTCTGAGCTCTACGACCTCTCAAAAGACCCCTACGAGAAATCAAATATCTCCACCCAATTGCCCGAGAAAACACAGGCACTCAAAAAACTCATGCACAATCACCTTAACGAACTCGACGGCCAAATCCCTCGACCATATCAACCCTAACACCCACGACTCAACTGCCAACGCAGCGAGGGGCCCAATCAGCCTCAAAGCACGAAATTTGCTTACATAGATTGGTGATTTTTCATCTCATTTTCTTCCTGTTCGCACTGTGAAGTAAAATGTCCACATCGCCTGAAATTCCTATACCCCCCTCTAACTCCTTATACCATTGATCGAAACGGAGTGGACGAATGGTCGGAATGAGCTTGCAGAATATCAAGGCGGAGTGAAGGCCTCCCGCACGCGCGGGACAACTGAATGACAACGATGACATTCTGTAAGATAATCCGATTTACTCTAAAATAGCGTAGCGCAAACTTCACAAGACTCAACCAAACTCCATTCGTCTATTCCGAGTCGAAAGATGGTATTAGCTTCTCTCCCCAGCTTAATGTCTCAAAGTCACACACCCCCGTGATAATGCTGGTCACTTCTATCACTTCATGACACACATGCAGCGTAACTCTCACTGAACCCTCTCATCTCACCAGTCCTAGGACATTCCGCTCATGGAGATCATTGATAACACCATTGTCATCGACACATTCCTTACCGTCACACTCGGCATCCTCGTTCTCTTTTTTGGAAAACGCCTCAATGCTGCGATTGGCTTCTTAAACAGATTCAGCATTCCGACCCCAGTCTCAGGCGGGCTTCTCATCTCCATCCTTATCACGCTCATCTACGCCCTCTCTGGCTTTGAAATAGAATTCAGCATGGCCGCTCGTGATACTTTACTCGTCTACTTCTTTACCACGATAGGGATCAATGCCAGCCTCAGCGACTTGCTCAAGGGCGGCAAGCCTCTCATCATTCTACTTGCCATCACTCTCTGCTATATGGTGGTTCAGAACCTTACCGGCGTCACCGTTGCTCAAGCAGTCGGTCTGTCCGGTCCAGAAGGACTTCTAGGAGGCACCGTCTCTCTCATTGGCGGACACGGTACGGCGATCGCCTGGGCTCCCAAAATTGCCGATGGCTATGGAGTCACTAATGCGATGGAAATGGGCATCGCCTGTGCCACATTCGGACTCATCCTAGCCAGTTTGATGGGCGGCCCCATTGCACATCACCTCGTTAAGAAACACAACCTTCAGTGTGATAACCAAGACGAAATCAATGTCGGCGTCCCATCTGAAGACCTCCAAGTCAAACAGTTCGACTACATGGACTTGCTCGACGCCGTCTTAGCCATTCACATCTGCATCCTCCTAGGCTACTTTGTTGACGAGGGCTTCCAAGCCATCGGCCTCGATTTGCCGTTCTTCGTAAGCTGTCTCTTCTCAGGCATCCTCCTTACCAATGCCGTACCAAAAAAATTGCCCCGTATCACCGGCACCGAATGGCCAGCAGGGAAACCCGCTATCGCAATGGTCGCTGACATGTCACTCGGCACCTTCCTCGCCATGTCACTAATGAGTATGCAACTCTGGACCCTTCTCGACCTAGCCGGCCCCATCTTCGCTATTCTCACCGCTCAATTTGTCATCGCCGTATTAGTCAACCTTTACATCCTCTTCCCAGCCATGGGGAAAAACTACGATGCAGCGGTCATTTGTGCCGGCTTTGGAGGCATCTCACTGGGCTCCACACCCACAGCCATGGCGAACATGTCCGCCGTCACCCAAAAGTATGGTGCTTCGCACCTCGCTTTCATCATTGTGCCGCTCGTATGCGCTTTCTTTATTGATCTGGCAAACGCCCTCCTGATTCCCTTCTTTCTTAACGCAGTCACGGGTGGGTAGGCCTCTCCCGGCTAGCTCCGAACCTTAAGATCGCTCCAGAAACACACACAGCACCCTGGCTTCCTCCTCAGTGGGGTTCTGAAGACAATGCGGAACCTCCGCATCAAAATAGATAGAATCCCCTGCGTGCATTTCATGCTCCCTCTCATCAATCCGTAAATGCACCGTGCCTTCTAACACCCTAAGAAATTCCTCACCCTCATGAGACATCGGCTGCTCACGTCCTCCCCCAGGAGGAATGCTTAATTCAAAAGGGTCCATCTTCCGGTTAGGGCGCGGATGCGCCAAATCAAAATAGGCAATCGAAGAATGCTCTGAATCGCGGTCCACCGCTTTACTCTCCCCCTTGCGCACCACTTTCGCCTCGGTCTTCTTATCTAATCCTTCAAATAGTTTCTCAAGTGGAATCTCCAATGCTGCCGCCACCTTGATGATCGTTGGCAAAGATGGTGTCACCCTGAAGTTCTCAACCTTTGAAAGCATCCCTTTGCCGATATCCGCGCGCTTGGCTAACTCGTCCAGTGTATAGCCTCGCTCCTTACGTGCAGACTTCACCCGTGTTGCTAATTCCACTAAATTGACCATGGTTTCTCAAAAAACTAGATAAAGTTTCCCAAAAGTCAACCGCATCAGACACTCCTCCTCCCGCTCTTCACCCATCAGCATCTTGTCCACAGAAAATATGTTTCCCAAAGAAAACATTTGATATCGAAAGAAAAACAAAATACGCCTAGTATCAGAAAAACACACCACTTACCTTTATGGACAAACTGCATCCTTACCTACTGACACTCCTTCTCGGTACATGCGTCTCAGCATCCGCCTCTCTATCTGAAAACCTTCTGGCATACTTCCCCCTGAACAACTCCTACGAGAACCAGCTGGATACGCCAAACCTAAGCTCAGCCACCGCCATCAACACTCCGAGCTTTGCAGCAGGCCTCATCGACCAATCCCTCGCACTCACAGGAGCTCAGAACCAACATATCCAGCTAGCCACAAGCTACGGTGCCAATTCCATGCTCGGCGAAAATTTCACCCTAAGTGCTTGGTACAACCTAAACTCCCCAATCACCTCAACCAACACCTCCAATCGCTACTTTGTATTCGAAGGTAAAGACAACTACGACATCTCCTACGGGATCCGCGATTCTGCACTTGCCCAAGCGGGCATAAACGACGGACAAGTATACTCCCAAGATAGCTCACAGCTCATCGCCGATGCCGCCCTCCCCGGCTGGCACCATGTACTCCAGCGCTACTCCAGTGCAGACGGACTCACCACCATCACCACCTTCATAGACGGTGTCCTATCCAGCACACTCACCCTTGATACTTCTAAACTCGCTGGAGATGCTATCAACTTCGGTGCCGCCCGCTCCTCAGTAAATAACCGTGGCTTCGATGGAAAAATCGATGAAATCGCCCTCTGGAACCGCTCACTCACTGACGAAGAATGCGCCACAGTCTTTGCGCTTGGACTCAATCAGCAAAACCTCATCCACTCGGGCTCCCCAGCCCCCGCTCCCACCATCGCGAGCTTCACTGCCACCCCAAGCACCCTAACTCTCGGTGAATCCACTACCCTCAACTGGAATGTCACCTCCGCAGACTCAGTCACCCTCGTCAATGGCCCCAACCAATCCCCACTCACAGGTACCTTCTCCGAAACCCTCACCGCTGAGAAAACCTACACCCTAGTCGCCATAAAGTCAGGCTCCTATAGCACCCAGCAGATCACGGTAAACATCATCGGCCCCACTGACCCTGTTGGCCCTTATGTCGGCACCATCAAACCCACCGAAGCATACTTCCTCTACAGCCCAGGCCAACAAGAAGAAACCCTCAGACTCAGCGCCCTCGACTCCCAAGGACAAGTCGCCGCAACGGATCAAAGCACCAGTCTCGCACAAAATGATTTCGTCGCAAAATTCCACCTCACCGGACTCAGCCCAAACTCCAATTACTCGTATAAAATCGAAAAAGTTAACGCGGATAATTCCACCACCCTCTACGCTGGTGGAGACGCCACACACCACTTCTCTACTACTAATCTCGCACGTAAAGGCCACGTCGTCACCGCCGCCTTTATCTCCTGTGCCAATGATACCTCAAATGGTGTCTGGAGCGAAATGGCAAACCATAACCTCGACCTCCTCTGCCTCTCCGGAGATACCCCCTATGTCGATACCGGTGACCTCACACTCATCCGCCAAAAACACCGCCACTTCCTCCAAGTCCCCACACTCGCCAGCCTAGGCAAAAACACCTCCACCGTTGGTACCTGGGACGACCATGACTTCGGTATCAATGGCGGCAATGGCCTCAATACTGCCGGCCGTAAAGTCAACACCCGCAGAGGCTTTGTCGAATACCGAGCCCATGACCAATACGGCCACGACAACCTTGGCATCTACCATAAAACTGACCTGGGTGCCATGGAAGTCTTCTTACTTGACCCTCGCTGGTTCTCACAAACCGAGGCTTCACCCGTAAATGCCTCACAATCCTCCTGCTTTGGTGCCACCCAGTGGCAATGGCTCCTAAACTCCATCCGCAACTCAAAAGCCCCTTTCAAAGTCATCCTCCAAGGCCAAATCTGGCAGGATAAAAAGAACTCTGAAACTGACGACATGTTCACGTACTGGGCAGAACGCGATGCCCTCTTCGATACCATCCGCGATGAGAAAATTCCAGGTGTCGTCCTCTTCGGTGGCGATATCCACGTCGCACGCTACCTCATGCATCCCCAACGCGTCGGCTATGACCTCCATGACTTCGTCATGTCCCCAGGCCACAAAAGCATCATCTCATCACTCAATGTCTATCATCCCTCACTCGAATGGTCGCGCGAAACGCAAAACCAATTCCTCACCATGCAGGCAGACACCACTAAAGAGGTCCCTGAGCTTACCGTCAAATACCTCGATCAAGAGGGCAATGTGAACCACCAAGTCACCCTCGCCTACGACCAACTGAGCCCTAAAGGCTCTGACGGGCTAGCCAACCAACTCCGGGCCTACTGGTCATTCGACCAAGACCTCTCAAATGCATCCCCACTCGGCCAACGACTCAATGCCTCCGCACATAACGGTGCACAGCGTATTGACGATCAAGGTATCCGTGGCGGAGCTCTCCAACTCGGCCGTAGCCAGAGCCAATACCTGAGCGTGCCGCGTAGCTTCCTCGATGACAACGCCCCAGCCTACACAGTCTCTGCCTGGTGTAAGCCCTCGACCCTCCCAGCCCACGGCAGCACCGATCGGTACTTCCTCCTCGAAAGTATGGTCAACAACCACACCGGTGACCTCCCAAGCAGCACACGAACACTAGGCAAGGCATCCACCACCGGCTACGCAATCTCTGTCGGTATCCAAGCCAGCTCCGACCCCACCAAAGTCAATGTCCAACTCCATACCGAAACACTCCTCCCCAGAGCCGTTGGATCCCAACAAGCACCAGGAACCACTTCCCACGGTGGCTTCGACTTCGATGTCGACCGCAACCTCTTCGACCAGTGGACACAACTCGCCATCAGCTTCGACTCCCAATCACTGCACCTCTACCTCAATGGCGCTCTCGCCAAATCCCACTCCCTCAACCTCACTGCCCCCATCGCGGAAACGGGAGGACTCATCATCGGCGGCCACCGCGCAGGAACTGGTAGAAACTTTGACGGCCTCATCGATGAAGTAGCCATCTGGAACCGCTCCCTCACGGCCGCGGAAATCCTCTCCCTCTACGGTGCCGGCGCCCCACCAGCAATCCCAACTAAAATCAGCCATTTGGACTCTGATGATGATGCCCTCCCAGATTGGTGGGAGGAGCTCTACGGCCTCGATAAAACCAATCCCTCCGATGCCCTCGCTGACCCAGATGCCGACCAGATGACCACACTCGAAGAATTCGGCTTTGGCCTCAACCCACTTCAAGGAAACACCCCACCTTCAATCAACCTCAGCCCCCAAATCCAACCCGACCAAAGTTTCCTAAAAGTAAACTATACCCGAAGCACCAAAGCCAAAGAATTCATCGAATTCCATTATGAAACCTCAAACTCACTGCAACCAAACTCATGGATAACTGAAACCAATGTCACCGAAACCATCACTCCACTCAACAATGACTTAGAACGTATCTCAGCAATCACCCCCACCCAATCCCCACCAAAAAATAAAGACTTCCTCCGAGTCAGACTCCGTAAAAAATCTCTCTAATCACAGCCCCATATTTTTTGCGCCCCTAAAGTTTCACAAAAGAAACCTTTACAGAATGACAAGAAACAAGATATCTGTGGATTAGATGTTTCACAAAAGAAACAAAACCAACCCCAAAACAAACCAAACACATGAAAAAAATGAAAACAATCACCGGCCTTTCTGCCCTCCTCGGAATGGCCAGCTCAGCCACAGCCGCCCTCACCTCGGGACTTGTCACATACTACGACTTCGAAGACCTCAATAACGACGCGAGCGCCTCAGGCCCTAACGCTACCATCGTCGGCACCGACGTCGCTGTCGGCCAAACTGGTGGTGCTGTTGGCAATGCCGCAACCTTTGCCGGAACCACCAATGACCGAATCTCCACCAGTGTCGGATTTGGCTCAGGAAACACACTCGGCGAAAGCTTCACTGTGGCAGCATGGTACAAACTCGATACCGATGCCACCAGCGCAGCAAGCCGCTTCTTCGTCTTCGAAGCTGAAAATAACTTTGATCTCTCCTACGGGCTTCGAAACCTCGATGCCGGACTCGCTGATGGCCAAACCTATGCCGGTTCCACGCCAAACAACCTCTTCACTGATGTCCACACCGCGGGCACCTGGCAACACGTCCTCATCACCTACACCGCAAATGCCGGCACCACCACTGTCGAAACCTATATCAACGGCTCCGCTCTCGATTCTATCACCGCTACGACCTCGACCATTTCTTCCACCGGTATCCACATCGGTAATGCAAGATCCAGCTCTGGCACCCGTGCCTTTGATGGCATGATCGATGAATTCGCCGCCTGGAACAGAGTGCTCGATAGCTCTGAAATTTCCCAAGTCTACCAAAATGGCGTCAACGGCCAAGCCGTCACCGCCATCCCTGAACCCTCAGTCACCACCCTCATCGGACTCGGTGGCCTCAGCCTCATCTTGCGCAGACGTCGCTAATCACTCTGTACAAAAAATACTACCACATGGTTGTGTCCCACCCAGCTCAACACGAGCTGGGTGGTAAACCACACCACTTCACTCCACTCTATCGTGCCAAGCCATTCCATTCCAGCTACCCTACTCCCCCAGTCCCATTCCATCGCCCCACCCCGACAGCGCATGGTATTCCAAGGACCTAACACCCCGCACACTCTCGATACTTTTCCCGAAAACATCCTCCTCCAAAATGGCCAAGTACTCGTCCGCATCCACTTAGCCACTATCTGCGGGTCTGACCTCCACACCTATGCAGGAAAACGTAACACCTTCCTCCCATCCGTGCTCGGACACGAAGCCGTAGGGGTCGTAGAAGCCGTTGCTGACCCCGGTCAACGTCACCTCCTCGGTAAACGCATCACTTGGACCCTCACCGACACCTGTGGATGCTGCAAACCCTGCACCGAATGGAATGTCCCACAAAAATGCGAAAGCCTCTTCAAGTACGGCCACGCCCCACTCGAAGACCAAGGTGGCCTCAATGGATGCTTCGCTACGCACATTCTCCTCAGAAAAGGTACCTACATCGAACCCCTGCCCGATACCTTACCGGATGAAGTCGTTGCCCCTGCCAATTGCGCCCTCGCTACCATGGTCGCCGTCACTGAACCTCTTCCCCCAAATACCCATTCCGTCCTCATTCAAGGTGCTGGCCTGCTAGGGATCTACGGCGCCACCCTCCTCAAAGCACGTGGCGTCTCACATATCACCGTCACCGATATCAACCAAGAACGCCTCGATTTCGTCGAAAAATTTGGATTCCAAACCCTCCATGCAAACCATCTCGCCACAAAAGCTGATTCCTCTTTCGATGCCGTGATCGAAGTTGCTGGTGTCTCTAACATACTCTCCGAAGGCATTCGCCTCCTCCGCCCCGGCGGCCACTACCTCTGGGCAGGAATGGTGCATGACCAAACCCCTCTCGATATCCTTGGAGTCGATATCGTCAAAGGCTGCTTCACCGTCATCGGTGTCCATAACTACACCGCCACTCACCTCTCCAAGGCCATTAAATTCCTAGAGAAACACCTCCACCAATACCCCTGGAGCACACTCGTCTCCCCACCCATGCCACTCTCTAACATCGATGCCGCATTCGCCCTCAGCCAACAACATATGTGGCACCGAGTCGCCGTGCGCCCAACGCACGCAGAAACCACTAACATCACCTAACTCAATCCAATAACGCTCCATGACTTGAGGTCATCCAACAATTCTGTCACCCTACTTTGAGTGACCTACCAACTACCAATAAGGTAAAATTGGAACCGCATTTTATGCGCCTAACAAGAAAAACACTATACACACTCAAACCTTATGCAAAACCAAACGCGAACCACTCAAGTTGGTAAATGGCTCAATCAACAACCGAAGCTTGTCTTCGTTCTCTATACCATGCTCGCAGCTTTCGCAGCCTATGCCAGCATGTATGCATTCCGCAAACCCTTCACCGCTACAGGCTATGAAGGCCTCTCAGCATTCACCCTCTTTGGCGTCACTTTTGGCTACAAATCTATCGCCGTCATCTCCCAGCTGCTGGGCTACATGAGCTCCAAATTCATTGGCATCAAAGTCGCCTCTGAAGCCACAATGAAAAAGCGGGTCCCCCTCGTCCTCGGCCTTATCCTCTTCGCCGAACTTATGCTCCTCGGCTTCGCACTCTGCCCGCGCCCATACAACCTCATCTTCCTCTTTCTCAATGGCCTCCCCCTAGGCATGGTCTGGTCACTCATCTTCGGCATCCTCGAAGGAAGACGCGTTACCGAATTCCTCGGCCTCGCCATGAGCATTAGTATCATCTTTTCCTCCGGTATCGTCAAAGCCGTCGGACGCTGGACGATGGATGGATTGGGAGTCGCAGAATTCTGGATGCCTGTCACCACTGGTGCCATCTTCATCCCTTTGCTCTTACTCGCTCTAACAATGCTCTACCACGTGCCCCCTCCCACCCCTGAAGATAGAAAAAATAGAACACTTCGGGAACCCATGAACCACCAAGAACGCAGGAAATTCGTGCGCACCTACCTCCTCGGAGTCGTCTGTCTTGTGTTTGGCTACCTCTGCCTCATGACCTACAGAGATATCAGGGACAGCTTCATGAATGACATTCTCAAAGAGCTCGGACACACCGTCACTGCAAGTGACTTTGCCGGTGTCGAAATAAAAGTAGGCCTCTTGGTCATCGTCTCCCTACTCATCTTTACCAAAGTCAAAAGCCACCGCTCAGCAGTATTCGCCAGCCTCAGCCTCATATCCATCGGCGCACTCACACTCGGCAGCGCCACTCTCCTCCTCCAACAAGGTATGTTGAGCCCCCTCGGCTTCTACCTCATGAATGGTGTGGGCCTCTACATGGCATTTGTCCCCTACCAAGTCATCCTCGTAGAACGGCTGCTTGCCTCCCTTCACACCGTCGCCACAGCTAGCTTCCTCATTGCCCTCGCAGACTCCTATGGATACCTATCTACAGTCAGCATCTACCTTCTCAGAGATATCCTCACCAAATATCTAGCGGTAAACATCCAATGGCTCACCATCTTAAATTATGCCAGCCTCACCGTCATGATCTTCGCCCCTCTTGCAGCCCTAACCATCGCTCTCTACTTCAATCCAAAGCTCAAAGCCTAGGCGCTGTGGTGTCAGGGTACTGCACATGGGAAAAGAACCACACTTCTTTTCCCTCCCCCTACTCATAGCTAATCTTCACGCCGTCGAGTCGTGGCTTCACTTGCGCACCAGAGGGAGCACTCAACTTGATCTCAAACTGCACCCCATAGCCAGCCGGTAAGCCCGATGCATCTACCTGCGCCGGCACCTTTACGATCTGCTTCGCAAAGCCTGGCTTGTGGTCGTAGCGTTCCTCGATCTCCTGCCACTCCGTCCATTGATCCGCTTTGCCATCATTGCTAGTATCCACTCCCACGCGCGCTTGCACCCCCTTGACCCACGGCCCAGGGCTCACAAAGTCCTGATTAAATTGAGTGATCAAATAAAACTGCCCCTCCGCAAAGCCAATGTCCGGATCAGGATGCCCCTGCCCAATGTGACTACAAAATTTAAATGGCTCATCCAAACTTGTCGACGTAAACCACGCCGCACTCATCCCCTTCCTTCCGGACTTATTCGCTGCAGGATCATAGTCCGCAAATAAATAATAGCGCTCGCCTACCAATATGCCCGCCCAATCACCAAATGCATCTTGCTTCGGCATGTGCTCTTCATACTTTAACTTGTCCGGCTGAAAAGGATGCTTGTACTCTAACACTTTACCCGTGGCCTTAGTCCGCAGGTCCACTGCCGGAGGAAGCACCTTCCACTCATGAATACCGTCGGGAGAAACCGCATGCCCCGCCAATGGCGAATCCCAAGCCTGCTTACTCGCATTCAGTGGTGACCAATCTTCATAAATAAAATGAAACTTCCCATCTGCCCCTCTAATCACCGCGTTGTCAGAACCATCTGATGGATCTTTAAACACCAAGCCATAATCTTTCCCCATCTTTCCATCCCTCAAATCCTCATCCACAATCAAATGCGGATCTTGGTCATTCGGGTTATCGTAATATAGGTAAAACTTCCCATCCTTATACTCCGCTGTCGTCATCCATCGCGAGGTATAGTTAGAGACTGGCCCGAATGGCACGGACTTAAGCGGTTTTTCGGTGTTTTAAAGTAGTCAGGAAAAGTCGGATAGGCTTG